>NZ_JBHYWI010000011.1:118715-153322 GCF_042751525.1 Kitasatospora sp. NPDC059408
CCTCCGAAAACGACTCCACGCCTCCGAGAACGCTATCAACCCCCTCAACACCCACCAGAAACCCGTGCCCCCACCCGCCCCCGCGCACCCGCGCGACGACGACACCCGGCCGCCCGTCCGGAACCGGCCGACCACGTGCGGGAAGTCGACCGCGCCGACTTCCCGCGCACGGGCCTCGGCATCGCCGGGGATGCCCCGTTCGAGGGACCGGCCCGATCCGCCCCATCCCGTCCCGGCTGCGATTGTCAGTGGCCCGGTGCAGACTCTCAGGTGGCCGGGGAGGGGGCGTGCGCGCGCCTGTCGGAAACCGCTCCGGTCAGTTCTCCGTCGAAGGGGCACCACCTCATGCTCACCACCGACTTCCCCGCCGGTTCGCCCTGCTGGATCGACCTGGGCAGCCCGGACATCCCCGCCACCGCCGAGTTCTACGCGAAGGTCTTCGGCTGGACGTTCCAGTCGGGCGGCCCGGAGACGGGCGGCTACGGTTTCCTCCAGCTGGACGGCAGGACCGTCGGCGCCGTCGGCCCGCTCGACGAGGGCGACCAGTCCACCTGGACGACGTACTTCCGCACCCCCGACGTGGACGCCGCCGTCAAGACCGCCGAGCAGGCCGGCGGCACGGTGCTCGTCCCGCCGATGGACGTCATGGGCGAGGGCCGCTTCGCCCAGGTCACCGACCCGCAGGGTGCCCGGTTCGCGCTGTGGGAGGCCGGCAACACCAAGGGCCTGGACGCCGTCTCGACCGACAGGACCATGTGCTGGTCCGAACTGCACACCTCCGACCAGGACGCCGGCTTCGCGTTCTACGAGACCCTGTTCGGCTGGCGGGTGGAGAACTTCGAGCCGTCCCCGGGCATGAGCTACCGGGTGATCTCGACCGCCGAGGGCGACCAGCAGGAGACGAGCTTCGGCGGCATCGCCCCGGTGATGGACGCGGCCCAGCCGTCCGCCTGGACGCCGTACTTCGCCGCCGACGACGTGGACGCGCTGATCGCCAAGGCGACGGCGGCCGGCGGCACGGTGCTGATGCCCGCCGCGGACGTGGAGAACGTCGGCCGGATCGCCTGGCTCGCGGACCCGAACGGCGCCCCCTTCGCGCTGATCAAGGGCGAGCCCCGGCAGTAGCGGCACAGCGAGCAGGGCCCGCCACCAGGGACGGTGGCGGGCCCTGCTCGACGCGCAGAACGCGTCACCGCACCGGGTGCCCGGCCTCCCGCAGCGCGTTCTTGACCTCGCCGATCCGCAGGTCCCCGAAGTGGAAGACGCTCGCCGCGAGCACCGCGTCCGCGCCCGCCTCGACGGCCGGGGCGAAGTCGGCGAGCTTGCCGGCGCCGCCGGAGGCGATCACCGGCACGGAGACGGCCTTGCGCACGGCCCGGATCAGGTCCAGGTCGTAGCCGTCCTTGGTGCCGTCGGCGTCCATCGAGTTGAGCAGGATCTCGCCCGCGCCCAACTCGGCCGCGCGGCCCGCCCATTCGACCGCGTCGAGGCCGGTGCCGCGGCGCCCGCCGTGCGTGGTGACCTCGAAGCCGGACTCGGTCTCGGTGCCGGGAGGGCAGCGCCGGGCGTCGACCGACAGCACCAGCACCTGCCGCCCGAACCGCTGGGCGATCTCCCGCACGAGCTCCGGCCGGGCGATGGCCGCGGTGTTGACGCCCACCTTGTCCGCGCCGGCCCGCAGCAGCTTGTCGACGTCCTCGACGGCGCGGATGCCGCCGCCGACGGTGAGCGGGATGAACACCTGCTCGGCGGTGCGGCGGACCACGTCGTAGGTGGTCTCGCGGTCGCCGGAGGAGGCGGTGATGTCGAGGAAGGTGAGCTCGTCGGCGCCCTCGGCGTCGTAGAGCTTGGCCATCTCGACCGGGTCGCCGGCGTCGCGCAGGTTCTGGAAGTTGACGCCCTTGACCACCCGCCCGGCGTCGACGTCCAGGCAGGGGATGACACGTACTGCAAGGGTCACGGCTGATTGCCTTCCGGGGCTTCCAGGGTCTTTGCCAGCCCGGTGCGGTACGCGTCGATCTCGACCTCGACCATCATCCGGGAGTCGATCAGGCCCTCGACCACCACCATGGTGGCCACCGGGCGGGCGGCGTCGAAGAGCTGACGGTGGGCGCGGCCCACCTCCTCGGCGTCGCGGACGTGGGTGATGTACATCCGGGTGCGGACGACGTCGTCCGCCGTCAGACCGTACGCGGCCAGGGCCGTGAGCCCGACGCCGAACGCGGCGAGCGTCTGCCCGTACGGGTCGCCCTCGTGCTCGATCCGGCCGTCCACCCAGGCGGTGGAGCCGGCCACGTGCACGTGGTCGCCCGCGACGACCGCGCGCGAGTAGCCGAACTCGTCCTCCCAGGGGGAGAATCCGGCGACCCGGCCGCGTACGATCCGACGTTCCGTCATCCTGTAACCGTCTCTTCCGTCATCGGCGACGTCGGCCTCACCTCGGCCCGACGCCGGCCCGACATCGGCGGCATCAGCCCGAAACCGCCGCCAGGGCCTCTTCGAGGGTGAACTTCTGCTCGTACAGTGCCTTGCCCACGATGGCGCCCTCGACACCCTCGCCGACGAGGCCGGCGATGGCGCGCAGGTCGTCCAGCGAGGAGACGCCGCCGGAGGCGACGACCGGGCGGTCGGTGGCCGCGCAGACGTCGCTCAGCAGCTGGAGGTTGGGGCCGGTGAGGGTGCCGTCGCGGTTGACGTCGGTGACGACGTAGCGGGCGCAGCCCTCCTGGTTCAGGCGGTCCAGGACGTCGAAGAGCTGCCCGCCGTCGCGGGTCCAGCCGCGGCCGCGCAGGGTGGTGCCGACGACGTCGAGGCCGACGGCGATCTTGTCGCCGTGCTCGGCGATGGCCTTGGCGACCCACTCGGGGGCCTCCAGGGCGGCGGTGCCGAGGTTGACGCGGGTGCAGCCGGTGGCGAGGGCGCGGGCGAGCGACTCGTCGTCGCGGATGCCGCCGGACAGCTCGACCTTGATGTCCAGCCGGCCGGTGACCTCGCGCAGCAGCTCGTAGTTGCCCCCGGTCCCGAAGGCGGCGTCCAGGTCGACCAGGTGCAGCCACTCGGCGCCGGCGTTCTGCCAGGCGAGCGCGGCGGCGAGCGGCTCGCCGAAGGAGGTCTCGGTGCCGGAGGCGCCCTTGACCAGACGGACGGCCTGGCCGTCCCGGACATCGACGGCAGGCAGCAGCTCAAGGCTCATCAGTAACAACTCTCAGACGGTCAGAGGGTGTTGACCCAGTTGGTCAGCAGGGCGGCGCCGGCGTCGCCGGACTTCTCGGGGTGGAACTGGGTGGCCCACAGCGGCCCGTTCTCGACGGCCGCGACGAACGGCTGCCCGTGGGTGGCCCAGGTGACGAGCGGGGCGTGGATGCGCGCGCTGTGCGCCTCCAGCTCCCAGTGCCGCACGCCGTAGGAGTGCACGAAGTAGAAGCGGGTCTGCGGGTCGAGGCCGGCGAACATCCGGCTGCCCTCGGGCACGTCCACGGTGTTCCAGCCCATGTGCGGGACGACCGGGGCGTCCAGCGGCTCGACGGTGCCCGGCCACTCGTCGCAGCCGGCCGTCTCCACGCCGTGCTCGACCCCCTTCTCGAAGAGGATCTGCATGCCGACGCAGATGCCCATGACCGGGCGGCCCCCGGCGAGCCGGCGGCCGATGATCCACTCGCCGCGGACCGACCTGAGGCCGCGCATGCACGCCTCGAAGGCGCCGACGCCGGGAACGAGCAGGCCGTCCGCGGCCATCGCCGTGTCGAAGTCGGAGGTCACGGTGACGTTCGCGCCGGTGCGCTCCAGGGCCCGCTGCGCGGAGCGCAGGTTGCCCGATCCGTAGTCGAGGACGACGACGTTCTTGCCCATGTTCAGGTGTCCAGTCTCTCTGCGTACGCGCGCACTACAGGCGCATGGCGCCGGCGGCCAGGCACATCACGGAGCCGATCGCGAGCACCAGGATGACGCCCTTCGGCAGCTTCTGCTTCCAGAACGAGATCACCCCGCCGGCCAGGAAGAGGCCGACGAAGAGGAGAGCCACGGCGGTCTTGCTCACAGTGCACCCTTGGTCGAGGGGAGGATGCCGGCCGCGCGCGGGTCGCGCTCGGAGGCGTAGCGCAGGGCCCGTGCGAGCGCCTTGAACTGGCACTCGACGATGTGGTGCGCGTTGCGACCGTACGGCACGTGGACGTGGAGGGCTATCTGCGCCTGGGCCACGAAGGACTCCAGGATGTGCCGGGTCATCGTGGTGTCGTAGCTGCCGATCATCGGCGCCATGTGCTCCGGCTCGGTGTGCACCAGGTAGGGGCGGCCGGAGAGGTCGACGGTCACCTGGGCGAGCGATTCGTCCAGCGGCACCGTGCAGTTGCCGAAGCGGTAGATGCCGACCTTGTCGCCGAGCGCCTGCTTGAAGGCGGCGCCGAGCGCGAGGGCGGTGTCCTCGATGGTGTGGTGGGTGTCGATGTGCAGGTCGCCGTCGGTCTTGACGGTGAGGTCGAACAGACCGTGGCGGCCGAGCTGGTCGAGCATGTGGTCGTAGAACCCGACGCCCGTGGAGATGTCGGTCTTGCCGGTGCCGTCGAGGTCGATCTCGACCAGGACCGAGGTCTCCTTGGTGGTGCGCTCAACGCGTCCGATGCGGGACATACGGGGTTACAGCTCCTTGATCACGGTGCGAACGGCGTCCAGGAAGGCGTCGTTCTCGGCCGGCGTGCCGGCGGTGACGCGAAGCCACCCCGGGACGCCGTTGTCACGGACCAGGACGCCCTGGTCGAGGATGGCCTGCCAGACGGCGTGGGTGTCGGCGAAGCGGCCGAACTGGACGAAGTTGGCGTCCGAGTCGGTCACCTCCAGGCCGAGCCCGCGCAGCGAGTCCACCAGGCGGTCGCGCTCCTCCTTGAGTCGCCCGACGTACCCGAGCAGGGTGTCGGTGTGCTCCAGGCAGGCCAGCGCGGTGGCCTGGGTCACGGCCGACAGGTGGTAGGGCAGGCGGACCAGCTGGACCGCGTCCACCACGGCCGCGTCGGCGGCCAGGTAGCCGAGGCGCAGGCCGGCCGCGCCGAAGGCCTTGGACATGGTGCGGGTGACCACCAGGTTGGGGCGGCCCTCGATGAGCGGCAGCAGCGAGGCGCGGTGCGAGAACTCGACGTAGGCCTCGTCGACGACGACCAGACTGGGCCGGGCCGCCTGGGCGGCCTCGTACAGGCGCAGCACGACGTCGGCGGCCACCGCGGTGCCCGTGGGGTTGTTCGGCGAGCAGACGAAGACCACGTCGGGCCTGTGCTCGGCGATCGTGGCGACGGCCGCGTCCACGTCGATGGTGAAGTCGTCGTTGCGCGGGCCGGAGATCCACTCGGTGCCGGTGCCCCGGGAGATGAGGGCGTGCATCGAGTAGGACGGCTCGAAGCCGAGCGCGCGGCGGCCGGGGCCGCCGAAGGTCTGGAGGAGCTGCTGGAGCACCTCGTTGGAGCCGTTGGCGGCCCAGACCTGCTCGCGGGCCACCGGGAAGCCGGTGGTGCGGCTCAGGTAGGCCGCGAGCCCCTCGCGCAGCTCGACCGCGTCGCGGTCGGGGTAGCGGTTGAGCCCCCGGGCGGCCTCGGCGACCCGCTCGGCGATCCGGGCGACCAGTTCCTCGGGCAGCGGGTACGGGTTCTCGTTGGTGTTGAGCTGTACCGGCACGTCCAACTGCGGCGCGCCGTACGGGGACTGGCCCCGCAGCTCGTCCCGGATGGGAAGGTCGTCAATGCGAGTGGTGCGCGTCACGAGCCGGGAACCGTCCAATCGAACCGAGCCTTGATGGCGTCGCCGTGCCCCGGCAGGTCTTCCGCGTCGGCGAGGTTGACGACGTGCGCGGCGATGTCCGCGAGCGCGTCCCGGTCGTACTCGACGACCTGGACGCCGCGCAGGAAGGTCTGCACCGACAGGCCGGACGAGTGGCAGGCGCAGCCGCCGGTGGGCAGGACGTGGTTGGAGCCGGCCGCGTAGTCGCCCAGCGAGACGGGCGTCCAGCGGCCGATGAAGATCGCGCCCGCGTTGCGGACCTTCGCGGCCACCGCGTGCGCGTCCCGGGTCTGGATCTCCAGGTGCTCGGCGGCGTAGGCGTTGACGACGGTCAGGCCCTGCTCCAGGTCGTCGACCAGGATGATGCCGGACTGCCGGCCGCCGAGCGCCTCGGCGACGCGCTCGCCGTGCTTGGTCCGCGCGACCTGCACGGCCAGCTCGGCCTCGACCGCGTCGGCCAGCGCCGGCGAGTCGGTGACCAGCACCGAGCCGGAGGTCGGGCCGTGCTCGGCCTGGCTGATCAGGTCGGCGGCGACGTCGGACGGCAGCGCGCTGTCGTCGGCGAGGACGGCGATCTCGGTCGGGCCGGCCTCGGAGTCGATGCCGATCCGTCCGGCGAAGTAGCGCTTGGCGGCGGCGACGTAGATGTTGCCCGGGCCGGTGACCATGTTCACCGGCGCGCACTCCTCGGTGCCGAGCGCGAACATCGCGACCGCCTGGGCGCCGCCGACGGAGTACACCTCGTCCACGCCGAGCAGCGCGCAGGCCGCCAGGATCGTCGGGTGCACGCGCCCCCCGAACTCCTTCTGCGGCGGCGACGTGACGGCGATGCCCCGGACGCCCGCCTCCTGGGCCGGCACGACGTTCATCACGACGGACGACGGGTACACCGCCAGCCCGCCCGGCACGTACAGCCCGACCCGGTCCACCGGCACCCAGCGCTGGGTGACGGTGCCGCCCGGCACCACCTGCGTGGTGTGCCCGGTGCGGCGCTGGTCCGCGTGCACGGCCCGGGCGCGGCGGATCGACTCCTCCAGCGCGGCGCGCACCTTCGGGTCCAGCGTCTCCAGGGCCTCGGTGAGCTGCTCGGCCGGGACACGGGTCGACTCCAGCCGGACGCCGTCGAAGCGCTCGGTGATCTCGATCAGCGCCGCGACCCCGCGATGGTGCACGTCCTCGGCGATCGGCCGCACCTTCTCCAGGGCGGCCGCCACGTCGAACTCGGCACGGGGCAGCAGGTCACGCGGGTCGTCCAGCGAGCCGCGGAGGTCGATTCGAGAGATCACGCCACCCAGTGTAAGGAGTGGCCGAAACCACTGGTCCCGCATTTCACTCCGTGATACGAAAGGCGAGACGACCGGGGGGACGGGGGAAAGCATGGCGGAGCGCGCGCCGGAGGACTGGACCGACACGGAAAAGGAACTCTGGGAAGCCTTCCGCCAGGGGGACGTCTTCGACCGCCGGGCCCGGAAATCTGCCGAGGACGACCCCTACGGCGACGCCGAATGGGGCTCCGAGCGCACCGTCCGCGCCGAGGTCCTGGCCCGCCTGCTGCTGGCCGGCCCCACCGCCGCCCCGGGCCGGGTCTCCTCCCTGCGGATGAACGGCGTCAACGTCACCGGCGCGCTCAACCTCGCCGGCGGCCGGATCAACCAGTACGTCGAGCTGTACGGCTGCCGCTTCGAGCACAAGGTCCTGATGTCCGAGGCCGAGGCCAGCACCGTCCGGATGGTCGACTGCCTGATACCCCGCCTGGAGGCCTCCCGGCTGGCCACCACCGGCGACCTCCACCTCGCGCGCTGCCGCATACCGGAGGGCGTCCGGCTCACCGACGCCAAGATCGGCACCGACCTGCTGCTCAACGTGACCCGCCTCGGCTCCGACCGCTACGGGCGCGCGCTCTCCGCCGACGGCATGACCGTCCACCAGGACTTCGAGGCCGACCGGATCGAGGTCCACGGCGAGCTCAGCCTGCGCACCGCCCGCATCGGCGGCCGGCTCTCGCTGCGCGGCGCCCAGCTCCACGCCGTCCCGGACAACCGGATCTGCCTCAACGCCGTCCGGATCACCGTCGGCCACACCGCCTACCTCACCAGCTCCGCCGACGGCGGCTGGTTCGGCTCCCGCGGCTACTACGGCTCCGGCTACGGCCAGACCGCGCCGGCCGGCGCCCCCAGCACCCCGTTCCGCGCCCACGGCCAGGTGCGGCTGTCCGACGCCCGCTTCGACGGCGCCTGCCTGATCTCGGGCGAGTTCCACCTGGACGGCGACGACGAGCTCTCGCTGCGCCGCATCCACACCCCCGAACTGCGCTTCACCTGCCGCATGCGGCCCACCGGCCCGGTCTCGCTCTCCCGCGCCCGGGTCGGCAACCTCGTCGACACCCCGGACGCCTGGCCGCTCGGCAAGCACCTCGGCCTCACCGGCTTCACCTACGAGGTCTTGCGCCCGGCCGCGCCGTTCACCGTCCAGCAGCGCATCGCCTGGCTGGAGGGCTCCACCGTCGACTTCCAGCCCGAGTCCTACGAGCAGCTCGCCGCGGCCATGCGCCGCGACGGCGCCGACGACGACGCCCGCGAGGTGCTCTACGCCAAGCAGCGCCGCCGCCGCGAGACGCTCCCGCTGCCCGCCCGGATCTGGGGCACCGTCCAGGACGTCAGCGTCGGCTACGGCTTCCGCCCCGGCCGCGCCGCCCTGTGGCTGCTCCTCGCCTGGGCCCTCGGCAGCGTGTTCTTCGCCACCCACCCGCTCAACCCGCTGAAGGCCGACGAGCGCCCGAACTGGAACCCGGTGCTGTACACGCTCAACCAGCTCCTGCCGATCGTCGACCTCAACCAGGGCGCGTGGAACCCCGGCGGCCTCGCCCAGTGGGTCTCCGCCGGCCTCGTCGTGGTCGGCTGGCTGCTCGCCACCACCGTCGTCGCGGGCGCCACGCGGATGCTCCAGCGCGGGTGAGCCGGACTCCGGCGCAGGCGACCGCGACGAACCCCGTGACAAACCCCGCGACAAGGCCGGGGCCCGGGGAACTACGCTGTCGGCCGTGACAGAACGGCTGCCGCTCTTCCCGCTGAACACCGTGCTCTACCCGGGCCTCGTGCTGCCCCTGAACGTCTTCGAGGAGCGCTACCGCCGTCTCGTCGCCGACCTGCTCGAACAGCCGGAGGACGAGCCGCGCCGCTTCGGCGTGCTCGCGATCAAGGACGGCCGCGAGGTCGCCCCGGTCCGCCCCGACGAGGGCCCGGCGGGCCCGCTGGACGGCCTCGGCACGTTCACCGGGGACGCCCTGGAGGCGATCCACCGCGTCGGCTGCGTCGCCGACGTCGCCTCCGTCCAGGACCAGCCCGACGGCCGGTACGAGCTCCTGGTCACCGGCACCACCCGGTTCCTGCTGCGCGACGTGGACGCCTCCGGTCCGTACCTGACCGGTGAGATCGAGCCGATCGAGGAGCGGCCCGGCGAGGGCTCCGGCGCCCTCGCCGCCGAGGTCGAGCGGGCGTTCCGCGCCTACCAGAAGCGGCTGGCCGGCGCCCGCGAGGCCAGCACCGTCGGCCACCAGGAGCTCCCCGACGACCCGCAGGTGCTCTCCTACCTGGTCGCCGCCGCCTCGGTGTTCGAGACGCCGGTCAAGCAGCGGCTGCTGGCCTGCCCCGACACCGCCCAGCGGCTGCGCACCGAACTCGACCTGCTGCGCCGCGAGACGGCCGTGCTCAGCTGGCTGCCGTCGCTGCCCGCGGTGGACCTGACCCGCCAGTCGTTCAGCCCCAACTGACCTCCGCCGAACCCCGTGTGACCCGAGGAGCTCCCGTGGCCAGGAAGCCGAAGAAGGGCGGCCAGGGCACCCCGGCCACCGTCGCCCTGGAGACCGCCGACGTCCCGTTCACCGTGCACTCCTACGAGCACGACCCGGCCGCCGCCTCCTACGGCGGCGAGGCCGCCGAGGCCATGGGCGTCCCCGCCGAGCGGGTCTTCAAGACCCTGGTCGCCGACGTGGACGGCGTCCTGACCGTCGGTGTGGTCCCGGTCGCCGGCCGGCTCGACCTCAAGGCGCTGGCCGCCGCCGTGGGCGGCAAGCGCGCCGCCATGGCCGACCCGGCCGCCGCCGAACGCAGCAGCGGCTACGTCCGCGGCGGCATCTCCCCGCTGGGCCAGCGCCGCCCGCTGCGGACGGTCGTCGACGAGGGCGCGATGACGCACCCGACGATCTACGTGTCGGCGGGCCGCAGGGGCCTGGAAGTGGAACTGGCCCCGACCGACCTGATCACCCTGACCAGGGCGACGACCGCCCCCATCGCCCGCTGAGGCGGCCTGGAAGAGCCGCTACCCGAGACCCGGCCGCCGGCCGTCGGCCCCGCCCTGCTCCCCCGCCGGCCCGTCCTTCGCGTCCGGCCCCGCGTGCCCGTCCAGCCCGGCCTGCCCGACCGGCCCCTCCAGCGGAGGCTGCCCGTACGGCCCCGCCCAGTACGGCGGCGGGTCCTCCTCGCGCTTGCCGAACGCCGCCGACAGCAGGAGCAGCAGCACCATCGCCGCCATCGGCCAGGCCAGCAGGGCGCCGTGCGCCCCCAGGTCGATGTCCGCGTAGAAGCGTCCCCCGTTGCCGACCCGCCGGGCCTCCCCGATCAGGTCGTGGCTGGGCCCGAACGACCGCCCGAGCCGCCAGGCGCCGAGCGAGCCGAGCAGCCCGCCGACGGCCAGCCCCACCGCGACCGAGATGCCCCCGCCGCGGCGGCGCGTGACGAGGAAGGCCCCGAGCGCCGTGACGATCCCCATGCCGAGCCCGACGAGCACGAACACCGCGTCGGCCCCGGCGCGCTGCTCGCCCTCGGGGTCGGCGTACAGGATCCGGTCCCCGTCGACGACCAGCGGCACCTTGGGCGCCAGCCAGGCCCACAGCCCGGCCATGGCGAGCCCGAGGACCGCGCACACGACCACCGTCGCGGCACCGATCCGCAGCTCCGACATCAGCCGGTCCACCGGCGAGCTCTCGGCCTTGGAGACGCCCCCGATCCCCTCCGGGAGCGGCGGCAGCCCGGCGACGTCGTGGGTCTGCGGCGGCGCGAACGGGTTGGCGTCCGGCACCGCGGGCACGTCGTCGCGGGTGGGATCCGGAGGTGTGTTCGGTACGGTCACGGACCCCATCGTTTCACGATCGCGCCCCGGAGGGACCGCCGCCCGGTTGCCGCGGCCGTGCGCCCTACCGGGAGACGGCCCGCCGGTACGCCCAGGTGGCGATCGCCAGCGACACGACGCCCACCCCCGCGCAGACCGCGAGGTCACCCGCGACCAGCGCCCAGTCCGGGTCGGCCGTGAACGTACGGGCGAAGGCCTCCACGCCGTACGTGGACGGCAGCAGGTCGCGCAGCCACAGCACCGGCTGCGGCAGGTGGTCCACCGGCAGGACGCCGAGCAGCAGCGCCGCGGACATCCCGAGCTGCCCGAGCATGGTGGCGATCTCCTGTCGCGGCGCGAGCAGCCCGCAGGCCGCGCCGAGCCCGGACAGCGCGGCCCCGGCGAGCGGCACCACCGCGAGCAGCACCCACAGCTGGCCGAGCGGCAGCCCGAACATGACCGCGCCCACCGCCGCCGTCACCACCGTGCCGGGCAGCGTGAACGACGCGTACGCCCCGGCCGCGCCCAGCACCACGGAGGCCGCCGGCACCGGCAGCGTCGCGTAGTGGTCGAGGCCGCCGGTGGCCCGCAGCTTCCCGAAGTACTGCGCGAGCAGGTTGAGCGCGACGAACGCCACCACCAGCACGCTGGACCCGGCGACCACCGACCGCGCGGCCGAGTTCTGCCCGGGGTCCACGACGCCCCGCATCATCACGAGGATGCCGAGGGACTGGAACGTCGCCACGAACAGCAGCGGGATCCGCGCCACCCGGGCGCGGGCGAGCTGTGCCCGGTAGACGGCCGCGAGCGCGGGCAGCAGCCGCGCCGCGGGGGCGAGCGGGGCGGGCGCGGGGCCCGGGTCGGCGGCGGTCCGGGGCGGCACCGAGAGCAGCGTCACTTGGCCAGTCCTCCGTGGCGGCCGCCCAGCTTGAGGTAGGCGTCCTCAAGGCTCGGCGTGGCGAGGGTGAAGTCGTCGAGGGCGGCGAAGGCCGGGCCGGTGGTGACGGCGGCGACGAGTTCGCGGGCCTGCTCGGGGCTGGTGCGCACGGTCCAGCGGCGGCCGGTGCGCTCGGCCCGTTCGGCGAGCTCGGCGACGGCCGGCACCCCGACCGGGGCCTCGTCCCGCCACACCAGGTCGAGCCGGACGTCGCCGTCCACGAGGGCCTTGAGCCCGCCCGGCGTGTCGCAGGCGATGACCCGTCCCTCGTCGACCACGGCGACCCGGTCGAGGACGGTCTCCGCCTCGATGACGTTGTGGGTGACGAGCAGCACGGTGGTACCGCGCTCGGCCCGGCGCCGGTCGACGGCGGCCCAGACGGCGCGGCGGGCGACGGGGTCCATCCCGGTGGTGGGCTCGTCGAGCACCAGCAGCGGCCGCTCCCCCACCAGCGCGGCGCCGAAGCACGCGAGGCGGCGCTGCCCGCCGGAGAGCTTGGCGAGCGGCCGGCCGGCGATCGGCTCCAGCCCCAGTTCGGTCAGCACCTCGCCGGCCTCGGCCCGGGCCTGCGCCCGGCTGAGCCCGCGCAGCCGTCCGGTGGTCTCGGCGGCGAGCGCGACGGTCAGTTCGTCGAGGGCGGTGGACTCCTGCCCGAGGTACCCGAGCAGGCGGGCGGCCAGCTCGGGGTGGCGCACGACGTCGTGCCCGAAGAGTTCGATCGAGCCGGAGTCGGGGCGCAGCAGCCCGCAGAGCTGGCGCACGAGGGTGGACTTGCCGGCGCCGTTGGGCCCGAGCAGCCCGAAGATCTCACCCGTCCGGACGGTCAGCGTGATCCCGTCGTTGGCCCGGATGCCGGTGGCCGCGGAGCCGCGTCCGGCGCGGTAGGTCTTCACCAGGTCGCGGACGGCGCAGCACGGCAGGCCGCCCCTGGGTGCTCGCCCTGCCGCCGTCTCGTTCACGACGGACGACTTTACGCGCTCACACGGGCGAACCGGACAACGGGGCCCGTCGGGCCTGCCTGCGGACTCCCGCCCGCCGTGCGACGCCCGGGACCGGCCGCGCCCTCAGTCGTCGACGACCATCGACCCGCCCGGCACCCGGGACGCGAGCTCCTTCCAGAACCCGGCCCGGATCGCGTACCTGTCGTGCTCGTCGATCTGGTCGTCCTTGTGCGCGAGCAGCCCGAACCGGGCCGCGTAGCGCAGGAGTTCGCCGTCGACGCGGTGCGGGATGCGCGGGTAGTCGGGCCACAGCACGGTGAGCCGCTCGACGTCGCCGAGGCGCTCGCTCCAGCGGCGGGCGAAGACCTGCCCGACCTCGTGGGCGTCGCCGCCGATGGAGGTGATGTCCTCCTCGCGGTCGGCCCAGCGCTGTTCGGCGGTGGTGAGCTGGGCGAGCGTCGGCAGGCTGTCGCCGGCGGTGACGGCGGGCTCGGGGGCGGGCCGGTCGACCCAGCCGCGGTCGGAGGACCAGCGCAGCACCGGGCCGGTGTGGGCGGCGCTGCCGTTCGCGGTGGCAACGGGCGCGGCGGCGGTGCGCCCGGCGAGGTCCTTGGGGGTGGGCACGACCTTGAGCGCGGTGGCCGGCTGCGGCCGCCCGTTGGTGGCGGCGGGGGCGACGGGCGCGGGCGCGCCGGCGGCCGGGCGGACCGGTACGGGCCCGGTGGGCGGCACGGCGGCCGGGGGTGCGGCGGGCGGTGCGGCGAGGATCTTGGCGATCTCCTGCCGGGGGCCCTGGCCGGGGGCGGGGAAGACGTTCGCGGTCTCGCGGAGGCTGAACGAGTTCTCGATCCACTCGCGGTCGAGGACCCGCCGTTCGTCCGCCTCGCCGACGAGGTCCTCGGACTGGTTGAAGTCGCCGTCGGCGGCCTGGAGGGCCCACAGGTGGACGACGACGCCGTGCTCCTTGGCGGACATCATGCCGGGCAGGAGGTCCCCGTCGCCGGTGATCAGCACGACGTCGGCGCAGGCCCGGTTGCGGGCGAGCTCGGAGAGCTCCGCGTGCATGGCGGCGTCCACGCCCTTCTGCACCCAGCGGCCCTCCGCGCGGGTGAGGGCGCCAAGCCGGACGGTCACCCGGGGCAGGACCCGCAGCCGCCGGTGTTCGGGCATCGGGCGCCGGTCGGGGGCGGCGTCGAACCAGTAGATCCGCAGCAGTGGGAGCCCGGTCTCGGCCTCGGCGCGTTCGCGCAGCGCGGTGATCAGCGCGGTGTGGTCGACGGTGACCCGGGAGCGGGACGGGTCGCCGGCGAGCAGGCTGGCGGCGGCGCCCAGCAGGTATCCGGCATCCACCAGAACGACACAGCGATCCATCGCGCACCTCTTTCCGCTCGCCCTCGGGTCAGGCCAGGTGGGCGCGGTCCGCCCGGGGAACGGACGCGGTGGGTGAGGGGGCTTCCGCGACCGCCCGATCGTTGGCTCACCTTTTCCCCATGGTTCGCGCGCCGAACCCCGGGGGACGTCGCGGTCGCGCAACGGCCCTCCCAATGGAAAGCAAAGGCGGGCCCCGTTCAACGACGGGGCCCGCCAAACGTCACGCGGGCTGCGCTTTCGGGGTCCCGGCCCTACGGCTCGCAGGCGTCCCGGCCCTTCGGCTCGCCCGGGTCTCAGCCCTTCAGCTCGGCGGCGACCAGCTCGGCCAGCTGGACGGCGTTGAGCGCGGCGCCCTTGCGCAGGTTGTCGTTGGAGACGAACAGCGACAGCCCGTGCTCCACCGTCTCGTCGGCCCGGATGCGGCCGACGTAGCTCGGGTCCCGACCGGCGGCCTGGAGCGGGGTGGGGATGTCGGACAGCTCGACACCCGGGGCGGCGGCGAGCAGCTCGGCGGCCCGCTCGGGGCTGATCGGACGCTCGAAGCGGGCGTTGATCTGCAGCGAGTGGCCGGAGAAGACCGGGACGCGCACGCAGGTGCCGGCCACCTTGAGCTCGGGGATGCCGAGGATCTTGCGGCTCTCGTGGCGGAGCTTCTGCTCCTCGTCGGTCTCGTTGGAGCCGTCGTCGACGATGGAGCCGGCGAGCGGCACCACGTTGAACGCGATCGGCCGCTGGTAGACCTTGGGCTCGGGGAACTCGACGGCCGAGCCGTCGTGGGCGAGCGCCGAGGCGCCGTCGACGACCTTGGCGGCCTGGTCCTGCAGCTCGGCCACGCCGGCCACGCCGCTGCCGGACACGGCCTGGTAGGTGGAGACGACGAGGGCGGCGAGCCCGGCCTCCTCGTGCAGCGGGCGCAACACGGGCATGGCGGCCATGGTGGTGCAGTTCGGGTTGGCGATGATGCCCTTGGGCCGGTCGGCGACGGCCTCCGGGTTGACCTCGGAGACGACCAGCGGGACCTCGGGGTCGCGGCGCCAGGCGGAGGAGTTGTCGATGACGACCGCGCCGGCCGCGGCGACCTTGGGGGCGAGGGCCTTGGAGGTGCTGCCGCCGGCCGAGAAGATCACGATGTCCAGGCCGCTGTAGTCGGCCGTGGCCGCGTCCTCGACGGTGACCTCGGTGCTCTGCCACGGCAGCGTGCGGCCGGCCGAGCGGGCCGAGGCGAACAGCCGCAGCTGCTCCACCGGAAAGTTGCGCTCCGCCAGGATCTCGCGGACCACGCCGCCGACCTGGCCGGTGGCCCCGACAATACCGATCTTCATTCCGACTGACTCCTCTGCATGGTGCTTTCACAGCCGCACTCTGCCCATCATGCCTTGTCACGCGGCGAGGGCGACCCGGTATTCCACGGTGTGAGAGAGGGCTGGGGCCCGGTCTAGTGGTCCAGACCACTCGCGAGAGCGAGCGCCGCGTCCACCTGCGCCCGCCCGGCCGGCAGCAGCGGCAGCCGCACGTCCGGGGTGGGGATCCGGCCCTGCGCGTGCAGGACGCCCTTCACCACGGTCGGGTTCGGCTCGGCGAAGACGGCCAGCGCCAGCCCGGTCAGGCGGTGCCCGAGCGCGCGGGCGCGCTCCACGTCCCCGGCCCGCCAGGCCTCGGCCAGCTCGACGAAGCGGCCGGTCGCCAGGTGGGCGGCGGCGAGGATGCCGCCGGCCGCGCCGAGGGCCAGCATCGACGACACGAAGGCGTCCTCCCCGGAGAGCACCGCGAACCCCTCGGGACCGGCGGCGAGCAGCTCGACCGCCGCCTGGTCCAGCCCGCCGGTCGCGTACTTGACGCCCACCACGCCGTCCAGCGCGGCGAGTTCGCGCAGCGCGGCGGCCGACAGCTGCTGTCCGGTCCGGTACGGGATGTGGTAGACGACCAGCGGCAGCGGGCTCGCCTCCGCGAGCGCCCGGAAGTGCGCCACCGTCCCCGCCTCGCCCGGCCGCAGGAACGCCGGGACGGTGACGAGCGCGGCCGCGGCCCGCGGCACCCGGGCTCCGAGCTCGGCCAGCGCCTCCGCCGTGGCCCGGGTGTCGCCGCCGTGCGCGCCGACGATCAGCTGCGCGCCGCGCGCGGCACACACGGCGGCGCACGCGTCGATCACCGCCCGCCGCTCCTCGGCGCTCAGCGCGGCGGGCTCGCCGGTCGTACCGAGGGCGACCAGCCCGGCCGCACCAGCGTCGAGCACCTCGTGCGCGATCTTCTCCAGGGCGTCCAGCGCGACGGAGCCGTCGGCGGCGAAGGGAGTGATCAGGGGGACGTAGATACCCGCGAGTTCCATGCGACCGATCCTGCGCCGCGCCGATCACCCAGGTCCAGTTCACATTTCCGACGCTTCTCGTAAGCTGAGCCGATGCTCGACGTCCGACGCCTGCGCCTGCTGCGCGAACTGGCCCACCTCGGCACCATCGCCGCCGTCGCCGAGGCGCTCTCCTTCAGCCCTTCGGCGGTGTCCCAGCAGCTGTCCGTCCTGGAGAAGGAGGCCGGCGTCCCGCTGCTGGAGCGCACCGGCCGCCGGGTCGCCCTCACCCCGGCCGCACTGGGCCTGGTCCGGCACGCCGAGGCGGTGCTGGCCCGGCTGGAGCAGGCGGACGCCGAACTCGCCCACGCCCGCCGGGGCCTGGCCGGACCGCTGCGGATCGGCACCTACCCCTCGGCGGCCCGCGCGATCATCCCGGCCGTCCTCGCCGAACTGGCCGGCTGGCACCCGGGCCTGGAGCCGATGGTCACCGAGGTCGACCCGGCGGGCGTCGGCGCGGCGCTGCGCGCGGGCGAGCTCGACGTCGCCCTGGTCCACGAGTACGACCTCGTCCCGGCCGACGCCGAGCCCGGCCTCGCGGTGACCCGCCCGGTGTTCACCGAGCCGATGTACCTGGCCGCGCGTGCCCCGGGCACGGTGGCCGAGCAGCGCTCCGCGCCCTGGATCCTGGCCCCGCGCGGCACGCTCTGCCACAGCATGGCCGTGCGCGCCTGCGAGGCCGCCGGCTTCGCGCCGCGGGTCCGGCACCAGATCGACGACTTCACGACCGTCCTGGCCCTGGTCGCCGCCGGCCAGGGCGTCGCCCTCGTCCCCCACCTGGGCACCGCCGCGCCCCCGCCCGGCGTCGTCCTCACCCGCCTGCCCATGTACCGCCGCACCCGCGCCGCCTTCCGGGCCGGCGCCGGCTCCCACCCGGCGATCTCCGCCTTCGTCTCGGCCCTCCACACCTCGGTCCCCCCGGGCCTCGGCGGCACCGTCTGAGGATCCCGGCCTTCAACTCCCCCTCAATCCCACGCTCCCTCTACCCCCTTCAATCCCCGCGCCCCGAAAGGGGCGCGGGGAACTGCGCGACCAGCCAGGCAACTCCCGTCACCCGCAGGCCCACAGCTCCCCGCTCCCCGCTCCCCGAAGTGCTCTCAGCCCGCCAGACAGCTCGGCCCGAGCAGCTGCTTCAGGTCCCCGAACAACGCCGGATCCGACTTCACCCGGTGCCGGTCGAGCCGCAGCACCGTCGTCGACCGAGCGCCCTCCAGGCGCAACCGCACCTCCGTCGTCCCCCGGTGGCTGCTCAGCACCTCACCGAGCCGGGCCACCAGCGGCGGCGTCACCTTCACGCTCGGGATGTTGATGACGATCGGCGCCTCGGCGTGCGCGTTGGACAGGTCGGGGACGGCCAGCTCCATCCCCATCAGCCGCGGCACGTCCTCCCGCTTGTCCAGCTTGCCGCGCACGAACACCACGGCGTCCTCGACGAGTTGGGAGGAGACCAGCTGGTAGCTCGCCGGGAAGAACATGCAGTCGATCGAGCCGGCCAGGTCCTCGACGGTGGCGATCGCCCACGCGTTGCCCTGCTTGGTCATCTTCCGCTGGAGGCCCGAGATGATGCCGCCGATGGTGACGATCGTCCCGTCCGGCCGCTCCGCGAGGTCCGCCACCGCGCAGTCCGCCTTGTCCGCGAGCACGTGCTCGATGCCGTGCAGCGGGTGCGAGGAGACGTACAGGCCGAGCATCTCCCGTTCCTGGGTGAGCAGGAAGGCCTTGTCCCACTCCTCGTCGGAGAAGGTGACGTCCAGTCCGAAGCTCGGCTCGTCCGCGGTCGCGTCGCCGCCGAAGAGGTCGAACTGCCCCTCGGCCTCCTTGCGCTTGACCCCGACGACGTTGTCGATCATCGGCTCGAACTGCGCGCTGAGGCCCTTGCGGGTGTGCCCGAGCGAGTCGAACGAGCCCGCCTTGATCAGTGATTCGACGGTCCGCTTGTTGCAGACCACCGACTCCACCTTGTCCAGGAAGTCCGGGAAGGAGACGAACTTCCCCTTCGCCTTCCTGGTGCGGATCATCGAGTCGACCACCGGCCCGCCGACGTTGCGGATGGCGGTCAGCCCGAACCGGACGGTGTCGCTGCCGTGCGGCGTGAAGTCCGAGTCCGACTCGTTGACGTCCGGCGGCAGCACCTGGATGCCCATCTTGCGGCACTCGTTCAGGTAGACGGCGGACTTGTCCTTGTCGTCCTTCACCGAGGTCAGCAGGCCGGACATGTACTCGGCCGGGTAGTTGGCCTTCAGGTAGGCCGTCCAGTACGAGACGAGCCCGTACCCGGCGGTGTGCGCTTTGTTGAACGCGTAGCCGGAGAAGGGGACGAGGACGTCCCACACCGCCTGGATGGCCGCGTCGGAGTAGCCGCGCTCGCGACAGCCCTTCTGGAAGGGGACGAACTCCGCCTCCAGGATCTCCTTCTTCTTCTTGCCCATCGCACGGCGCAGCAGGTCTGCCTGGCCGAGCGAGTACCCGGCGAGGATCTGCGCGGCCTTCTGCACCTGCTCCTGGTAGACGATCAGGCCGTACGTCGGCCGGAGCACCTCCTCCAGGGGCTTCTCCAGCTCCGGGTGGATCGGGGTGATCTCCTGCTGCCCGTTCTTGCGGAGCGCGTAGTTCGTGTGGGAGTTGACGCCCATCGGGCCGGGCCGGTACAGCGCGAGAACGGCGGAGATGTCCTCGAAGTTGTCGGGCTTCATCAGGCGCAGCAGCGAGCGCATCGGCCCGCCGTCGAGCTGGAAGACGCCGAGCGTGTCGCCGCGCGCCAGCAGCTCGTAGGTCGGCTTGTCGTCGAGCGGCAGCTTGAGCAGCTCGATCTTCTCGCCCTTGTTCTTCTCGATCGCCTTGACGGCGTCGTCCATGATCGTCAGGTTGCGCAGGCCGAGGAAGTCCATCTTCAGAAGGCCGAGGCCCTCGCAGGTGGGGTAGTCGAACTGCGTGATGGTGACGCCGTCGGTGTGCCGGGTCCAGACCGGGATGTGGTCGGTCAGCGGCTCGGCGGACATGATGACGCCGGCCGCGTGCACGCCGGGCTGGCGGATCAGGCCCTCGATGCCGCGCGCGGTGTCGATGACCTTCTTCACGTCCGGGTCGGTCTCGTACAGGCCGCGGATCTCGCCGGCCTCGCCGTAGCGCGGGTGGCTCGAATCGGTGATCCCCGACAGCGGGATGCCCTTGCCCATGACGTCCGGCGGCATCGCCTTGGTGATCCGGTCGCCCATCGCGTACGGGTAGCCGAGGACGCGCGAGGAGTCCTTGATGGCGGCCTTCGCCTTGATGGTGCCGTACGTGACGATCATGGCGACCTTGTCGGATCCCCACTTCTCGGTCACGTAGCGGATGACGTCACCGCGCCGGCGCTCGTCGAAGTCGATGTCGACGTCGGGCATGGAGATGCGCTCGGGGTTGAGGAAGCGCTCGAAGATCAGGCCGTGCGGGATGGGGTCGAGGTCGGTGATGCCCATCGCGTAGGCGACCAGCGAACCGGCCGCCGAACCGCGGCCGGGGCCCACCGCGATGCCCTGGCTCTTGGCCCACATGATGAAGTCGGCGACCACGAGGAAGTACGCCGGGAACCCCATCTGGATGATGGTGTCCATCTCGTACTCGGCGAGCTTCTTGTGCTCCTCGTCGTACCCGCCCGGGAAGCGCCAGTCCATGCCCTCCCAGACCTTGGACTTGAAGAAGTCCGCCTCGGACTCGAAGCCGTCCGGGATCGGGAAGCGCGGCATGAGGTTCTTGAACGTGAACATGCCCTCGGTGTCGACCCGCGAGGCGACCAGGAGCTGGCTGTTGCGGCAGCCCTCCTGCCAGGCGTCCGAGGAGTCCAGGGCGTACATCTCGGCCGCGGACTTGATGTAGTAGCCGGTGCCGTCGAACCGGAAGCGGTCCGGGTCGGAGAGGTTCTTGCCGGTCTGCACGCAGAGCAGGAGGTCGTGCGCGCCGGCGTCGGCCTCGGTGGTGTAGTGGGAGTCGTTGGTGACGACCGGCGGGATGTTCAGCTTCCTGCTGATCTCCAGCAGCCCGTCGCGGACCCGCTTCTCGATGTCCAGGCCGTGGTCCATCAGCTCCAGGAAGTAGTTCTCCTTGCCGAAGATGTCCTGGTAGTCGGCCGCGGACCTGACCGCCTCGTCGAACTGCCCGAGCCGCAGCCGGGTCTGCACCTCGCCGGACGGGCAGCCGGTGGTGGCCATCAGGCCGCCGGACAGCTCGGAGATCAGCTCCTTGTCCATGCGGGGCCACTTCACGAGCCAGCCCTCGGCGTAGGAGCGCGAGGTCAGCTTGAAGAGGTTGTGCAGGCCCTCCTTGTCGCGGGCCCAGATGGTCTTGTGGGTGTAGGCGCCGGACGCGGAGACGTCGTCCTTCTTCTGGTGCGGCTGTCCCCACAGGACGCGCTTGGTGTTGGACCGGGACTCGGGCGCGACGTACGCCTCGATGCCGATCACCGGGGTGATCCCGGCCGCGGTGGCCTGCTTGTGGAACTCGGCGGCGCCGTACATGTTCCCGTGGTCGGTCATCGCGACGTGGGTCTGCCCCAGCCGCTCGACCTCCTTGAACATCTGCTTCAACCGGGCGGCGCCGTCCAGCATCGAGTACTCGGTGTGGACGTGCAGGTGCGCGAACGGCTGATCGCTCAAGGCGGGGCCTCCAGAGGCTCTGGGCTTTGTGGTGGGCCGGCGAACGCGCAGGTCACAGGGGTTCCCTGGAAACAGATGTGGTCCGAACCACCTCCCGGGGTCCGGACCATCCCTCACGCGTTCACGCGTCTACTCTAGCCCGCCCCGCCCCCGCCGAGCCGCACCGCGGCGGCGTCCCGCACGGCCGTCTCCTCCAGCGGATCGTCGCGCAGAGCGACCAGGCGCTCCCCCACCTCGGGCCGTTCCGGAGCGTGTCGGACCCCCAACAGCCTGGCACCGGATTCACAGTCCCAGAGGCTCTCCACGTACGCCTCGTCGAGCCCCGCGGGCGCCACCGCGGCGAGCGCCTCCAGGTACGCCGGCCGCTCGGAGGAGTGCGGCGTCCACAGCCAGAACCGCCGCAGCAGCGACGCCGCCCCGCCCGCCTCCGGCCCGAACCGCGCCAGCCCCCGCGCGAGCGCGGCCGGCCCGCACCAGGTCCGCTCCACCCAGCACCGCTCCAGCTCCTCCAGCAGCACCGGCAGCGGACGGGAATCCTCGCCCCGCCCGTGATCACCGTGCCCGTCCCGCCGGACGGGCCCGCCCGCCGGCAGCTCCAGCACCTCGTCCGCCCACGCGCGGGCGTCCCCCGCCGGCAGCTCGGCCACCGGCCCGAGCGGCAGCGCCAAGTCCCGTACCAGCCGCGCCAGGTAGAGCGCCCGCTCGTCGGCCTGCCGGTCCCAGCGCCACTCCCACCGGAGGCACCCGTACACCAGCCCGGCGGCGGCCGCCGGGTCCTCCGCCGCCATCAGCGCACCCAGCCCGCGCCCCCGCTGCAGGAGCCCCGGCAGCGTCCCCGCCGGCGCGTACTCGTATCTCCGCTCAGTCACGTCCCCTCAGCTCCCGCCGGATCACCAGCCGCAGCCCGGACCACACCTCGTCGATCGCGCACACCTTGTTGTCCACCAGCCCGGTCGGCAGCGCGACCTCCCGCACCCCGTTCTCGTCCAGATCGCTCACCACCCCCGAGGACTTCTTCGGCCACGCCACCCACAGCCCCGCCGCCGGCCGCATCAGCGCCCGCAGGCCGGGCAGCCCGGTCTCGTAGGCGGCGCGCCCGGCCGGGAACCACACGCAGACGTCGAACGATCCGGCGGCTGCCGTGACGCCCTCCGGCAGGTCCGGCACCGCGAAACCCGTCGGCGCGTCCACCAGGAGCAGCTCGTCCCCCGTCCGGATGCCGAGCTTGCGCGCCAGCGGCGTCCCCGCGTACCCGCTCAGTGGTCGCACTCCGCGAGGAAGTCCAGCGCGACGGCCCACGCGCGCTCGGCCGCCTCGGCGTCGTAGTCCGCCAGTTCCGCGTCGGTGAACAGGTGCCCGGCGCCGCGGTAGCGGTGCACCTCGACGTCCGCCCCGGCCTTGCGCATCTGCAGGTACCAGGCGTTCAGCCAGTCCTCGGTCTCGAACGGGTCCGGCTCGGCGACGTGCAGCTGCACCGGGATGTCGGTGGCCGCGTCCTCCCACAGGTCCGACGTGCCGTGCAGGAGCAGCAGGCCGCGCGCCTTCTCGTCGGCCAGCGCCAGGTTCTGCGCGAGCGAGCCGCCGAGCGAGAACCCGGCGTAGACCAGCCCGCCGTCCGCGAGCGGGGCGACCGCGGTCACCGCCCGCCGCAGCAGCTCGTCGCTCCCGCCGAGCTCCTCCTGGTACGCCAGCCCGGCCTCGATGTCGTCGAAGGTCCGCCCGTCGAACAGGTCCGGCGTGTGGACGGTGTGCCCGGCGCCGCGCAGCCGCTCGGCGGCGGCGTGGACGGCGGGGCGCAGCCCGTAGGCGGAGTGGAAGAGGACGATCTGGGCCACGGCGGGGGTCCTTCGGGAGAGGTCGGCTACCCACCCATGATCCCTCATCGCCCCGGACGGACCCGCCCCGCTACGAGACCGCTACGAGACCACGTCCTTCCGGGCGAACCCGCGGAACGCGAGCGCGAGCAGCACCGCCGCGTACGACAGCGACAGCGAGACGCCCTGCACCATGCCGCCCCACTCCAGCTGCGGCTGCAGCGCGTCCGCCCAGGCGTACTGCCAGTGCGCCGGCAGCCACTCCCGCAGGCTCCCGAGCGCCGTGACGGCGTCCAGCACCCCGGTGATGATCGACGCGAACACCGCGCCGCCGACCGCGCCGAGCGGCGCGTCGGTGGCCGTCGAGAGCCAGAAGGCCAGCGCCCCGATCACGAGCTCGCTCAGGAACACGAAGGCCACCGCGACGGCGAGGCGCGGCAGCGCGTCGGCGGCCGGCAGGCTGGCCCCGGCGGGGAGCTTGAGGTCCCCCCAGCCGTACGCGGCCGTCCCCACGACCAGCCCGATCGCCGGCAGCATGACCACCGCGACCGCCGAGAACAGCATCCCCACCACGAACTTGCGCGCCAGCAGTCGCGCCCGCGGCACCGGCGCGGCCAGCAGGTAGCGCAGCGAGGACCAGCTGGCCTCCGAGGCGACGGTGTCCCCGCAGAACAGCGCGACCGGGATCACGAGCATGAACCCGGTGCCCATGAACAGCATCGTGGTCGCGAAGTTGGCCCCGGACGCGGTGGCCAGCTCGATGAACGTGGTCCGGTCCTGGCGCCCGGGGGTGCCGCCGACCTGGAAGGCCGCCAGGACGATGAACGGCAGCGCCGCCAGCACCCCGCCGATCACCAGCGTCCGCCGCCTCCGCAGCTGCCGGACGATCTCGACCCGCAGCGGCAGCGTCCGCCCCGCCCGGTACCCCTCGGCGTGGTCCGCCGAAACGACGCCGCTCACGCCGCACCTCCGATCAACGACAGGAACGCGTCCTCCAGCCGCCGCTGCGGCCCGGCGCTCTCCACCGGCACGCCGAGGCGCACCAGCTCGGCGACCAGCTCGCTCGCCGCCATCCCGTCCAGCCGCACCAGCAGTCCGCCCTCCACGGCCTCGGCCGAGCCGACCCCGGCCAGCTCGCCCACCTTCTCGACGACCGTCTCCGGCGCGAACGACGGCGCCACCCCGATCATCAGCAGTTCCCCGGCCCCGACGATGTCGCCGACGGCGCCGGCCGTCACGAGCCGCCCGCGGTCCATGACCACGAGGTCCGTGCAGCTCTGCTCGACCTCGGAGAGCAGGTGGCTGGAGACGATGACGGTCCGCCCGCCGGCCGCGTACCGGATCATGACCTCGCGCATCTCGCGGATCTGCGGCGGGTCGAGCCCGTTGGTCGGCTCGTCGAGGATCAGCAGGTCCGGCATCCCGAGCATGGCCTGGGCGATCGCGAGCCGCTGCCGCATGCCCTGCGAGTACGTGCGCACCGCGCGGTCGAGCGCCTCGCCGAGCCCGGCGATCTCCAGCGCCTCGGCGAGGTGCGCGTCCTCCTCCGGACGCCCGGTGGCCTGCCAGTACAGCCGCAGGTTGGCCCGCCCGGTGAGGTGCGGCAGGAAGCCCGCGCCCTCGACGAACGCGCCGACCCGCGAGAGCACCGGCGCGCCGGGCCGCACGAGGTGGCCGAAGACGCGGATCTCGCCCGCGTCCGGCCGGATCAGGCCCATCAGCATCCGCAGCGTCGTGGTCTTGCCCGCGCCGTTCGGCCCGAGCAGCCCGAGCACCTGCCCCTGCTCGACCCGGAAGCCCAGGTCCCGTACGGCGTACCGGTCCGCCGAGCCCTTGTAGCGCTTGCCGAGCCCGGTGATCTGCAGCGGCACCCCGCCGAGCGCCGGGTCGTACGCGGGCCCGCCGGCCCCCCGCGCGCGCCGCCGCAGCCGGGGCGCCAGCACCAGACCGAGGGCCACCACGACGGCGGCCACCGGGAGCATCCAGGTCCGCGCGGGCAGCGGCGTCGACTCGGTGACGAGCTGCCCGACGGTCGGCACGGCCAGCGCCCCCGCGACCGCCACCCGGTAGGTGGCCGGTTCGGCGGGCGAGGCGTACGCGAGGTCGGTGCTCGCCAGCACGAGCCGCAGCCGGTGCCCCGCCGGGAACGTGTGGTCGACGGCGGGCAGCGCCACCGTGACGGTCCGCCCGGCGTCCGCGCCGGTGACCCGCAGCGGCGCGGCGAGTTGCTGCGGCAGCTGGGCCTTGCCGTCCGGCCCGACGTCGTACAGCTTCGCGAACAGCACCGCCTCCGGCCGGTCCGCCTGCACCCGGACGGGCACGGTCGGCTGTCCGGTCAGGTGCAGCGGCCCGTCCAGCGGCGCCGACTCGAAGGCCGCGTTCTGCCCGGGGAAGTCCAGCGCCAGACCGGCCCCCAGCGAGGCCGCCTGGCTGAGCGCCCCGATCCCCGGCAGCGTCGAGATCCCCGGCGGAGCGCCGCCCGGCGGGTTGGCGAGCGTCTTCTCACCGCCGGTCAGGTCCACCGACCGCGAGCCGGTACCGCCGAGCCCGGGGTACGCGTCCGCCGTGGCGCCGCGCAGCACGGCCTGGAACCCGGTCGAGTCGACCCCGCCGGTCCGGGTCACCCGGAACGCCGGGCCCGTGTCGTTCCCCCGCCCCCGCAGGTAGTGGTCGAACCAGGCCGTCACCCGGTCGTCCACCCGGGCGCTCGTGTCGGTGCCCCCGTCGTGCCCGCCGGCGAACCAGTCCACCGAGACGGGCGCGCCGTTGGCCGCCACCGCCTGCGCGATCCGGTCCCCCTGGTCCAGCGGGAACAGCGAGTCCTGCTGCCCCTGCACGACCAGCGTCGGCACCTTGAGCTGCCCGGCCACCGAGGACGGGCTCGACTTGTCCAGCAGCGCGACGGCGTCCGCGTCCGCGTGCCCGCTCGTGGCGACCCGGTCGTACATCCGGCAGAGCGACTCCAGGAAGCGCCCGCACCCGACCGGCCCGCCGTCGCCGCCCGCCGGCCGGCCGCCCTCGCGCGGCGAGCCCCCGGACGGCCCGAGGTCGCCGGCGGCGCCGGTCGTGAAGAAGATCCCGGCCCACAGCTTCTTAAACACCCCGTCCGCCGCGCCCGACCCCTGCACGCCCTGCGGGAACAGCGCGTCGGCCAGGTTCCACCACGTGATCTGGGTGGCCACGGCGTCGATCCGGTGGTCGTACGCGGACGCCAGCAGCGAGACCGCGCCGCCGTAGGAGGCACCGGTGATGCCCACCCGCGGGTCGCCGGGCCCGTCCAGCTGCACCTCGGGCCGCTGGGCCAGCCAGTCCACCAGGTGCTTGACGTCCTCGACCTCGCGGTCGGGCGCGTTGAGCCCGATCTTCCCGCCCGAGTGCCCGAAGCCGCGCGCCGACCAGGTCAGCACCGCGTACCCCTGCCGGGCCAGCTGCTCGGCCCGGTCGTGCTCGCCCTCCTTGGAGCCGCCGAAGCCGTGGGCGAGCAGGACCGCCGGGCGCGGGGTGGAGCCCGTCGTGAAGAACGAGGTGTCCAGCTGCACCTGCTGAGGGCTGC
Source organism: Kitasatospora sp. NPDC059408 (assembly GCF_042751525.1). Taxonomy (NCBI): domain Bacteria; kingdom Bacillati; phylum Actinomycetota; class Actinomycetes; order Kitasatosporales; family Streptomycetaceae; genus Kitasatospora; species Kitasatospora sp. NPDC059408. The sequence goes on from NZ_JBHYWI010000011.1 coordinate 145,173, forward strand.
CGGGCGTCTCCGGCATGCTGAGAAAACGATCCTCCTGGTGGACCGGCTGCTCCCCGCCGGACGCCACCGCCGCCGTGCCGATCCCCGCGACGGCCACCAGGGCCACCGCACCGGCCATCAGTCTCCGCCGCGTCACCGCACCGCGGCCGCGCCACCGACGCCACGCGCCACCGAACTCCATGGCCGTTGATCGTAACGGCCGCACGAGTAGGCGTCCGATAAAGCCACCGCCCCGGCCCCCGCCCGTTTCACCCGCTTCCAGTCCGCTATGCCCGGGTATCGTACGGCTCACCCGACCCCAGTCCCCTCGGCGAGGTGCCCGTGTTCCGGCCGCTGATCACCCTGCTCGCCACCATCGTCGCCACCCTCGCGACCGGCTGGATCGTCGACCAGGCCCTCCAGCGCATCGCCGCCCGCAACCCCGGGGCCCCGGTCTGGCCACTGCTCCGCAGGTGCCGGATCCCCCTCCAACTCACCGTCATCACCGCCCTGTTGCTCGCGGCGAGCCCGCTCAAGCGGATCTTCCACCTGAAGAACGACGAAGGCGCGCACCACCTGCTCCTGCTCTTCCTCCTCGCCTCCCTCGGCTGGCTGACCGTCCGCGTCGTGGCGGCCCTCCTGGAGGCGCTGCTCGGCCGGTACGAGACCGTCACCGAGGACCCCGCCCGCAGGCAGCGCGTGCACACCCAGATCAGCATGCTGCGCCGCGCGGTGAGCGCCGGCATCGTCATCGTGACGGTCGCCGTGATGCTGCTGACGTTCTCCGCGATGCGCACGATCGGCGCCGGCCTGCTGGCCTCCGCCGGCATCATCGGCATCGTCGCGGGCATCGCCGCCCAGAGCGCCCTGGGCAACTTCTTCGCCGGCCTGCAGATCGCCTTCGGCGACACGGTCCGGATCGGCGACACCGTGGTGGTGGACGGCCAGCAGGGCACGGTCGAGGAGATCACGCTCTCCTACCTGGTGGTGCGGCTCTGGGACCACCGGCGCCTGATCGTGCCGGTCTCCTACTTCGTCAACAAGCCGTTCGAGAACTGGACCCGCCGCGACCCCGGCCTGCTCGCCGCGGTCCTGCTCCACCTCGACCACACCACCCCGGTCGACGCCCTGCGCGGGGCCCTGCACACCCGCCTGGAGACCCACCCCCTGTGGGACGGCACCGAGTGGGCCCTCAACGTCACCGACGCCACCCCCAGCACCATCGTCGTCCGCGCCACGATGACCGCCCGCACCCCCGACGACGCCGCCCAACTCCGCTTCGACATCCGCGAACACCTCATCGCGTACCTACGCGACGAACACCCCGAAGCCCTCCCGCGCCTCCGCACGACCCCCTGAACGACGAATCCCCCCGCACCCCTTCCGGGGCGCGGGGGGATCGCGGGGCCTACAGCACTCGCGTCATCGTCCGGTGCGGGATCCCGGCGTCGTCGTACACCGGCCCCTCCGCCGCGTACCCCAGCCGCTCGTAGAACCCGAGCGCCTGCACCTGCGCGTGCAGCTCCAGCTCCACGGCCCCACGGGCGATCCCCGCGGCCTCGATCGCCCGCACCAGCGAGGCCCCGAGCCCGGTCCCCCGGGCGGCCTTCACCACCGCGAGCCGCCCCAGCAGCACCCGCCCGGCGCGCCCACCGGTGAGCTCCAGCGCGGCGTCCCCGTGGATCAGCCGACCGGTGCCGAGCGCGGTGCCGTCCGCCGCGACCGCGAGCACGTGCACCGAGGTGGCGTCGTACTCGTCGTACTCCAGCTCCTCCGGCACGTTCTGCTCGACGACGAACACCTCGCGCCGGACCGCCCGCACGAGCTCCAGGTCCGCGTCGCCCTCCGCGACGCGGATCCCCGCGGCCGCCGTCATCTCAGCTCTCCGACGCGATGATGTCGAGCGCCTTGCGCAGGTCCGCCGGGTACTCGCTGGAGAACTCGACCCACTGCCCGTCCGCCGGGTGCTCGAACCCGAGCGAGACGGCGTGCAGCCACTGCCGGGTCAGCCCGAGCCGCTTGGCGAGCGTCGGGTCGGCGCCGTAGGTGAGGTCGCCGACGCACGGGTGGCGCAGCGCGGACATGTGCACGCGGATCTGGTGGGTGCGGCCGGTCTCCAGCTTGATGTCGAGCAGCGACGCGGCCCGGTACGCCTCGATGAGGTCGTAGTGCGTGACGGACGGCTTGCCCTCGCGCGTCACCGCCCACTTCCAGTCCGAGCTGGGGTGGCGCCCGATCGGCGCGTCGACCGTGCCGCTCATCGGGTCCGGGTGGCCCTGGACGAGCGTGTGGTAGCGCTTCTCGGTGATGCGGTCGTGGAACTGGCGCTTGAGGTCGGTGTACGCGCGCTCCGACTTCGCCACGACCATCAGGCCCGAGGTGCCGACGTCGAGCCGGTGGACGATGCCCTGGCGCTCGGCCGCACCGGACGTGGAGATCCGGAAGCCGGCCGCGGCGAGGCCGCCGATGACGGTGGTGCCGGTCCAGCCGGGGCTGGGGTGGGCGGCGACGCCGACGGGCTTGTCGACGAGCACGATGTCGTCGTCCTCGTGGACGATCCGCATGCCGTCGACCGGCTCGGCGACGACCTGCACCGGGGCCGCGGGGGCGGGGATCTCGACCTCCAGCCAGGAGCCGGCGGTCACCCGGTCCGACTTGCCGGCCTGGGCGCCGTCGAGCGTCACCTTGCCGTCGGCGGCCAACTCGGCGGCCTTGGTCCGGGAGAAGCCGAACATCCGGGCGAGGGCGGCGTCGAGTCGCTCGCCCTCCAGGCCGTCGGGTACGGGGAGGCTGCGGATCTGCGCTGCGGTACTCACCCGTACGAGTATGCCGGAAAGGCGGCCGCCACCTTCCGCCCGTCCCTCCCGGCCGCCCGGTCGCGCCGCTACTTCGCCGGCTTCTCCGCCTGCTGGTGCACGGTCCCGTCCGGGTTGCTCCCGCGGAACGACAGCAGGACGACCAGGATCCCGCCGCACACGATCGCCGAGTCCGCGAGGTTGAAGACCGCGAAGTGCTGCACGGAGATGAAGTCCACGACGTGCCCGCGGAAGACGCCGGGCGCGCGGAACAGCCGGTCGGTGAGGTTGCCGAGGGCCCCGCCCAGCAGCAGCCCGAGCGCGATCGCCCACGACAGGCTGTACAGCCGCCGGGCGATGCGCCAGATCACGACGATGACGGCCGAGGCGATCATGGTGAAGACGACGGTGAGCGCCTGGCCCATGCCGAACGCGGCCCCGGAGTTGCGGATCACCTGGAAGGTCACGACGTCGCCGACGACCTTGATCGCCGCGTGGTTCTCCAGCCGGGCGACGACCAGCAGCTTGCTGCCGAGGTCGATGAGGAACGCGAGCACGGCGACGACCAGCAGGACGCCGATCCGCCGCGGCCCCTTGCCCTTCTCCACCGCCGTGGCGCCGTCCGTGGCCGCCGGTTCGGCGGACTCCGCGGGCTCTGCAGGCTCGGCCACGGCCACCTCCACGGCTTCGGCGGGGGCAGGGACGGCGTCGTCCCGGGTCTGGGGAGAACCTTGCGTACTGATGATCCGCTCCGCTGCCGATGGAGCTCCCCCGGCCGGAGGTGGGGGAGGGTGGTGGGCCGGTGACGACACCGGTCGCTCCCCGTCACGGGGGCGTCGGGCGACGTTCAGGCGACGTTACGGGGTCGAGCGTACGGCAAGCCCGACCCCCCGCGCCGCGCCGGTCGGGCGGTTCAGCGGCGTTCCTGCTTGGCCTTGCACTGCACGCAGAGCGTGGCCCGCGGGAAGGCCTGCATCCGGGCCTTGCCGATGGCCTGTCCGCAGGACTCGCAGACGCCGAAGCCGACGCCCTCCAGCCGCTCCAGGGCGCGCTCGATCTGGGCGAGGCTGTCCCTGGCGTTGTTGGCGAGGGCGAGCTCGCTCTCCCGCGAGATGTTCTTGGTGCCGGCGTCCACCTGGTCGTCGCCGGCTCCGTCGTTGGAGTCGCGCATCAGGCCGGAGATGGCGGCCTCGGCGGCGCCGATCTCGTTCTGCAGCCGCTCCAGCTCGCTGATCAGTTCGTTGTGCAGCTCGTGGACCTCCTCCGAGGTCCACGGCTCCTCGCCCGGACGGACCGGCAGCGTGGCCGGGTCCACGGATTCTGCGCCGCGCAGCACGGTGACGGTGTCGGTGCTGGTGTTCTGCCGTGCGGTAGTGGTCACGGTCCCCTCCCCTGGATCGGCCGCCACGGCCTTGCGTGCCCGCTTGGTGGCGGTACCCGCGCCGGTTGCCTTCTCAGCCATGGCTTCGACCCCATCTACGAACGAATCGAGCCGCCGGTTCCCGGCGGCTTCCAGTGCCGGAACGATAATCCCGATCAAAACCGGTCACAACATGACATACCGACGCCTCACCATGATCCCACCCAGGCAGCCGCCCCAACCGCCACGCCCCTCGCGCTGACCAGACTTGTGCCCAGAACACCCCCTCCTAACCACCCCGCGGCGCGCCCCCGGGAGCACCCGCGAGCAGCCGTTCGGCGCGTCCCGCGCACCCCGCGCCGGACGAAACCGACTTGCGGCAGCCGATACACTGGGCCTGCAAGGCGCAGATGGGACGAGTACCGACGTACGCAGCCACCAGCGACCCGGGGACGGTGCGAGCCCGGGGGTGTGCGCGGCGGGAAGATCACCCCGGAGCCGCCGGAAGAACGGCCACCTCCACGGCGGCCCACTAGACCCGGCAGCAACCCCAAACAAGAGGGCCGCACCGCACCACCGCGGCCAAGGAGGGTGGTACCGCGGGTCGGCGAAGGCCGTCTCGTCCCTCCGGAGGATTCAGTCCCAGCATCCGCCGGAGGTAGACACCCGCGATGAGCACCTACAACCCCGTCCCCGCACAGGTGGATCTCCCCGCCCTGGAACACCAGATCCTGTCCTTCTGGCAGGACAACAAGGTCTTCCAGCGCAGTCTGGAGCAGTCCGAGGGCCGTCCCGAGTGGGTGTTCTACGAGGGCCCGCCGACCGCCAACGGCATGCCCGGTGCGCACCACATCGAGGCCCGCGTCTTCAAGGACGTCTTCCCCCGGTACCGGACCATGAAGGGCTACCACGTCGCCCGCAAGGCCGGCTGGGACTGCCACGGCCTGCCGGTCGAGCTGGCCGTCGAGAAGGAGCTCGGCTTCTCCGGCAAGCAGGACATCGAGGCCTACGGCATCGCCGAGTTCAACGCCAAGTGCCGCGACTCGGTGACCCGCCACACCGACGCCTTCGCCGAGCTGACCACCCGCATGGGGTACTGGGTCGACCTCGACGAGGCCTACCGCACGATGGACCCGTCCTACGTCCAGTCCGTGTGGTGGTCGCTCCAGCAGATCTTCGACAAGGGCCTGCTGGTCCAGGACCACCGGGTCGCCCCCTGGTGCCCGCGCTGCGGCACCGGCCTGTCCGACCACGAGCTGGCCCAGGGCTACGAGACGGTCGTCGACCCCTCGGTCTACGTGAGGTTCCCGCTCACCAGCGGCCCGCTCGCCGGCCGCGCCGCGCTGCTCGCCTGGACCACCACCCCGTGGACCCTGGTCTCCAACACCGCCGTCGCCGTGCACCCGGACGTCACCTACGTGGTGGCCACCGACGGCACCGAGCAGGTCGTCGTCGCCGAGCCGCTGGTCGCCAAGGCGCTCGGCGAGGGCTGGGAGACCACCGGCGAGTCCTTCACCGGTGCCGAGATGGAGCGCTGGGGCTACCGGCGCCCGTTCGAGCTGGTCGACATCGAGGGCGCCCACTTCGTCCTCAACGCCGACTACGTCACCACCGAGGACGGCACCGGCATCGTCCACCAGGCCCCCGCCTTCGGTGCGGACGACCTCACGACCTGCCGCAAGTACGGCCTGCCGGTGGTCAACCCGGTGCTCGCCGACGGCACCTTCGCCCCCGAGGTCCCGCTGGTCGGCGGCCAGTTCTTCAAGAAGGCCGACGAGGCCCTGGTCGCGGACCTCAAGGAGCGCGGCCTGCTCTTCCGCCACGTCGCCTACGAGCACAGCTACCCGCACTGCTGGCGCTGCCACACCGCGCTGCTCTACTACGCGCAGCCGTCCTGGTACATCCGGACCACCGCCGTCAAGGACGCGCTGATCCGGGAGAACGAGGCCACCAACTGGTTCCCGGAGACGGTCAAGCACGGCCGTTTCGGCGACTGGCTGAACAACAACATCGACTGGGCGCTCAGCCGCAACCGGTACTGGGGCACCCCGCTGCCGATCTGGCGCTGCGAGGAGGGCCACCTCACCTGCGTCGGCTCGCTGGCCGAGCTGTCCGAGCTCACCGGCATCGACCAGAGCGGCCTCGACCCGCACCGCCCGTTCATCGACGAGGTGACCTTCGCCTGCCGCGACTGCGGCGGCACCGCCACCCGCGTGCCCGAGGTCATCGACGCCTGGTACGACTCGGGCTCGATGCCCTTCGCCCAGTACGGCTACCCGTACCAGAACAAGGAGCTGTTCGAGAAGCGCTACCCGGCGCAGTTCATCTCCGAGGCGATCGACCAGACCCGCGGCTGGTTCTACACGCTGATGGCCGTCGGCACCCTGGTGTTCGACAAGAACAGCTACGAGAACGTCGTCTGCCTGGGCCACATCCTGGCCGAGGACGGCCGCAAGATGTCCAAGCACCTGGGCAACATCCTGCAGCCGATCCCGCTGATGGACCAGCACGGCGCCGACGCGGTCCGCTGGTTCATGGCGGCCGGCGGCTCGCCCTGGTCGGCCCGCCGGGTCGGCCACGGCACGATCCAGGAGGTGGTCCGCAAGACCCTCCTCACCTACTGGAACACCGTCGCCTTCCAGGCCCTGTACGCCCGCACCGCCGACTGGGCCCCCTCCGCGGGCGACCCGGCCCCCGCCGACCGTCCGGTCCTGGACCGCTGGGTGCTCTCCGAGCTGAACACCCTGGTCCGCGAGGTCGACGCGGCATTCGAGGCCTACGACACCCAGCGCGCCGGCAAGCTGCTGTCCGCGTTCGTCGACGACCTGTCCAACTGGTACGTCCGCCGCGGCCGCCGCCGCTTCTGGCAGGGCGACGCCGCCGCACTCGCCACCCTGCACGAGGCGCTGGAGACCGTCACCCGTCTGATGGCCCCGCTCACCCCGTTCATCACCGAGCGGGTCTGGCAGGACCTGGTGGTCCCGATCGACGAGACCGCCCCCGCCTCCGTCCACCTGGCCACCTGGCCCGAAGCGGACGAGACCCTGGTCGACCAGGCGCTCTCCCGCCACATGGCACTGGTCCGCCGCCTGGTCGAACTCGGCCGCGCCACCCGCGCCGAGTCCGGTGTGAAGACCCGCCAGCCGCTGTCCCGCGCGCTGATCGCCGCCCAGGGCTGGGAGGAACTGCCCGCCGATCTGCGCGCGCAGATCGCCGAGGAGCTCAACGTCTCCACCCTGGAGTCCCTCGCCGAGGTCGGCGGCTCCCTCGTCGACACCACCGCCAAGGCCAACTTCCGCGCCCTGGGCAAGCGCTTCGGCAAGGGCGTCCAGGACGTCGCCAAGGCCGTCGCCGCCGCCGACGCCGCCCACCTCGCCACCGAACTGCGCGCCACCGGCCAGACCAGCGTCCAGCACGACGGCGAGACGATCACCCTCTCCCCCGACGAGGTGATCATCACCGAGACCCCGCGCGAGGGCTGGGCCGTCGCCAACGAGTCCGGTGCCACCGTCGCCCTCGACCTGGCCATCACCCCGGAGCTCAAGCGGCTCGGCATCGCCCGCGACGCCATCCGCCAGATCCAGGAGGCCCGGAAGAACTCCGGCCTGGACGTCGCCGACCGCATCGTCCTCCGCTGGCGCGCCACCTCCGAGGAGACCGCCGAGGCCATCGCCGAACACGGCCCCCTCGTCGCCGACGAGGTCCTCGCGACCGACTTCGCCGCCGGCGCCGCCGACTGGACCTCCGACACCTTCACCGACGAGTCCCTCGGCCTGGCCTTCCAACTCCGCAAGGCCTGACCCGAACAAGAACCGCCGCCCGGCTCAGCAGAGCCGGGCGGCGTTTCCACACCCAAAACCAAAACCCCCCAGCCCAACTCCCCAGCCCCACCCAACTCCCCAACCCCACCCCACCCCACCCGCACCAACACACCCCCCTCAACCCCCCCCGAACCCACCCAAGGCGAGAGGGAGCGCTGCGGGAGGGGGTGGCGGAGGGGGTGGCCGCGGAGAGGG
>NZ_JBHYWI010000012.1:0-150596 GCF_042751525.1 Kitasatospora sp. NPDC059408
GGCGCCGACTCCCCCGAGCCGGCGCCCGGGCGGTCCGGCTTTCCCCCGCTCAGGTACGACCCGGAGCCGAACGTGCGGTGGTACTCGTGCGTACGAGCCGGTGCTGCCGGTCGTGTCGGAGGTCCAGGCCGATGTCGAGGATCGGCGAGGAGTGCGTCAGGGCTCCGACCGAGAGGTAGTCGACACCCGCCTCGGCGTACGCGCGGGCCGTGTCGAGGGTCAGGCGGCCGGAGGACTCCAGCATCGCCCGGCCGTCGACCAGGGCCACCGCCTCGGCCGTCTCCGCCGGGGTGAAGTTGTCCAGGAGGATCAAGTCCGCTCCGGCCTCCAGGACTTCGGCGAGCTGGGTGAGGGTGTCGACCTCCACCTCGATCGCGACGCCGGGGAAGCTTTCGCGGACGAGCGTGAAGGCCTCGGCCACGCCTCCCGCCGCCACCACGTGGTTGTCCTTGACCAGGGCCGCGTCCGAGAGGGACATGCGGTGGTTGACGCCGCCGCCGCAGCGGACCGCGTACTTCTCCAGGGAGCGCAGGCCCGGGGTCGTCTTGCGGGTGTCGCGGACCTTGGCCCTGGTGCCTTCGACGGCGTCCGCCCAGGCGCTGGTGGCCGTCGCGATGCCCGAGAGGCGGCAGAGGAGGTTGAGGGCGCTGCGCTCGGCGGTGAGCAGGTCGCGGGTGCGGGCGGTGACCGAGAGGAGTTTCCGGCCCGCCTCGACGCGGTCGCCGTCCTCGACGTGGCGCTCGACCTCGAAGGTGTCCGTGCAGACCACCGAGAGCACTGCTTCGGCGATGTGGATCCCGGCGACGGTGCCCGCCTCGCGCGTGGTGAAGTCGCCTGTCGCCACGGCCTCTTCGGGGACCGTGGCGACCGTGGTGACGTCCACGCTCCCGGCCAGGTCCTCCGCGAGTGCCGTGCGCGCGATGTCCTCGGCCTCGACCGGGTCCAGGCCTGCGTCCTTGAGGAGCCGGGCGAGGGCGGGGTCGAGGCCGCCTGCCTCGCCGCAGCCACAGCCACAGCCGTCACCGCGGCCGTCGGCCGGGAGGAGGGGGAGGTCAGGGGTGCTCACGGTCATACCTCCTGGAGAAGGGGAGGAAGGGTAGGGGGGAATTCCGTGGTGTCCGTGGCGTGGACCGCGAGCGAGCGGTCCGACTGCAGCCGGACGACCAAGTGGCGGCGCCAGTCGGCGTCTTCGCGGTCCGGGTGGTCCTCGCGCCAGTGGCAGCCGCGGGTCTCCTCGCGGAGTCGGGCCGCGGCGACCAGGGCGCGGGCCACGCACAGGAGGTTCGTCGCCTCCCAGGCCTCGACGCCGGGGACGGCCGCCTCGCGGCCGTCGGGGGCCTCGGCGTCCGCGTCCGCCCTGATCGCTTCGAGGTGCGCGGCCGCCTCGGCGAGGCTCGCCGCGGAGCGGATCACTCCGGCGCCCCTCGTCATGATCCGCTGGATCGCGAGGCGGATCTCGGGGGCCAGGAGCGGGAGCGTGGTGCCCTCGGGGATCACCGGGTCGGTGTGCTCGCGCGCGGTCGCCGTGATGTCGTCCGCGATGCGTTCCGCGAAGACCAGGCCTTCAAGGAGGGAGTTGGAGGCGAGGCGGTTGGCGCCGTGGACCCCGGTGCACGCGACCTCGCCGCAGGCGTAGAGGCCGGGGACCGTGGTGCGGCCGCGCAGGTCGGTCCGTATGCCACCCGAGGCGTGGTGGGCGGCCGGAAAGACGGGAATCGGCTCCGTGACCGGGTCGATGCCGTGGCTGCGGCAGACGGCGAGGATCGTGGGGAAGCGGGTCTCCCACATCTCGGCGCCGAAGTGGCGGGCGTCCAGGTACACGTGCTCGGTGCCGTGGAGCTGCATCTGGCGGGTGATGGCCTTGGCGACGATGTCGCGGGGCGCGAGTTCGGCCAGTTCGTGCTGCCCGAGCATGAACCGGGTGCCCGTCGCGTCGACCAGGTGGGCGCCCTCGCCCCGTACCGCCTCGGACACCAGGGGCTGCTGGCCCCCCGCGCCCGGCCCCAGGTAGAGGACCGTCGGGTGGAACTGGACGAATTCGAGGTCGGCGATGTCGGCTCCGGCGCGCAGGGCGAGTGCCACGCCGTCTCCGGTGGAGACCGAGGGGTTGGTCGTCGCGGAGAAGACCTGGCCGATGCCGCCCGTCGCGAGGACGACGGCCGGGGCGCGGACCGCGCCGACGCCGTCGTGCCGGCCCTCGCCCATGACGTGCAGGGTGACGCCGGCCGTACGGCCTTCGGCGTCCGTCAGCAGGTCCAGGACCAGGGCGTTCTCGATCGTCCGGACCACTGCGGCACGGACCGCTTCGACCAGGGCGCGGGAGACTTCCGCGCCCGAGGCGTCGCCGCCCGCGTGGACGATGCGGCGGCGATGGTGGCCGCCCTCACGGGTGAGCTGGAGGTCACCCCCGGGCGAGGTGTCGAAGTGGGCGCCGGCGGCGATGAGGCGGCGTACCGCGTCGGGACCCTCGGTGACCAGGGCGCGGACCGCGCTCTCGTCGCAGAGTCCGGCCCCCGCGACCAGCGTGTCGGCCAGGTGCTGCTGAGGGGAGTCGCCCTCGCCGAGCGCGGCCGCGATGCCGCCCTGGGCCCAGCGGGTGGAGCCGTCGTCCAGGCGGGCCTTGGTGACGACGACGGTGCGCAGGCCGGCTGCCGTGCAGCGGAGGGCGGCGGTGAGGCCCGCCACGCCGGAGCCGACGACCACGACGTCCGCGTCGATCGACCAGCCCGGGGCCGGTGCGTGCAGGCGTATGCCGGTCGCGGTCGGTGTTCCGGTTCCTGTTGCGGTCATTGGGTGCCCCCTTGAGATTGTTTCTAAATCAGAAACACGCGGTGGATGCTAGTGTTTCTGATAACGAAACACAAGGAGGACCATGCCGACACCGCGCCCAGGAACACCGGTTCGTGGATCGACGACCGGCCGTCCGATCATGGCCGCGATGGACCTCTTCGGCCGTCGGTGGGCGCTGCGCATCATCTGGGAGCTGCGGGCCGGTCCGCTCGGTGCGCGGGCGCTGCTGGCACGGTGCGCAGGCATGTCGTCCAGCGTCCTCTACCAGCGACTTCGCGAACTCTCGTCAGGCGGGATCATCGCCCCCGCGGCCGATGGCTACGAGCTCACTCGGCTGGGGGCGGAGCTCGGCGACGCCCTCCGGCCGCTCGGCGAATGGGCGGCCACCTGGGCGCAGGCGCAAGAGCAGGACGATCAGGGTCCTGCGGGGGCATGAAGGCCGTCCCGGCAGGCTTCGTGCACCGCAGCCACGGCGAACCCACCCGACCGGGGCGGGCGGTCAGGCTCGGCGGGCGTGGGACGTGAGGCGCTCGGCCAGGGCGAGGACGAGGTCGCGCAGTTCGGCGGGGCGGTCGATGACGAAGGGGCGGTCGAGGGCGGCGAGGACCGCCGGGAGCCAGTCGAGGTGCTCCACCCGCAGCTCGACGCGCCGCCAGCACTCGGCCGTCTCCTCCTCCACGTCCTCTTCCAGGATCGCGACGGCGGCGGGGAGGTGGGCGCGGATCTGCTCGACCGTTCCGTGGATCCGCACGGTCACCTCGTGCCGGTAGTCGGCCGTGGCGAAGGCCGACAGCACCCGCTGGGCCGGATCGGGGCCCTCGGGCGGCTCGAACGAGCCGGGCAGGGGCCTGGCGTCCGCGATGCGGTCGAGCCGGAAGGTCCGGTCCTCGCCGAGCCGGGCGTCCTGGCCGGTGACGTACCAGCGGCCCGCGTGGGCGACGATCCCGTACGCGTGGAGCGTGCGGTCGCTGCGGCGTCCGTCGCGGCCGGTGTAGCGGATCGAGAGCGGCCGGTGGTGGCGCACGGCGTCGGCGACGGTGAGCAGGACCTCGGCGTCCGGGGTGTCGAACTCTCCGGGCCGGTCCGTGAAGGCGAGGGCTTCCATGAGCGTGTCGAGCCGGCGGGCGACGTGCTTCGGCAGCACCCGCCGGATCTTCGCCGCCGCCGTCTCGCCCGCCGTGCGCTCCGCCGCCGCCAGGCCCGTTCGACGGCCGGCGACCAGGCCGAGCAGCACGGCCAGTGCCTCGTCGTCGTTGAGCATCAGCGGAGGCAGGCGGTAGCCGGCGGCGAGCCGGTACCCGCCGTAGCGGCCGCGCACCGATTCCACGGGCACGTCCAGGTCGATCAGCTGGTCCACGTACCGCCGCACGGTGCGCCCCTGGACGCCGAGCCGCTCGGCGAGTTCGGCCACGGTGCGGGTGCCGCCCGACTGCAGCAGCTCCAGGAGTGTGAGGACACGGCCGGTGGGTCGGGGCATGTTCGCAGCCTAACGCGAATAGTGGACCGATTCTGTCCCCTATTTCTCCTAGCCTGCGACGTACGAACCCGTGCACACCTCGTGCACACCTTCCGAACGGCCGAGGAGCCCGCCATGGAATTCGTCTCGATCCGCATCATCACCGCCGACGTCGCACGCCTCGTCGACTTCTACGAGCGGGCCACCGGGGCCCGGGCGGCGTGGGCCACCGAGGACTTCGCCGAGATCGCCGTCGGGGGCGCGACCCTCGCGATCGCCGGCACCCGCACCGTCCCGCTGTTCGCCCCGGGCTCCGCCCGGCCGGCGGCCAACGACAGTGTGATCACCGAGTTCCTGGTCGACGACGTGGACCTCGTCCACGAGAAGCTGACCTCCTTCGTCACCGACTTCGTCGCCGGGCCCACCACCATGCCGTGGGGCAACCGGTCGCTGCTGCTCCGCGACCCCGACGGGAACCTCGTCAACTTCTTCACCCCCGTCACCCCGGCCGCCATCGCACGGCGAAAGGACGGCAAATAGGATTGCGCACCGCCCCAGTGAGCTGGCACGGTTTCAGCGCTTCGACGTGCGAAGCGTTCCGACGACCACGGGGGGCCGTCCATGATCACGTCCGTGCCGCCGGGCGGCCTCGCGGCCGGGTACGAGCGGCCGCCCTACTGGCAGCCGCCGGTGCCGCGGCGGCCACCGCGGGACTGGGTGCTCGACGTGGTCCTGCCCTGGCGGCTGGCGAGCCGGCTGTACGGGCCCTACCGGATGATGCGGATGTCGGCCTCCGGGGTCGCGGCGCTGGCGGGGGCGGAGCTGCTGGATCCGATGCTGCAGCCGGTGGTCACGCAGCTGGTGGCGCAGACGCTCGACCCGCTGGTGGAGCGGCTCATGCTGGCCCGGGCGCTGCTCGGCCTCGGCCTGGTCCTCTTCGTCGTGCGGGTGGCGAACGGCGCCTCCGCCAACGAGCTGTTCCTCGACTCGTTCGGGGACAGCATCGTGATGCTGGTCAGCGGGCCGGCCGCGCTGCTGCTCGCCTGCGTGCCGCTGGTGCTGCTGGCCCGGAGCGGCACCAGGCGGCGGGTGGCGCGCCTGGTGGCCCGGCCGGTGTTCACCGGTGTGGCCACGTTCGCGGCGTTCCTGGTGATGATGAAGTCCGATGCCAACGCGTACATCGGCAACACGGTCGGGCTGAACCTGCTGGTGGCGATCTGGCTGCCGGCGTTCACCCTCCCGTCAGTGTACCTGATGCACCGCAACTCCTTCGCCGTGGGCGGTCACCCGCTGGTGCGGCCGTTGGTCGCGGTGCTGCTGGTCTGGCTCACCCTGCTCGGGCACGTCACGCTGGTCGACACCAAGCACACGTCGACGCACGACGCGGCCTCGGTGGCCGGACTGCTGGCCGGGCCGGTCGCGGTGACGGTCACCGCGGTGATCGAACTGGTGCGGCTGAGGTACCGTCACCGGGTCGGCTTCCGCGGGCCGTTGCCGCCTCGCCCCCCGCGAGAACCGCGCGGCCCGGCGGGAACGCGGTAGCGTCGGCCCTGCCCACCCCGGAAGGAGCCACGCCATGACCACGCCCGCCTTCCCGCTGGAGCCCACCCCGGTCCACGTGCCCGACGAGGTCCTCGCCGACCTCCGCGCCCGCCTCGCCTCGACCCGGCCGCCGGTGGACGAGGGCAACGAGGACTGGTCCTACGGCGTCCCGGCCGGCTACCTCCGTGAGCTGGTCGCCCACTGGCGGGACGGCTACGACTGGCGCAGGGCCGAGGCCGCGATCAACGCCCACGAGCACTACGTGGCGAAGGTCTCCGGCGTCCCGGTGCACTTCCTGCGCAAGGCCGGCCGCGGCCCGCGCCCGGTCCCGCTGATCCTCACCCACGGCTGGCCGTGGACGTTCTGGCACTGGTCGAAGGTGATCGGGCCGCTCGCCGACCCGGCGGCCTTCGGCGGGGACCCGGCCGACGCGTTCGACGTCATCGTGCCGTCCCTGCCCGGCTTCGGCTTCCCCGGGCCGCTCACCGGCTTTCCGGACGTCAACTTCTGGAAGGTCGCCGACCTCTGGCACACCCTGATGACCGGGACCCTGGGGTACGGGAGGTACGCCGCCGCGGGCTGCGACATCGGCGCGCTCGTCTCCAGCCAGCTCGGCCACAAGTACGCCGACGAGCTGTACGGCATCCACATCGGCTCCGGCCTGCCGCTCGACTTCTTCAACGGTCCCCGTGCCTGGGACTTCGCCCGGAACCGGCCCCTCACCGACGACCAGCCCGCCGACGTCCGCGCGCGCATCGTCGAGCTGGACCACCGCTGGGCGTCGCACCTCGCCGTCCACGTGCTCGACGGTGCCACCCTGGCCCACGGGCTGAGCGACTCGCCCGCCGGGCTGCTCGCCTGGCTGCTGGAGCGGTGGAACGCCTGGAGCGACAACGGCGGCGACGTCGAGTCCGTCTTCAGCAGGGACGACCTGCTCACGCACGCCACGATCTTCTGGGTGAACAACTCCATCGCCACGTCGATGCGTTACTACGCCAACGCCAACCGCTACCCGTGGTCCCCCGCCCACGACCGCGCCCCGGCTGTGGAGGCCCCGGTCGGCCTCACCTTCGTCACGCACGAGAACCCGCCGGGCGTCCACACCGCGGACGAGCGCGTCCGGGCGTTCGAAACCGGCCCGCAGGCCGCCTGGTTCAACCACGTCAACGTCAACGCCCATGACCACGGCGGCCACTTCATCCCCTGGGAGAACCCCGACGCCTGGGTGGACGACCTGCGCCGGACGTTCCGCGGCCGCCGGCCCTGAACGCCCCGGCGGGCTCAGGCGCCGTCGTTCAGGTCGGCGCGCGTCCGCAGGAACGCGAGGTACTCGGGGGCGTCCTCCGCGAAGATCTCCGGCCCGCCTCCCATGTACGCCCTGGTCAGCTCGTCCGCGGCCCGGTCGTGGTCGCCCAGCTCGAACGCGGTCTGGCCCAGGCGCAGGTGGACGTAGGGGTTCCCGAGTCCTCCGGGGCACTGGACGGCGTTGTGGAAGCATTTGTGCGACTTGTCGTACACCCTGGTCCGGAAGTGGACGTCCCCGATCGCGACGTAGATCCAGGTCGAGGCCGCCCACTGCCGGGGATCGCCGGGCAACAGCCGCAGCGCTTCGAGGTAGCGCTGCTTGGCTTCGTCGAGCTCGCCCATCCCGGCGAGGGCGTCGCCCTCCCGGCACAGGTCGTCGATCTCGGCGCCGACGTCGGCGGGCAGTTGCACCGTTGTCCCCTCTCAAGACTCACACGCGGTGCCCATCCTCCCCTGAGCTATGTGCCGGGGACGTCCGGGGTCCGGGTGGACGGGCGGGCGCGCAGGACCGGGAGGGCGGAGAGGACGGCCGCCGTCGCGGCGCCGAGGGCGGCCAGGGCGAGGACCGTCCAGAGCGACGGGGCGCGCGCGATGCCCGCGCCGATGCCGCCCAGCTCGCCCTGGCGGTCGATCAGCCACCGGACGAGCGGGATGCCGGCGGCCGCCCCGGCGGCGACCGTGGGCAGGGCGATGGCCGTGCCGCGGACGGCCAGCACGACGGCGGACTGGCCCGGGGTCAGGCCGAGCGCCCGCAGCAGGCCGAGGTCGCGGCGCCGCTCGTGGAAACCCGCCGCCGCCGTGGTGAGCAGTTCCACCAGGCAGATGAGGGCGAGCAGGAGCAGCAGCCCGACCACGCTGGCCCGCAGCGCGCCGGGCCGGGTGACCGGTCCGGCCGGGAGGCGCAGCTCGACCTGCCCGGCGAGTCCGGCGCGGGCGGGGAGGTCGCGCTGGACCTCGGCCGGGTCGTGGCCGGGGCGCAGCGCGAGCTGCCAGAAGTCGGGGCGGGTGGGGTCTCCGGGCCGGTCGAGGGTGTCGAAGCCGGTGGAAAGGACGCGGCCGCCGTGCTCGGGTTCGAGGTCGCGCCCGACGACGTGCAGGATGCGCGGGGTGCCGCCGGTGGTGACGCGCACCCACTGGCCGACCTTGGCGCCGAGCAGGTCGAGGGCGCCCTGGCCGGCGACGGCCTCGTCGGTCGCGCGGATCGCCCGGCCCTCGACGACGGCGTACGGGTAGGGCGCGTCGGTGGTGCCGACGGCGCGCAGGGTGAGCGTCGCGGACTGGCCGGGCGCGAGGGCCTGCATCTCGCTGCCGGGGTAGGCGCCGCGGACGGCGGGGTCGGCGGCCAGGGCGGCGGCGAGCCCAGCGTCGTCCGGCGTCCGTTCGGGGCTGGCCCGGCGGGCCGTGACGGACGGGGCGGTGACGCCGCCGTCGGGCCGGGTGACGGCGTCGAGCGTGGCCCAGGTGCTCAGGGCCAGGGTGGCGGCGACGACCGGGACGGTGAGCCGGACCGCGCTGACGACCAGGCCGGAGCGCCGGCGCAGCACGCCGCCGAGGCCGAGGACGAGGGCGGGCGGCAGCCGCCGCAGCGGGCCGAGGCGGACCGGGCGGGCCGTCATGGCGGGCGGTCGGGTGCCGTCGGTCGGCGGGACGGGGGCGACCCGGGCGGCGCGCAGGGCGGGCAGGGCGGCGGCGGCCCCGACGGCGACGAGCGCGGCGGCCATGACGCCGACGGTGGCGGCGGTGCCGCCGGGGACGAGCCGGTGGAGGACGTCCGTCCCGCCGCCGAGGGCCGGGACGGCGCGCGCGGCGATCGCGGCGCCGCCCGCGCCGAGCAGGACGCCGGTGCCGGCCAGGAGCAATTGTTCGGCGATGAACATCCAGGCGACCTGGCCGGCGGTGAAGCCGAGCGCCTTGAGCAGGGCGATGTCGCCGGTCCTGGTGCGGATCCGGCCGCCGGCCGCGCCGGCCACCGCGAGGGCGGCGGAGAGCAGCGCGGCCAGGCCGCAGAGCCCGAGCAGGAGTCCGGCGAGCCGGTCGTCCTGCTGCCGCGCGTCGCGGGCGTCGAGCCAGGTGGTGATCCGGGAGACCCGGTCGGCGCCGAGGAGGCTGACCGCCCGCTGGGCGGTGTAGGCGGCGTCGGAGGGGTGGGCGAGGCGCAGTCCGAGGGTGAGGCCCTGGGCCGCCCGGTCCGGCTGGACGAGGTCGAGGGTGGCGGGCAGGGTCCAGCCGAGGTCGTAGCCGGCGGCCTGGCTGGGCAGTTGGTCGGGGCTGTCGGCGATGCCGAGGACGCGCAGTTCGACCGGGCCGCCGTGGCCGTCGAGGACGGTCAGGCGGTCCCCGGGGCGGGCCCAGGCGGCGTCGGCCGCGGACTGTTCGAGCACGATGCCGTGGCTGTCGGACGGGTCGAGCCAGCTGCCGGAGCGCAGCAGCGGGCGGGGCGCGTCCGGGGTGTCGCCGCGCAGCACGAGCGTGGTGCGGTCGGTGGGGCCCGCGGTGGCGGCGCCGTCGGGGCGGCGGCCGACGAGGGTGGTCTCGGCCGTGTGCTGGGGCGGTGAGACGGCGACGACGCCGGGTTCGCGCGCGAGCAGGGCGGCGGACGGTTCGTCGCCCCCGGCCTGGGCGCTCTCGGCCCCGGCGGCCCCGGCGGCCCCGACGGCCCCGGCGGCCTGGGCGGCCTGGGCGGTCGCGGACGGCCGCAGGTCGATCCGGACGTCGGGCGATCCGGCGGCCTGGAACTGGCGCTGCCACGGGTCGGCGGCGGCGCCGAGCAGGGCTCCGGCGAGCAGGAGGGCCGCGGCGGTGCCGCCGGTGGCGAGGACGACGAGCAGGGCGTGGACGCGGTGCGAGCGCAGGTCGGCGCGGATCCAGCGGAGGAGGGCGCGCACCGGCTCAGCCGCCGAAGTCGATGATGTCGCGGACCCCGATGGCGCCGCGCCGCGCGGCCGGGGGCTCCTCGACCCGGGCGTCGTCGGCGATCCGGCCGTCGAAGAGGCTGACGACGCGGTCGGCGGTGCTGGCGGCCCGGGCGTCGTGGGTGACGAGCACGATCGTGGTGCCCTGCTCGTGGTAGCGGGTGAGCAGGGCGAGGACGTCGCGGGTGCTGCGGCTGTCGAGGTTGCCGGTGGGCTCGTCGGCGAGGAGCAGGTCGGGCCGGTTGACCAGGGCGCGGGCCAGGGCGACGCGCTGGCGTTCGCCGCCGGAGAGTTCGCCGGGCCCGGCGGCGGCCTTGTGGGCGAGGCCGAGCTCCTCCAGGAGTTCCTGGCGGCGTTCGCGGGCGGTGCGGGCGGGCAGGCCGGCGAGGACGGCGGTCAGTTCGATGTTGTCGGCGACGGAGAAGTCGGAGAGGAGGTTGCCGCTCTGGAAGACGATGCCGTAGTGGCGCCGGCGCAGGCGGGCCCAGGCGGCCTCGCGCAACGCGTCGACCCGGCGGCCGTCGAGCCGCAGCTCGCCCTCGTCGGGGCGCAGCAGGCCGGCGAGGAGGTGCAGCAGGGTGGACTTGCCGGCGCCGGAGGGGCCGGTGACGGCGACGAACTCGCCCCGGTCGATCCGCAGGCTGATGCCGCGGACGGCGGGTATCAGGGTCGAGCCGCTCAGGTGCGAGCGCACCAGGGCGTCGGCGGCCAGCAGCGGCGGTATCGGCTCCGAGCCGCTCACGTGAGTTCCTCCTGGCAACGCTCCAGCCAGTCGAGGTCGGCCTGCAGGTGCAGGACGGCGCCCTCGATCAGCAGTAGCGAGGTCCGGTTGCCGCGTTCGGTGGCGGCCAGTTTGTTGAGTCCGCGCATCGTGTTGATGCAGTGCCGGCGCTGGTTGTTGATCAGCGTCAGCCGGTCGGCGAGGTCGGTGCCTTCGGCGAGGATCAGCTTCATGAAGAACTCGTCCCTGACCCTCGGCCCTTCGGTGGGGGCCTCGAACCAGCCGGCGAGTTCCGCGGTGCCCTTCTCGGTGATCTCGTAGACCTTCTTGTCCGGTCTGCCCTCCTGCGTCACCTCGGTGCCGCGGATCAGTCCGGACTTCTCCAGTCGGCTCAGGGTCACGTAGATCTGGCCGATGTTCGGCTGAGGGTACGCCGCGCCGAAGGTCTGCTCAAGCCCCTGCTTGAGCTCGTACCCGTAGGCGGGCTGCCGGGCCAGCAGCGCCAGCAGCTGATGGCGCACCGGGCGTCACCTCTTCCTTGGTCTTCCGTCGTCGCTGGTTACACCTCGGTCACACAGTACGGGCAGGTGGGCGCCGTTGAGCAGGGAGGCCGTATAAAGGGACGTGCGTCGGCGCCCCACCCGCGCCGACCCGATGAAGGAGCTCCATGGCAGACCGGCCGCCCACCGGGCCCCACGCGGGCCGCCGTCGCGTGACGCGCGCGCTGGTGGGCGGGGCGGCGGTGCTCGCGGCCGGGGGCGCGTCCGCCTGGTACGGCCTGGCCGGGCGCTCGCACGCGGCGGGCGATCCGCAGGGCGTCGGGCCGGTCACGCTGGCCACCGGCCGGGACACCACGCACTACCTGGGCGGGCTGCTGGCCGACTGGAACGCCGAGCACCCGGACCAGCCGGCCGAGCTGGTCGAGCTGCCGGCGGCGGCGGACGAGGTGCACGCCCAGCTGGCCGGGGAGCTGTCGGCCGGCGGCAGCCGTTTCGACGTGCTCAACATCGACGTCGTGTGGACGGCCGAGTTCGCGGCCCGCCGCTGGACGGCGGCGCTGGACGAGGCGGAGTTCGCGCTGGACGGCCTCCTGCCGCCGGTCGTCGGCACCGGGCGGTACGACGGGCGGCTGTACGCGGTGCCGTTCGTCGCCAACGCCGCCCTGCTGTACTACCGCAGCGACGTGCTCGCCGCCGCAGGCGAGCAGCCGCCCACGACGTGGGACGAACTGGCGCGGCAGGCCAGGACGCTGGCGCCCGCGCACGGACTGGGCGGGTACGCGGGCCAGTTGAGCCCGTACGAGGGACTGGCCGTCAACGCGCTGGAGGCCATCCGCTCGGCGGGCGGGGACCTGCTGGCGGGCGACGGCTCGGTCGTGGTGGACAGCCCGCAGGCCCGGGCCGGGCTGGAGTTCCTGGCCGGGGGCGTGCGCGACCGGTGGATCCCGCCCGAGGTGCTCGGCTACCAGGAGGAGGAGTCCCGCGCGGCGTTCGAGCGCGGCGGCCTGCTCTTCCTGCGGAACTGGCCGTACGTCTACCACGAGGTCGCCACGGCCGGCTCGCCGGTGGCGGGGCGGTTCGGCGTGGTGCCGCTGCCGGGGCCGCACGGGCCGGGCAGCGGCGTGCTGGGCGGGTCGGGGCTGGCGGTCAGCCGCTTCTCCCGGCACCAGCGCACCGCGCGGGCGCTCATCGGCTACCTGACGAGCCGCCGCGCGCAGTCCCGCGTCCTGACCGACGGCGGACTGCCGCCCGTACGGGCGGACCTCTACACGGATCCGGAGCTGACGGCCCGCTTCCCGTACCTGCCGGTGCTGCGCACGGCGATCCTGGCGGCGGGGGCGCGCCCAAGCGTGCCGCAGTACCAGCAGCTGAGCCTCGCGTTCAGCGAGTCGGCGTTCGAGGTCGTGTCGGGCCGCCGGAGCGCCGATGCGGCGCTGCCCCGGCTGGCGGCCGACCTGCGCGCCATCGTCGGCTGAGCCTTCGCGCCGGCCGTCTTCGGGGGCGTTCCCCCGGTTCGTGAGCACCTACTCGCGAGTACCTAACACGTATCTATGTCGAGCCGGTCTGGCTCGTTCGTAATCCCTGGAAAACCCTTTCGAAGCAGGGTCTTAACAGCGGACGTCTCTGCCTGCTATACCTAACGCGAATGCATAACCGTTGGAGTAGCGAGATGCCCCACACCCTCCCCGACGGCGACGCGGCCGCCTTGCCGCGCGCCCGGTCACACGCCCTCATCGCCCCCGCCTCCCGCCCCTGGTGGCGCGACGCGGTGATCTACCAGATCTACGTGCGCAGCTTCCGCGACACCGACGGCGACGGCGTCGGCGACCTCGCCGGCGTCCGTGAACGCCTGCACCACGTGCGGCAGTTGGGCGCCGACGGCGTCTGGCTCAACCCGTTCTACGTCTCGCCCCAGCACGACCACGGCTACGACATCGCCGACCACTGCGCCGTCGACCCGGTCTACGGGGACCTTGCCGAGTTCGACCGCCTGGTGGCGGACTGCCGCCTGCTCGGCCTCAAGCTCGTCCTGGACGTCGTGCCCAACCACTGCTCCAGCGAGCACCCGTGGTTCCGGAAGGCGCTGGCCAACGGCCCCGGCAGCCCCGAGCGGGCCCGGTTCCACTTCGCCGAGGGCCGCGGCGAGGACGGCGAACTGCCGCCCAACAACTGGCGGGCCATGTTCGGCGGCCCCGCCTGGAGCCGGGTCACCGAGCCCGACGGGCGGCCCGGCCAGTGGTACCTGCACCTGTTCACCCCGGAACAGCCGGACTTCAACTGGCGCGACCCCGACGTCGGCGCCCACTTCGAGGAGATCCTGCGGTTCTGGCTGGACCGCGGCGTCGACGGCTTCCGGATCGACGTCGCGGCCGGGCTCTACAAGCACCCCGACCTGCCCGACTCCCCCGACCCGGACGTCGACGAGCGCACCCGCGACTCGGTCAACCCACTGGCCTGGAACCAGCCCGAGGTGCACGGCGTGTGGCGCCGGTGGCGGGCGGTCTGCGAGGAGTACACCGCCCGCGACGGCCACGAGCGCCTCCTCGTCGGCGAGGCCTCCGTGCCCACCCCGGCCGAACAGGCGCTGTACGTGCGGCCCGACGAACTGCACCAGGCCTTCTTCTTCCACCTGCTGCACGCGCCGTGGGACCTCGCGCACTTCCACCGGGTGATCGACGACGCCGTGCGGGACATCACCGCCACCGGCTCGACCGTCACCTGGGTGCTCAACAACCACGACCAGGTCCGCACGACGACCCGCTTCGCCGGCCAGGACCCCGCCTCGGGCCCCGCCCGGGCCGCGGCGGCCGCCCTGCTGATGCTCGCCCTGCCCGGCGCCGCCTACATCTACCAGGGCGAGGAGCTCGGACTGCCCGAAGTCCTCGACCTGCCGGACGAGTTGGTCACCGACCCGATCTTCCGTCGGACCGGCAGCCGCACCGGCATCCGCGACGGCTGCCGGATCCCGCTGCCGTGGTCGGGCACCGAGGCGCCGTTCGGGTTCAGCCCGCCGGACGCCCCGGCCGCGCCCTGGCTGCCGCAGCCGGCCGCGTTCGCCGCCCACACCGCCGAACGGCAGCGGGCCGACGCCGGATCCGTCTACCACCTGTACCGCACCGCACTGCAGTTGCGCCGGGAACTCCCCCAGCTCGGCGAAGGCACGCTGCGGTGGCTGGAGGCCCCGCAAGGGGTCCTCGCGTTCGTCCGCGGCGAGGGCCTGGTGTGCGCCGTCAACTTCGGCGACACCTACGCGCCGGCCCCGGTCGCCGGTCCTCCCCTGCTCGCCAGCGGCCCGTGCGCCAGTGACCCGTACACCAGCGGCCTCCTGCCGCCGGCTACCGCCGCCTGGTGGATCAAGTCCACTTCCGTACAAGCGATCTGACGTCGATTCGTGCAACCACCCACCCACACGAAGGAAGCCTCGACGATGAGACTCCGCAGCATCCTCCCCACCCTGGCCACCACCGTCGTCCTCGCGGCCACCACGACCGCCTGCGGCAGCGGCGGCGGCTCCGGGTCCGGCTCCGCCACCCAGGAGCTCAAGGGCCAGAGCCTGACCGTCGCCGCCGTCTGGAGCGGCACCGAGCAGGAGAACTTCAAGAAGGTCCTGGACGCCTTCACCGCGAAGACCGGCGCCAGCGTCAGCTACACGTCCACCGGCGACAACCTCTCCACCGTCGTCGGCAGCAAGATCGAGGGCGGCGACCCGATGGACGTCGTCATGGTCGCCCAGCCCGGCGTCGTCAAGCAGTTCGCCGACAAGGGCTGGCTCGCGCCGCTCCCGCCCGCCGTCACCGAGGCCGCGAAGAAGAACTACGCGAGCATCTGGTCCACGCTCGGCACCGTCAACGGCACCCAGTACGGCCTCTACTTCAAGGCCGCCGACAAGTCGACCGTCTGGTACAGCCCCACCGCCTTCCAGAACGCCGGCGTCCAGCCCCCGGCCACCTTCGACGACCTGCTCAAGGCCGGCCGCACCCTCTCCGACTCCGGCACCCCGGCCTTCTCCGTCGCCGGCCAGGCCGGCTGGCCGCTCACCGACTGGTTCGAGAACGTCTACCTCTCCCAGGCCGGGCCCGAGCTCTACGACAAGCTCGCCCGGCACGAGATCCCGTGGACCGACCCGTCCGTCGTCAAGGCCCTCACCACGCTCGGCAAGGTCTTCGGCGACCGGCAGCTCGTCGCGGGCGGCGGCCAGGGCGCGCTGCAGACCGACTTCCCCACCTCCGTCCAGCAGGTCTTCGGGCCGCAGCCCAAGGCCGCCATGACCTACGAGGGCGACTTCGTCGGCGGGGTCATCGCCTCCGAGCTCAAGAAGCAGGTCGGCACCGACGCGAAGGTGTTCCCCTTCCCCGCCGTCGACGGCGGCAAGGCGCCGGTGATGGGCGCGGGCGACGCGGCCGTCGTCCTCAAGGGCGCCAAGCACGCCGAGGCCGCGCAGAAGTTCGTCGAGTTCCTGGCCGGCCCGGAGGCCGCCGCCGTCTGGGCCAAGGCCGGCGGGTTCATCTCGCCCAACAAGGCGGTCGACCCGGCCGTCTACCCCGACGACACCACCCGCCAGTTCGCCAAGTCCGTGATCGACGCCGGGGACGCCTTCCGCTTCGACATGTCCGACCAGGCCCCCGCCGCGTTCGGCGGCACGGCCGGCCAGGGCGAGTGGAAGGACCTCCAGGACTTCCTCGCCGACCCCTCCGACGTCCAGGGCGCCGCCGCCAAGCTCGAAGCGGACGCCGCCAAGGCGTACAAGGGCTGATCCACATGTCTCTGCGTCCCACCCGCGGGGACCGGGCATCCGGTGGCGCCCTGCGGCGCCACCGGGGCCTCGCCCTGCTGTTCGTCCTCCCCGCGCTGCTGCTGCTCGGCGCCCTCGTCGTCTACCCCATCGGCTACTCGGTGGCCCGCAGCCTCTTCGACGCCTCCGGCCACCGCTTCGTCGGGCTCGACAACTACGGCGCCGCCTTCAGCGACCACGCGACCCTCACCGCCGTGCGCAACAACGCGATCTGGGTCGCCGTCGCGCCGGCCCTGGTCACCGCGATCGGCCTGGTGTTCGCCGTGCTGACCGAGAAGGTCCGCTGGGCCACCGCCTTCAAGCTGCTCGTCTTCATGCCGATGGCGATCTCCTTCCTCGCCGCCGGGATCATCTTCCGCACCGTCTACGACGCCGACCCGCACCGCGGCGTCCTCAACGCCGCCGCCGTCGCCGTCCACGACACCTTCACGGACCAGCCCTCCTACCCGGGCGCCCGGCCGCGCCCCGGCACCGGCCTCGACCAGGCCCAGGGCGGCGACGTCACCGCACCGGCCGCCACCCGCGCCGTCCTGCTGCCACTGGTCGGCGTGCAGCCCGGCGCCGTCCCGGCCGCCGCCCAGGCGGCCCGGCAGCCGACCGGCGGCGACGGCGTCAGCGGCACCGCGTTCCTCGACTTCGTCCCGGGCGGTGGCGGCCGTCCCGGCCGGCTGGACCCCGGGAAGAAGGGCCTGCCCGGCCTCAAGGTCCAGCTCCGTGACGGCGGACGGACGATCGCCACCACGACCACGGCCGCCGACGGCACCTTCCAGTTCGCCGCGGCCCCCTCCGCCACCCTCACGGTGGTGCTGCCCGCCGCCGACTTCGCCGCCCCCTACCGCGGCGTCGACTGGCTCGGACCCGCCCTCGTCACCCCCGCCATCATCGGCGCCTACACCTGGATCTGGGCCGGCTTCGCCATGGTGATCATCGCCGGGGGCCTCGCCAACCTGCCCCGCGAGACCATCGAGGCGGCCCGGATCGACGGCGCCGGCGAATGGCAGATCTTCCGCCGCGTCACCGTGCCCCAACTCGCCCCGGTGCTCGGCGTCGTGTTCGTCACGATGGTCATCAACGTGATGAAGATCTTCGACCTCGTCTACATCATCGCGCCCGGACCGGTGCAGCAGGACGCCGACGTGCTCGCGCTCCGGCTCTACCTGGTCTCCTTCGGCGGCGGCAACGACCAGGGCCTCGGCAGCGCGCTCAGCGTCCTGCTGCTCCTGCTCGTCGTCCCCGTGATGCTCCTCAACGTCCGCCGCTTCCGCGGGAGTCACACATGACCACCACCTCTCCCGGCCCCGGCGGGCGGCCCTCCGTGCCACTCGCCGGCCGGCTCGCCGCCCTCACGCGCAGCGGACTCGTCCAGGCCGTGCTGATCGTCGCCGCCGTGGCCTGGCTGGTGCCCACCGTCGGCCTGCTCGTATCCTCCCTGCGGCCCAAGCAGGCCGCCGCCAACGGCGGTTGGTGGACGGCCCTCACCAAGCCCGCCGAACTCACGCTGCAGAACTACTCGGCGTTGCTCGGCGGGGGCGACGTGCCCAAGGCCCTGTGGAACACCGTGCTGATCAGCGTCCCGGCCACCCTGCTCACCGTCGCCCTCGCCGCCGGCGCCGGGTACGCCTTCGCGTGGATGCGCTTCCCCGGGCGGGACGCGGTCTTCGTCGGCGTCGTCGGGCTGCTGGTCGTCCCCGTGCAGGTCGGGCTCATCCCGGTCGCGAAACTGGAGGGCGCCGTCGGGCTGTTCGGCACCATCCCCGGCGTCGTGCTGTTCCACGTCGGCTACGGGCTGCCGTTCGCCGTCTTCCTGATGCGCAACCACTTCCTCGACATCCCGGCCGAACTCCTCGAAGCGGCCCGGATCGACGGCTGCGGCGAATGGCGGATCTTCCGCACCCTCGCGCTGCCGCTCGCCGCGCCGGCCGTCGCCTCGCTGTGCATCTTCCAGTTCCTCTGGGTGTGGAACGACATGCTCGTCGCGCTCATCTTCGCGGGCAACGACGCGCAGCCGCTCACCGTCTACCTGCAGTCCCAGATGCGGCAGTTCGGCAGCAACATGGACATCCTCGCGCCGGGCGCCTTCCTGTCGCTGCTGGTGCCCGTGGTGGTGTTCCTCTGCTTCCAGCGGTTTTTCGTCCAGGGGGCGATGGCGGGGTCGGTGAAGTGACGCGTGCCCGCGGGCGTCACTCGGCGTCCGCGCCGAGCAGCGTCCGCGTCTGCACCTCGTGGAACTCGGGCTCGCCGTCCCCGCGCCGGCTCCGGACGGTGGCCGCCCAGCCGAGCAGGAAGGCGGCCGGCACCGAGACCACCCCGGGCATCTGCAACGGGAACCAGTGGAAGTCGACGTTCGGGAACAGCGCGTCCGGCGCGCCGGAGACCGTCGGCGAGAACAGTTGCAGCCCCACGGAGGTGAGCAGTCCGCCGTACACCGTCCACAGCAGTCCGGTGCGGTTGTAGCGGCTCCAGAACAGGCTGTAGACGAGGGCGGGCAGGACGGCCGACGCGGCGACCGTCACCGCCAGGGAGGACAGGAACTGGAGGTTGTAGCCCTGCGCGGCGACCGCGAGGGCGATCCCGACCGCGCCGACGGCCCCCACCGACCACCGCACCGCGCGCACCTCCGCGACCTGCGTCATCCGGCCCCGGCGCACCGCGCAGGCGGCCACGTCGTGGGCGAGCGCGGCCGCCGCCGCGAGCGTGATGCCCGCGACCACCGCCAGCACGGTGACGAACACCGCGCACGCGACGGCGGTGAACAGCGCGCCGCCCGCCGTCGTGCCCGTGCCGCCCTGCAGGTTGCCCGCGAGCAGCAGCAGGGCGGCCTGCCCGTTCGGGTCGACCGCCGAGATGAGCCGGCCGCCGAGCAGCGCGACGGCGCCCAGCCCGAGCACCACGACGGCCAGGCAGAACGCGCCGACCATGCCCACCGCGTGCCGGGTCGAGCGCCGGGCGGCGGCCCCGGTCGGCGAGGCGTTCACCCGCATGATCATGTGGGGCATGCAGGACGCGCCGAGGACCACGGTGAGGTGCAGGCCGACGAAGTTCAGCCAGCCCTCGGCGGAGTCGCCGAACCGCAGGCCCGGACGCAGGTAGGCGTCCGCCCGTCCGCTCCCCTTCGCGGCGGCGGCGAGCAGCGCGTCGACGTCCCAGTGGAAGCGCGCGAGCACCGACAGCACGACCACGAGGACGGTGCCGAGGGTCAGCACGACCTTGACGATCTGGACCAGGCTGGTGCCCTTCATGCCGCCGAGCACCGTGTAGCAGACCATCAGCATGCCGACCAGCACGGTGCAGAACTGCTGCACGCCGCTGTGGGTGAGCCCGAGCATGAGCGCGGTGGCCGTGCCCGCGCTGGAGAGCTGCACGACCAGGAACGGCAGCGAGACGGCGAGCGTCACCACGGCCGCGGCGATCCTCGGCGCGGCGCCGTCCGCGCGCAGGGCGAGGACGTCGCCGAGGGTGTAGCGGCCGGCGTTGCGCAGCGGCTGGGCGAGCAGGAGCAGGACGCCCAGCGAGAGGGCGGTGCTGAGGGCGAGGGTGATCCCGTCGTAGCCGTTCACCGCGACGATCCCGGTGGTGCCGAGCAGGGTGGCGGCCGAGATGTAGTCGCCGGAGAGGGCGAGGCCGTTCTGGAACGGTGTCAGCGTGCGGTTGGCGGTGTAGAAGTCGGCCGTCTCGTCGCCCTCCGGGCCGACCAGCACGCACAGCAGCAGCGTCACGCCGACGAAGACCAGGAAGGCGATGAGCACCATCGTCTGGGTACCGGCGCCCGGGGTGGCGGGGTTCATCGGGCCTCCGTCCGGTGGCCCGCGCGCAGGCGCTCGGCCTCCGCGTCGCACCGCGCGGCCGCGCGGCGGTCGAAGCGGGCGGCCGTCCACAGCAGCAGGGTGCCCTGCACGACGCCGAGCAGCATGCCCACGGTGAACTGCCCGAGCACCTTCGTCCCCAGCAACCCGCCGGCGGTGCACGCGAGCACCACCGTGAGCGCGAGGGGCACGCCGTTGAGCGCCGCGAAGCCGCGGGTGATCCGCAGGGTGCGGCGGCGCAGGACGGCCAGTTCCCGGGGGCTGACGGCCGGACGCGCGCCGGGCGGCGGGGTGCCGGCCGACCGGTGGCCGAAGAGTGAGGGCGACGAGGGCATGAGGGTGGTCCTTGCGTCCTTGCGTCGGTGTGTGGGCGGGCGGGCTTCTCTGCTGGTCGGCTGCGGGCGGGTTTCTCTGCAGACGGGCTGCGCGTAGTCCTCCATGATGGGGGCGCACCGGCGGGGTGACTCCTGTGCCGAACACAGAGTTCCGGGTCGGGAGTTGTCACGGATCACAAGGCGGATCACCGAGCAGGTCGCAAGGCGGATCACAGGGCGGCGTGCTCCAGCCGCCGGGTGTCCAGGGCGGCGAGCGCGGCGCTGAGCTTGATGCGGTCGCCGTGCTCGGCGGGGTTCAGGCCGGTCAGGGCGGCGATGCGGCGGATGCGGTAGTCGACCGTGTTCGGGTGGACGTGCTGCTGCGCGGCGACCTCGCGGCGGTTGAGGTTGCTCTGGAGGTAGAGCCGCAGGGTCGGCAGCAGGTCGGGCTTGTCGGCGATCGGGACGAGCAGCTCGGCGAGGTGGTCGCGGGCCGCGCCCGGGCGGGTGAGCTGGTGCTCGATGAGCAGGTCGTCCAGCAGGTAGGCGCCGGGCGGGCGCTGGAAGACGACGGCGGTGTCGCGCACCTCGGTCGCCAGGCGGACGGCGTCCGGCACCCGGTCGGGTGTGCAGATCGCGGCCCCGGCGGTGAGCGGCGCCCGCGCGGCGCGGCCGAGGTCCTCCATCGCGGCGGCCAGCCAGGGGCGGTGGTCGGCCTCCGGCTCGGTGCGGGGCAGCAGGGCGACGCCCTCGGTGGCGGTCAGCTGGGCGAGGACGGGTCGGCCGGTGCGCCGGTCGAGTTCGGCGCGGATCCGCCGGATCTTCCGACGGGCGGCGACGGCGGTGTCGACGTCCTCGCGCAGCTCGTCGCGGTGTGTGCCGATCGCCAGCGCGAGCACCAGGTAGGCGGGCGGCAGGGCGGTGCCGCTGTGGCGGGCCGCGGTGTGGATGTCGGTGCCGGTGAGCAGCGCCGACAGCATCGTGTGCCGGGCCGCGTCGCTCTCGCCGGCCTGCGCCTGGCGCTCCTCCAGGTACCCGGCGGTGACCTCGGAGACGGTGACCCGCAGGCCGGTGAGCAGCGTCCGGTAGGCGATGCCCACCTCGGCGGGCGGCAGGTAGCGGGCCAGGAAGTCGACGCACACCTGCGCGCCCAGGTAGTAGGCGTCGACCACGGCCTCGATCGGCACGCCCTCCTCCGCCCGGCGGGCGGCCGAGGCGCGCTGGTAGGCCCGCCACTTCGGCTCCAGCGGCCGGCCCGTGCGCAGCGACTGGGCGATGCCGCGGATGCTCTGCTCGGTGACCCGGCTGACGTCGTGCTCCAACTGCTCGGCGGGCAGCCGCCCGTACACCGGTTGCTCGGCCAGCAGCCGCGCGGTTATCTCCGCCTTCAGCCGCGGCAGGTCGGCCAGCAGCCCCTCCGCCATGACCTCCCCGGTCGCCGGGTCACACGCGCTGTCATCCGTCACAACCACGCCTTCCGCTCGCCCGTCACGCACACCCTCCCCCGCACCGGCGGGAGTTGGCCGACCTGCATGCTAGGCGCGCGGCCGGACATCGGACCGTGTGACGCGTGGCACGGTCACGAAATCGGCACTCTCGGAGGCGGCGAGTGCCGCTCCGGGCGGGCCGGCGCCATGACCCGTCACAATGCGTACCGCCCGCTTCGGCGGCGTCCGGGGATCCGTGCGCCATGCTGGAGGCCGTGCTGCGACTCCTGATGACCTCGGACACCCACCTGCCCACGCGTGCCCGCCGGCTGCCGCCGGTGCTCCTCGACGCCATGGCGGACGCGGACGTCGTCTTCCACGCCGGCGACTGGGTGGACACGGACACGCTCGACCTCTTCGAGGCCCGCTCCGCCCGGTTGGTCGCCGTGCACGGCAACAACGACGGGGCCGCGCTGCGCGCGCGGCTGCCCGAGGTCGCCCGGATCGAGCTGCAGGGCGTGCGCTTCGCCGTCGTCCACGAGACCGGGCCCGCCAAGGGCCGCGAGGAGCGGTGCGAGGCCCGTTTCCCGGACGCCGACGTGCTGGTCTTCGGGCACAGCCACATCCCGTGGGACAGCTCCGCCCCGGGCGGCCTGCGGCTGCTCAACCCCGGCTCCCCGACGGACCGGCGGCGGCAGCCCACGACCACGTACCTGACCGCTCTCGTGGGCGACGGCCGGTTGAGCGAGGTGCACCTGCACGACGTCCCGCACCCTGTCTGAGGCGATGCCTCAGTTCGGACAGTACGTCGTCGGCAGCTGCCACTCCGGCCCGACCAGCCGCCGCTCCAGCTCGTCGATCGTGATCCGGATGCCGACCGTCCCCGCGAGTCCGACCCGGAAGCGGCTGCGGGCCAGCACGAGCAAGGCCGTCAGGCCGTACTTGTTGATCAGCGAGGTGCGGTAGCGCGCGGTGGAGTCCGCGTCACAGACCCGCGCGCGGGCGGGGATCCGGCGGCCGGTCGGGCGCCCGTGGGCGTCGCAGGGGCCGACCAGCACCCTGGGGTGGCGCCGGATCCGCTCGGCCGCGCCCGAGTGGGCCGGCGTCCAGACCCCGAGGGCCGGGCCGTCGGCGACCACCCAGATCTGCGACTCCAGGCGGCTGCCGTCGTCGCCGAACGTGGTGAGCAGGAGATACCTGCTGTCGGAGAGCTGCTCGGTACGGTCGTGCACGATGTCCTCCCGCGGGCCTCTAGCGCGACGGGCCGGGGCCGGGTCAGTGGCTGTGGCCGTGGCTGCTGGTGATCTCGTGGTGCTCCTCGGCGGTGGGCTTGGGGATCTGGCTGCCCTCGCCGTAGAAGCCGCGGGACAGCTTGGCCCGGGTGCGGGCGAGGATGCCGGCCTTGCGGGCCACGCCGTTCTCGTCCGTCCGGACCGGCAGCCCGACCGGCCGGTTCTGCTCATGCGCGGTGAGCCGGTGCAGTTCCGTGGGCGTGAGCCCGGCGTGCACCTCGACGAACTCGCCGTGCGGCAGGCGCTTGATGACGCCGGTCTCGCGGCCGTGCAGCACCTTCTCCCGGTCCCGTCGCTGGAGGCCGAGGCACCAGCGCTTGGTGATGATGAACACCGCCACCGGGAGGACGAAGAAGCCGATGCGCACCGCGTAGGTGATCGCGTTCAGGGACAGGTGCAGGTGGGTCGCGATCAGGTCGTTGCCGCCGCCCGCGAGCATCACCAGGTAGACGCTGATCCAGGCGGCGCCGAGCGCGGTGCGGACGGGCGCGTTGCGCGGCCGGTCCAGCAGGTGGTGCTCCCGCCGGTCGTTCGTCACCCACCCCTCGACGAACGGGTAGACCGCGATCGCGCCCAGGACCAGCGGGAAGAGCGTGAACGGGACGAGCACTCCGAGGTTGAGGGTGTGCCCCCAGAGCCCGACCTCCCAGCCGGGCATGACGCGGATCAGGCCCTCGGCGAAGCCCATGTACCAGTCCGGCTGGGCGTCGGTGGACACCTGGTCGGGCCGGTAGGGGCCGTACGACCAGATCGGGTTGATCGTGGCGACCGCCGACATCAGCGCGATGATGCCGAACACCAGGAAGAAGAAGCCACCGGCCTTGGCCATGTAGACCGGCATCAGCGGCATGCCGACGACGTTCTTCTCGGTCCTGCCGGGGCCCGCCCACTGGGTGTGCTTGTGGTAGAAGACCAGGATCAGGTGCGCCACCAGCAGGCCGAGCATGATGCCCGGGATCAGCAGCACGTGGATCGTGAAGAACCGCGGCACGATGTCGTGGCCGGGGAACTCCCCGCCGAACAGGAACATCTGGATGTACGTGCCCACCACCGGCACGGCCAGCAGCACGCCCTCGATGAAGCGGATGCCGGTGCCCGACAGCAGGTCGTCCGGGAGCGAGTAGCCGAAGAAGCCGTCCAGCATGCCGAGGAAGAGCAGCAGGAAGCCGAAGACCCAGTTGATCTCACGCGGCTTGCGGAACGCGCCGGTGAAGAACACCCGCATCATGTGCACGAACATGGCCGCCACGAACACCAGGGCCGCCCAGTGGTGGATCTGACGGATCAGCAGACCGCCGCGGACCTCGAAGCTGATGTTCACGGTCGACGCGTACGCCTCGGACATGCCGATGCCCTTGAGGGGCACGTACGAGCCGTTGTAGACGACCTCGGCCATCGACGGCTTGAAGAACAGCGTCAGGTACACGCCCGTCAGGATGATGATGACGAACGAGTAGAGGCAGATCTCGCCCAGCATGAAGGACCAGTGGTCCGGGAAGATCTTGCGCAGGTTGGCCCTGGCCAGGGTGTAGATCCCCAGCCGGCCGTCCGCCCAGTCGGCCGCCCGCTGCCCACGCCCCGGGCTCTGATTCCGCGTCATGTCCACGCACCTCGGTCGAAAGTGAAACGGGGATAGCTCCCCGCATCAAGCCGAGGCCACGATAACCGGGGAGTGATCCCCGGTTCCAGGCGGGGTGGGCATGATCACAACGGTCGGCCACCCCGCCTGCGGACGGAGTGGCGCCCCTCACGCCTCCCAGAGGCGGTAGAAGGTGTCCTCCAGGTGCTCCGAGCCGACCGGCGCACCGGGCAG
Source organism: Kitasatospora sp. NPDC059408 (assembly GCF_042751525.1). Classification (NCBI taxonomy): domain Bacteria; kingdom Bacillati; phylum Actinomycetota; class Actinomycetes; order Kitasatosporales; family Streptomycetaceae; genus Kitasatospora; species Kitasatospora sp. NPDC059408. The sequence goes on from NZ_JBHYWI010000012.1 coordinate 24,668, forward strand.
CGCGTGCGTCGCGCCGGCCGGACGGAAGGCGTCGAGCAGGAGGGCGAGCGGCCGGCGCCAGCCGTCCGGGTGCTGCTCAGTCAGGGCGGGCATGGCGCGCACCAGCGGGCCCATGAGGATCAGCAGGTCCATGGTGGTCACGTCGGTGCGCACCGTGTGCTGCTCCTGGGCGCGGGCGACCAGGGTGGCGACCGTCGCGGCGTTGCTCTCGGAGAGCTCGGCGAGGAAGCGGGAGTCGCGGGCGGTCGCGGTGACCAGGTCGTTGAGGCCGCGGTCGCCGGCGACCAGGGTGAAGATCCGCTCGAAGTAGCCGTGCAGCGCCCGCCAGCCGTCCGGCTCCGCGAGGGCGTCGGCGGCGGCCCGGTCGAACACGGTGCGCGTGTCGGCGAAGATCTCCTCGATCAGGGCCTCGCGCGTGGGGAAGTGCCGGTAGAGGGTGGCGTTGCCGACGCCCGCGGCCTTGGCGATGCGGTCCAGCGGCACGTTCAGGCCCTCCCGGGCGAACAGCTTGCGGGCGGCGGCGGCCAGGATCTCGCGGTTGCGGGCGGCGTCCCGGCGGCGGGAGGCGGCCGGCACCGGGCCGGCGGGAGAGTCGTTCGGGGTGGCGGGCATGACGGCGGCCTCGGTGATCGTCGCGGGCGGGCGGAAGGCGGGACAACGGGAGGAAACGGGCGCCCATCAGCCTAACCGGGCCACAGCGCCGGCCCGGGTGCCACCGACGACGCCCGCGCCCCGGGCCGTGGTGGCCCGGGGCGCGGGGGTCAGTGGAGAGTCAACGGCCCTGGAGGGACTTGACGTTGTCGCCGAAGGTCCAGCCCTTCGAGCCGTCCCAGTTGAGGGACCACGTCATGAGGCCCTTCAGGGAGCCGCCGAAGGCGTTCCAGGACTGGCCGACGAGGCCCGGGTCCATGTAGCCGCCGCCCGCACCCGGCTGGGCGGGGAGGCCGGGGACCTGCTTGTCGTAGGGGACCTTGACCGTGGTGCCCTGGATGGTCAGGCCGTTGTTCAGGCAGGTCGTCTGGGCGGTGAAGCCCTGGACGGTGCCGGCCTGGTAGGAGTCGCCGGAGCAGCCGTACATGCTGCCGTTGTAGTACTGCATGTTGAGCCACCACAACCGGCCGTTGTCGGCGTACTTCTTGACGATCGGCAAGTAGGCGCCCCAGATCGAGCCGTAGGTGACGCTGCCGCCGGTGACGTACGCGGTCTCGGGGGCCATCGTCAGGCCGAAGCCGGCGGGCATCTGGGCGAGCACGCCGTCGATGATGCGCTCCAGGTTGGCCTGGGAGGCGGAGAGCGTGTTGATGTCGCCGCCACCGGACAGGCCGGTCTCGATGTCGATGTCGATCCCGTCGAAGTTGTACTTCTTGAGGATCGGGACGACGGTCGCCACGAAGCGGTCGGCGACGGTGCCGGAGCTCAGGTCGATGCCCGCGGCCGCACCGCCGATGGACATCAGGATCGTCGCCCCGGCCGCCTTGGCCTGGCACATCTCGGCGGGGGTCGCGACCTTGACGTTGGTGTCCATGCCGTCCTGCCACTGGACGGTGCCGTCCGAGAGGATCACCGGGAAGGCGGCGTTGATGACGTTGTAGCCGTGGGCGGCGATCCGGCTGTCGGTGATGGGCACCCAGCCCATGCCGGGGTGGACGCCGTTCGCGGCGCCGTCCCAGTTCTCCCAGTAGCCCTGGAGGACCTTGCCGGACGGCTTGGGCTTCGTCGGGCAGGTGTCGCCGGGCGGCGGGGTGGTGGGCGGGGCGCTCGTGGGCGGCGCGCTCGTGGGCGGCGGGGTGGTCGGCGGCGCGCTCGTGGGCGGCGCGCTCGTGGGCGGCGGGGTGGTCGGCGGCGCGCTCGTGGGCGGCGCGGACGTGGGCGGCGCGGACGTGGGCGGCGCGCTGGTCGGCGTCGTGGCGGTGGGCGACGGGCTGCTGCCGCCGGGGCCGGTGAGCGACACGTCGTCCGCGTAGTACGCGGGCTGCCCGTACCAGCCGTGCAGGTAGACCGTCACCGAGGTGGTGCCGGGCCCGGTGGTGAAGCCGACGCTGAGCTGGCCGTAGGACGCGTTGCCCGGCGTCCAGGTGGACGGGTCGCTGCCGCCGGTGCCGGTGGCGCCCAGGTAGACGTAGCTGCCCTGGACGTAGGCGCTCAGCGTGTACTGGGAGTTGGGCTGCACGCTGACGGTCTGGCTGCACTGGGCGGTGTCCTGGCCGGTCGGCGTGGCCTGGAGCGCGGCGGCGCCGGAGTGGACCGGGCTGCCGACGGTCGTCCCGGAGCCGCCGGTGCAGGTCCAGCCGGAGAGGCCGTTCTCGAAGCCGGGGTTGGCCACCAGGTTGGTGGTGGCGGCCCCGGCGGTGACGGCGCCGACCGCGGCGAGGCCGGCGCCGATGACGGCGGCGGCGCTCACCCCGGCGAGGGACCGCCTCAGGAGGGTCGGCCCGTGCTCGGCGCGGCTCGTGCGGTTCACCTGGGGTGCGCGTGCCACGACCGCGCGCTGCGGGCGTGGGCCGTGCGGCCTCCGATGGAACATGCGGTGCTCCCTTCCCGCCGAGCGTCATGGGCATGACCGACGCGTGGGGGTGTGACGCCCGGCTCTGGGTGAGGTGGGGGGACATGTGGGGCTGTGCCGGTCCGGATCGTAGGAGGGGCGGCAAAGCCCGTCAATAGGTCTGGACCACTTGCGGAGCGGTCCGGCCGAACACGCCCCGGACACCGGCCGAATGATCCCGGGACTTCGCGGTCGGCTGCCCGTTATCCGAGGAATGACCCGATATGGTCGGTCTGCCCCGACCCCGACTCGAAAGGCTCCCGCGTTGAAGGTGACCGAGATCATCCCCGGCTCCCCCTGCTGGGCACAGCTGAGCGTCAAGGACATGGACGGCGCCAAGCGGTTCTACGGGGAACTGTTCGGCTGGACCGCCGAGACCGACCCGGACCCCCAGTACGGCGGCTACACGACCTTCTCCCTCGGCGGCTCCCCCGCCGCGGGCGCCGCCCCGCTGATGAACCCCCAGCAGCCGGTGATGTGGCTGCTGTCGTTCGCCACCACCGACACCGACGCCACCTGCGAGACCGCCAAGGCCGCGGGCGCGCAGGTGTGGATGGGCCCGATGGAGATCGGCGACCTCGGCCGTTGGGCGCTGCTCAGCGACCCGACCGGCGCCCCGTTCGCGGTCTGGCGGGCCCGGGCCTTCCAGGGCTTCGGCGTGGTGAACGAGCCGAACGCCTTCGGCTGGGCGGACCTGTCCACCAGGGACCGCAACGCCGCCGTGGACTTCTACAAGTCCGCCTTCGACTGGCAGGTCTGGCCGAACGACGTCTACCCGATGGTCGGACTGGCCGGCGAGATGTTCGGCGGGGTGATGGAGATGGGCGACCAGTTCCCGCCCGAGATCCCGTCCCACTGGATCCCGCACTTCCTCGTCGCCGACGTGGACGCGTCCGCGGCGACGGCGGGCCGCCTCGGGGCCGAGGTCCTGCACGGGCCCGTCGACGTGGAGATGGAGAACGGCCCGAGGATCGCGGTGATCCGCGACCCGCAGGGCGCCGCCTTCGGCGTCTTCGCGCCCCGCACCGGCGGCTGATCACGCCGCTGCGGCCGTCGAACCACCCCGTGCAGGCCCCGGCTGTCGGACAGCCGGGGCCTGCGCGTTCCCGCAGCCGTTGCGGCCGCGCTTCGACGACGCCGGTCGTACGTTCACAAATCATCGGCCCCAAGGGCACATTTTCCTCACTTGCCGTCAGGACGGCGCTCCGGTTGAATAAATTCCGTTGAACCGGACTTCGTGCGCGACCCGTTGAGCATTGAGGGGACGCGCTCCGCCCGTCCGACGGCCATTCGAGGCCGGCCCGCCCGTGCCCGCACCGCTGCACGGAAGTCACCGAAAATCACCTGGAGTTCGTCGCCATGACGCTTCATTCCCTCTCCCGCCACGCCGACTGCCAGGTCAGACCTCAACAGTCCCCGCGCAATGACCGATTCTTAACCCTGGGGTTACTGTGACTTCAAAGCACGTCTCCATTGCCATCGTGGGCGGCGGCCCGCGCGGACTCAGCATTCTGGAGCGGATCTGCGGAATACCACAGATCCCCTGGGAAAGCCTGTCGATCCATCTGATCGACCCGAATCACCCGGGTTCAGGGACTCATTACCCGAGCCAGCCGAACCACCTGCTCATGAACACCATCGCCGGCCAGGTCACGGTGTTCCGCACCGGTGACTCCAGCGCTCCCGGGCAGCCGGCCTCCGGCCCCGGCCTGGCCGAATGGGCCGGCGTCCCCGAGAACACCTACCTGCCGCGCGGCGTCCTCGGCCGCTACCTGGCCCACTCCTACCGGCTCCTGCGCCGACAAGCGCCCGACACGATCAGAGTCCACGAGCACCGGGCGACCGCGCACACGCTGCGGGCCCTGCGGGACCGGTCCTGGGTCCTCAACCTGTCGGACGGCGCGATCGTCGCCGCGGACTTCGTCTTCCTCACCACCGGCCACGGGACGAACCACCCGACGGAGGAGGACCAGGCGGTCCAGCAGTTCGTCGCCGACCACCACCGGGCCAACCCCCGGCTGCGGTACGTCCGCAACTGCTACCCGCTGCAGAAACTCGACACCATCGAAGCCGGCGCGCGCGTCGCGGTGCGCGGCATGGGGCTGTCGGCGATCGACGCGGTCGCCAGTCTGACCGTCGGCCGCGGCGGACGGTTCGTCACGGGGGCGGACGGGGAGCCCGTCTACCGTCCGAGCGGCGACGAACCCCGGATCCACGTCTACTCGCGCAGCGGCCGGGTCTTCTCTCCCCGGGCCGTCAACCAGAAGACCCCGGCGGACGCGCACCGGCCCTCGGTCCTGACGGCGGACGAGCTGCGGAACCTGCGCCGGACCCACGGTCAGCTCGACTTCGAGAGCCACCTGCTCCCCCTGCTGCGGGCCGAACTGCGAGCGGCCGCCGAAGCCGTGGGAGGACCGGCGGACCTCCCGGAGGTCGACTCCCTGCTCCGCCGCCCCGAGCCGGGCCCGCCCAGAACGCTCGGCGCGTACCAGTCGGACCTCGTCGACTTCCTCGCGACGGACGAGCGCCGCGCCGCCGAGGGGAACCTGAAGAACCCGGTCAAGGCCGCCGCCGACGCCCTGCGCGACCTGCGTGACGAGCTCCGGCTGGCCGTCGAGCACCGGGGGCTGACCCCGGCCTCGCACCAGCGGTTCTGCCAGGTGTACGCCCCGATGCTGAACGCCGTGGCGGCCGGGCCGCCCGCCTCCAGGTCGCGCGAGTGGCGCGCCCTGTTCGCCGCCGGGGTCCTGCACCTCGGCGCGGGCCCCGGGGCGACGGCCCGACTCGATCCGGAGAGCGCCGAGTTCGTCCTCGACAGCCCCCGGCAGTCCTCGCCGCCCACCCGCTTCGACGTGCTCGTCGGGGCGAGCGTCGACCCGTTCCTGCCCGAGCACGACACCTCGCCGCTGACGCGGTCGCTGCTGTCCGCCGGCCATGCCCGTCCCTTCGCGAACGGCTGGTTCCGGCCGGGCGGCTTCGACGTCGACACCGCCGGACGGCTGATCGACGCGGAGGGCTCGGTCGTGCCGAACATCTGCGCGCTCGGCCACATCACCGAAGGCGCGCACTACTTCACCAACATGCTGCCGGCCCCCGGCGTCGACTCCCGGATCACCGCGGACGCCGCCGCGGCCGTCCAGGCCATGGTCGACCACCTGCTCGCGCCGCAGCGGTCCCCGCAGCAGGCCTGACGGCCGGGACCCTTCCTCAAGACCCTTGGAGACGACGATGACCACCACCCAGCAACGAGCCCCCTGGATAACGCCGTTCACGGTCAAGGGCGACCACGTGACGCTGGTCCCGCTCGAAGCCGGCCACGAGGCCGAGCTCGTCGACGCCGTCGAGGACGGCAAGGTGTGGGACACCTGGTTCGCCGCCGTGCCCTCCCCCGACGGCATGCGGCAGGAGATCGAGTGGCGCCTCGGGCTCGCCGAGGAGGGGCGGATGGTGCCCTTCACCGTGCTCGACGCCCAGGGCCGGATCGCGGGCATGACCGCCTACATGAACGTCGACGCCGCCAACCGCCGGCTGGAGATCGGGCACACCTGGTACCGCGGGAGCGTGCAGCGCACCTCGCTCAACACCGAGGCGAAGCTGCTGCTGCTCCGGCACGCGTTCGAGCAGCAGGACTGCATCGCGGTCGGCTTCCGGACCGCCTTCTTCAACCAGCCCAGCCGGCGCGCGATCGAGCGGCTCGGGGCGAAGCTGGAGGGCGTCTGGCGCAACCACCTCGTCCTGCCGGACGGGACCCTGCGGGACACCTGCTACTACAGCGTCATCAACGGCGAATGGCCCGCCGTGCAGCGGCACTTGACCTGGCTGCTCGCCCGCGCCGGGTCCGCCTCCGAGTCCGCGTAGTGCCAGCTGATCCCGACGCCGCCGGGCCCCTGTCCCTGAAGGCCCGGACGGCCGTCTTCCTGCTCGGCCTGTGCGCGCTGCTCAACATCTACTCCACCCAGCCGCTGCTGCCCGAGCTCGCCCCGGACCTGAACGTGCCCGTCGGGCAGGCCGCCTGGACCATCACCGCGACGACGCTGGGCGTCGCGGTGATGGCCCCCTTCGCCGGATCGGTCTCCGACTTCCTGGGCCGCAAGCGGGTGATGGTGGCGGCGATCGGCGCGTCGCTCGCCGCCACCCTCGCCTGCGCGCTGGCCCGGGACTTCACCGCGATGCTGGTGTGCCGCTTCGCCCAGGGCCTGTTCATCCCGTTCGTGTTCGCGGTCGCCGTCTCGTACGTCGCGGAGGAGTGCACCGGCGCGGCGGCGCAGGGGGCGAACGCCCTGTACGTCTCCGGCACGGCGTTCGGCGGGTTCTGCGGGCGCTTCCTCTCGGGCGCGGCGGCCACGCACTTCGGCTGGCGGTCGTCCTTCGTCGCGATGGCCCTCGTGCTGCTCGTCACCCTGGCGGTGACGGCGGCCTGGCTGCCCAGGGAGCGGCGGTTCCGGCGCTCGGAGTCGCTGCTGGCCAGCCTGCAGGGCATCGGGCGGCACTTCGGCAACGCGCGGCTGCTCGGCACCTGCTTCATCGGGGCGGCGATCCTGTTCCTCCAGGTCGGATCCTTCACCTACGCGGGGATGGTCCTGGAAGCCCCGCCGTTCGGGCTGAGCAGCTTCGAGATCGGCGCGGTGTTCGCCGTCTTCCTGGTCGCGGTGGTCGTCACGCCGCTCACCGGCCGCCTGATCGGCCGCATCGGCAGGCTCAGGACCTTCGTCCTGGTCAGCGTCGTCTCCCTGGCCGGTCTCGGCCTCACCCTCGTCCCGTCCACCCCCGCCGTGATCGTCGGCCTGGCGGCGTCGTCCACCGGGGTCTTCTCCGGCCAGGCCTGCGCCATCGGCTACGCCGCCGAGGCCGGCGGGGCCGCCAAGTCCAGCGCCGTCGGGCTGTACCTGACCTCCTACTACGCGGGCGGCAGCATCGGCGCCGTCGCACCGTCCCCGCTCTACACCGCCGCCGGCTGGGGCGCGACCGTCGGCCTGCTGGCCGCCGTGGTCGGCGTCAGCGTCCTGGTGGCGCTCGCCGCCTGGTCGGCCGGGGCCGGCCGACCCCATCGAATCGAGGAACCCGTTTCATGACCGACACGACCGACCTGAACAGCCGGGACACGTTCTTCTGGCTCTGCCGGCTGGACAAGGCCTCGACGGTGATGACCGTCGAGGAGGGCATCGCACCGCGCGAGGTCGGCGCCCGGACGGCGGCCGCGATCGCCAAGGTCGTCTCCGACGCCGAGGCACCCGGGGCCGACCGGCCGACCGACTACCTGCAGGTCGAGCCACTGGTCCGGGACCTGGTGGGCCCCGACAGCTCCCGCATCCACTCCGGGCGCAGCCGTCAGGACATGCTGCCCACCGTCTACCGGCTGCTCCTGCGCGACCGCCTCGTCCTCGTCCACCGCGCGCTCGGCGAGCTGCGCACCGGACTGCTCGCGCTCGCCGAGCGGTACGGGACGGCGATCGTGCCCGCGTACACCAACGGCGTCCAGGCCCAGCCGACCACCTTCGGACACCTCCTCCTCGGCTACGAGGCGACTCTCCGGCGCTCGGCCCTGCGCCTGGCCGAGGCCTATCCGCGCGTCAACCGGTGCCCGCTCGGGGCGGCGGCCCTCGCGACGTCGAGCTTCCCCGTCAACCGGGTGCGGCTGGCCGAACTGCTCGGCTTCGACGAGCCCGTGCAGAACTCCTTCGACGCGGCGCAGCTCTCGCCGATCGACATCGGGTTCGAGGTGGCGGCGAACGCCATGACGCTGGCGCTGTCCCTCGGGACGTTCGTCCAGGACGTGCACGCGCAGTACCACCACGCTCGGCCGTGGATCACCCTGGACAACACCGACCTCCTCAGCCCCAGCACCCTGATGCCCCAGAAGCGCAACCCCGTCGCGCTCAACCGGGCGCGGCTGCTGGCCAGCGAGGTGATCGGCGACGGCGTCTCGACGGCACTCGCCGCGCACAACGTGTGCTCGGGCCTCACCGACTACAAGCGGGCCGAGGCGCAGCGGACCCTCGACCGCACGCTCGCCCTGCTCGGGGAGGTGCACGCCATCGTGGGCGGCATGCGGCTGGACGAGGAGGCCGCGCTCGCCGAGGTGCGGTCCGACTACTCGACGACCTCGGAGCTGGCGAACGTCCTGCAGCGCGACTGCGACGTCCCGTTCCACGTCGGCCACCGGTTCGCCTCCGCCCTCGTCACGTACGGGCGCGGCGGCGGGCTGACGGTGGAGCGGCTCGACTTCGCCGAGGCGCGGCGGCTCTACCGGGAGATCGCGGCGGAGTTCGACGGCGTCGACGGCGAACTCCCTTTGACCGAGGCGCAGTTCCGTGCCGCGCTGGACCCGGTGGACATGGTCGCGTCCTACCGGGGGCTCGGCGGCCCGCAGCCGGCCGAGTTCCGGCGGATGCTCGCGGAGGCCCAGGAGGCGGTGCGGGCCGACGCGTCGTGGCTCGACGCGGTGGCCGGCCGCCTGAGCTCGGCGGAGGCCGCACTGGAGGCGAGCTTCGGCGAACTGGCCGGGTAACCGGCCGCCGACCCGACCGGACAGGCCCGGACAGGAGTGGACAGTCGCCGCTCCTGCCGGGCCTGGATAGTGGACAGCGGCCCGCACGAGTCTGTGCGGCATGAACCTCCACCGCACTCCGCCGGGGCCGCCGACGCCCGGCCCCCGGCCGGCGGCCGTGCTCACGGTGCTCGCCGCCGCGCAGTTCACCGTCATGGTCGCGACCTCGATCGTGAACGTCGCGCTGCCGCAGATCCGCGCCGGGGTCGGCCTGTCGGACGGCGGCACCACGTGGGTGGTCAACGCCTACGGCCTGGCGTTCGGCGCGCTCCTCCTGGCGGGCGGACGGGCGGCCGATCTGTTCGGCCGCCGCCGGGTGCTGACCGCCGGCCTCGCGCTGTTCGCGGGCGCCTCCCTGGCGGCGGGACTGGCCGCCTCCCCCGGCGTGCTGATCGCGGCACGCGTGGTCCAGGGCCTGGGCGCCGCCGCCATCGCCCCGGCCGCGCTCGCCCTGGCCATGGACCTGTACCCGCCCGGCCCCGCGCGCGGCCGGGCGCTGGGGGTGTGGGGCGCGGTCTCCGGCGCGGGCGGGGCGGGCGGCGTGCTGGTGGGCGGTGCGCTCACCCAGGCGTGGGGCTGGCCGTGGATCTTCCACGCCGTCGCGCTCGGGACGGTCGCCGTCCTGGTCGCCGTCGCGGCCCTCGTCCCCCGGACGGCCGGCAGCGGGGCCGGGGCGTTCGACCTGCTGGGCACCGCCACCGTCACGCTCGCCCTGACCTGCCTGGTCTGGGGTCTCACCACCGCCCGCGGCGCCGGCTGGACGGACGGCCCGGTGCCGGCCGCCCTCGGCACCGCCGCCGTGCTGTTCGCGGCCTTCGCCGTGATCGAGCGGCGCCGCCCGAACGCGCTGATCCCGCCGCGCCTGTTCGCCACCGGCCGCGTCGCCGCGGGCAACCTGCTGATGGCCCTGCTCGGGTCCGTCTGGATCGCCCTGTTCTTCTTCCTGCCGCTCTACCAGCAGCAGGTCCTCGGCTCCGGCCCCCTGGCCACCGGCGCGGGCCAACTCCCGCTCGCCGCCGCCAACATGCTCGGCTCCACGCTCGCCCCGCGCATCTCCCGGCGGATCGGCGCCACCGCGACCGTGACCGCGGCCCTCCTCACCGAAGCCGCGGGCCTGCTCTGGCTGTCCCGGATCAGCGCCGACGGGAGCTACCTCGCCGACGTCCTCGCGCCGAGCGTCCTGGTCGGCCTCGGCCTGAGCGTCGCCTTCGTCCAGCTCACCGCGTTCGCCCTGGACGGCCTCCCGCCGCAGGACGCGGGCCTGGCCGGCGGGTTGGTGAACACCACCCGCCAGGTCGGCGGCGCGATCGGCCTCGCCGCCCTGGCCACCCTCGCCGGCTCCGTCACCGGCCGCGCCTCCGCCCACGCGCCGCACCTGGAAGCCCTCACGGCCGGCTACCGGGCCGCCTTCACGGTCTCGGCCGCCGTCCTGGCCGCGACGGCCGTCCTCGCACTGCTCCTCGCCCGCTGCACCGGGCCGCGCATCGCCGTCGAGCCCGCACGTCCGGCCGCCGAACCACGCACCCTGCGAACCTCCCGTCCCTACTGAACACCCACATCGACACGGAAGGCACTGCCATGACCACCGACAAGCCCTACCTGCTCGGCCACTACACCCCCGTCGCCGACGAGATCACCGCCACCGAACTCACCGTCGAGGGCGCCCTGCCCCCCGAGCTGACCGGTCGGCTGCTGCGCAACAGCCACAACCCCAAGCCCGGCGTCACCCCCGCCCACTGGTTCAAGGGCAGCGGCATGGTCCACGGCGTCCGCCTGCGCGAGGGCCGCGCCGAGTGGTACCGCAACCGCTGGGTCCGCACCCCCGCGCTCGACGGCGCCCCGTACCTGACCGAGCACGGCCCCGACCTGGCCGCCAGCACCGCCGGCACGCACGTCATCGAGCACGCCGGCCGGCTGCTCGCCCTGTGCGAGGCGAACCTGCCCTTCGAGCTCACCCGGGAGCTGGAGACGGTCGGCGCCTTCGACTTCGACGGCAAGCTGCGCACCGCGATGACGGCCCACCCCAAGCAGGACCCGGTGACGGGCGAGCTCCACTTCTTCGGGTCCTCGCCGTTCCCGCCCTTCCTCGTCTACCACGTCGCCGATGCCGAGGGCCGGATCGTCCGCAGCACCGAGATCCCGGGCGCGACCGCCTCGCTCAAGCACGACTTCGCCGTCACCCGCCGGCACGTGGTCTTCATCGAGGGCAACGTCACCTTCGACCCGGACGAGCACTCCGGCATCCCGTACGGCTGGAGCGACACCCAGCCCGCCCGGATCGGCGTCATGCCGCGCGGGGAGGACGGCACGCGGCACATCCGCTGGTTCTCCATCGAGCCGGGCAACATGCTGCACGTCTCCAACGCCTACGAGGACGGCCAGGGCCGCATCGTCCTGGAGGGCCCGACCGTCGACCGCGAGGGCTTCCGGCTCTCCTGGAACTGGTGGGTCGGCGCCCCCGGGCGCGGCACCGAGCCCAACGCCCGTTCCTACACCCGCCGTTGGGTGATCGACCTGGCGGCGGGCAGCGTCGACGAGCGGATCGTCGACGACCTCCCGGTGGAGTTCCCGACCCTCAACGAGGACTACCTCGGGGTCGAGAACCGCTACCAGTACGCCGTCTCCTTCCCCGACGAGAAGGGCTACGGCGGCTACGGCGTGGTCAAGTACGACCGCACCACGGGCGCCCGCCGCATCCACCGGGTCGGCGACGCCCGCCTGCCCAGCGAGGCCGTCTTCGTCCCCGCGGCCGGCGCCGTCCACGAGGACGACGGCTACCTGCTCACCGTCGTCTCCGACCTCAAGCAGGACGCCTCGCAACTCCTCGTCCTCGACGCGGCCGGCCTGGACCGGGTCGCCGCCGTCCACCTCCCCCGCCGGGTGACCGCGGGAATCCACGGCTCCTGGATCCCCGACACCGCCCTCGACGGCTCAGACGCCTGAAACGCCGCCGGCGCGCCCTCCCCCACGACAGGGGGCGGGCGCGCCGGCGGTCTCGGGGGGACTACTGCGGCGTCACGTACGCGCCGGAGATGCCGCCGTCGACGAGGAAGGTGTTGGCGGTCATGAAGGAGGAGTCGTCGGAGGCGAGGAAGGCCACCGCGGCGGCGATCTCCTCGGGCTCGGCGAAGCGGCCCAGCGGGATGTGGACCAGGCGGCGGGCGGCCCGCTCCGGGTCCTTGGCGAAGAGCTCCTGGAGCAGCGGGGTGTTCACCGGGCCGGGGCACAGGGCGTTGACGCGGATGCCCTCGCGGGCGAACTGCACGCCCAGCTCGCGGGACATGGCCAGGACGCCGCCCTTGGAGGCGCTGTAGGAGATCTGCGAGGTGGCCGCGCCCATCACGGCGACGAACGACGCCGTGTTGATGATCGAGCCCTTGCCCTGGCGCTGCATGTGCGGGATCGCGTACTTGCAGCACAGGTAGACGCTGGTGAGGTTGACCTCCTGGACGCGCTTCCAGGCCTCCAGGCCGGTGGTGAGGATGGAGTCGTCGTCCGGCGGGGAGATGCCCGCGTTGTTGAAGGTGATGTCGAGGCGGCCGTACTCGTCGACGGCCCGCTGGAAGAGGTCGCGCACCGCGGCCTCGTCGGTGACGTCGGCCTGGATGAACAGGCCGCCGACCTCGTTGGCGGCCTTGGCGCCGGTCTCGGGGTCGAGGTCGACGCAGACCACCTTCGCGCCCTCGGCGGCGAAGCGGCGGGCGGTCGCCAGGCCGATGCCGCTGCCGGCGCCGGTGATGACGGCCACGCGGCCGTCGAGTCGCTGGGTCATGCTGATCATTCCTCCGTGGAGATGAAGACGTTCTTGGTCTGGGTGAAGGCGTCGAGGGCGTCCGGGCCGAGCTCGCGGCCGAGGCCGGACTGCTTGAAGCCGCCGAACGGCGTGGTGTAGCGCACCGAGGAGTGCGAGTTGACGGAGAGGTTGCCGGCGTCGACGCCGCGCGAGACCCGCAGGGCGCGGCCGAGGTCCCGGGTCCAGATGGAGCCGGACAGGCCGTACTCGGTGGCGTTGGCGATGCGCAGGGCGTCCTCCTCGTCGCGGAACGGGACGACGGCGACGACCGGGCCGAAGATCTCCTCGGTGAAGGCGCGGTCGTCGTGGCGCACGGGCGCGAGGACGGTCGGCGGGTACCAGAAGCCGGGCCCGTCGGGGGCGCTGCCGCGGAAGGCGACGGCCGACGCGTCCGGGACGTACGAGGAGACCCGCTCGCGGTGGGCGGCCGAGATCAGCGGGCCCATCTCGGTCTTCTCGTCGGTCGGGTCGCCGACCCGCACGCCGCGGACGGCCGGCTCCAGGAGCGCCATGAAGTCGTCGAACACGGAGGCCTCGACGAGGATCCGGGAGCGGGCGCAGCAGTCCTGGCCGGCGTTGTCGAAGACGGCGTAGGGCGCGGTCGCGGCGGCCTTGGCGAGGTCGGCGTCGGCGAAGACGATGTTGGCGCTCTTGCCGCCGAGTTCGAGGGTGACGAGCTTCACCTGGGCGGCGCAGCCCGCCATGATCTCCTTGCCGACCCTGGTCGAGCCGGTGAACACGACCTTGCGCACGTCGGGGTGGGTGACGAAGCGCTGTCCGACGACCGGGCCGCGGCCGGGCAGCACCTGGAGCACGCCCTCGGGGATCCCGGCCGCCAGGGCGAGTTCGCCGAGGCGCAGCGCGGTGAGCGGGGTGAGCTCGGCCGGTTTGACGATGACGGTGTTGCCGGCGGCGAGCGCCGGGGCGAGGGCCCAGGCGGCGATCGGCATGGGGAAGTTCCAGGGCACGATGACGCCGACGACGCCGATCGGCTCCTGGAAGGTGACGTCGATGCCGCCGGCGACGGGGATCTGCCGGCCGAACAGGCGCTCGGGGGCGGCGGCGTAGTACTCGATGACGTCCCGCGCGTTGCCCGCCTCCCAGCGGGCGTTGCCGATGGTGTGGCCCGCGTTGGCGACCTCCAGGGCGGCGAGGTGCTCGCGGTCGGCGTCGACGGCGGCGGCGAAGGCGCGCAGCAGCCGGGCGCGGTCGGCGGGGGCCACCCGGCGCCAGGTGTCGAAGGCGGCGCGGGCGCGGGCGACGGCGGCGTCGGTCTCGGCGAGGCCGGCCAGTTCGACGGTGGTGATCACCTCCTCGGTGGCGGGGTTGACGACCTCGAAGAGGTCAGGTTCGGTCATCGGGCGGTCTCCCTCTGGCTGGCGGTGATGAACGCGTGGAACAGGCGCAGGTCGTCGGGGTCGGTCTCGGGGTGCCACTGGACGCCCAGGGCGAAGCGGTGGCCGGTGAGTTCGAGCGCCTCGACTGTGCCATCGGCACTGTGCGCGGTGGCCTGAAGGCCGGTGCCGAGCCGGTCGACGGCCTGGTGGTGGTAGCAGGAGACCTCGGTGGCGGGCCCGAGGACGACGGCGAGCCGGCTGCCGTCCGCGAGGCCGACGCGGTGGCGGACGAACCGGGCGGGGACGATCTGGTGGCTGTCGTCGGGCAGGTGCTGGACGAGGGTGCCGCCGAGTTCGACGTTGAGCAGCTGCATGCCGCGGCAGACGCCGAGCAGCGGCACGTCCCGGGCGAGGGCGGCGCCGAGGAGCCGGCTCTCCCAGTCGTCGCGGGCGTGGTGGGGCGGGCCGGTGCGCGGGTCGGGGGTCGCCGCGTAGCGGGCCGGGTCGACGTCCGGTCCGCCGGCGAGGACGAGTCCGTCGAGGGCGTCGAGCAGGTGGCCGGCGCCGCCCGGCTGGGGCGGCAGGAGCACCGGGGTGCCGCCCGCGCGGACGACGGCGTCGACGTACGTCTGGGGCACGAGGGAGGCGCGCTGGTTCCAGACGGACCAGGCGGCGTCGTCCTGGTAGCTGCTGATGCCGATGAGGGGTCGCCGGCGGTCGTCGTGGGTCACAGCCGCTCGAATCCGCGGCGCCGCTCCCAGTCGGTCACCGCCCGCTCGTAGGAGGCGAGTTCGGTGCGCCCGGCGTGGGTGTAGTGCCGGACGACGTCCTTGCCGAAGGCCTCGGTGGCGACGGCGCTGCGCTCGAAGGCGTCGACCGCGTCGCGCAGGGTGGCGGGCACCCGGGGCGCGTCGGAGGCGTACGCGTTGCCGGTGAACTCCGGCTGGAGTTCGAGCTGTTGCTCGACGCCGTGCAGTCCGGCGGCGATCAGGGCGGCGACCGCGAGGTAGGGGTTGACGTCGCCGCCGGGGACGCGGTTCTCGAAGCGCAGCGACGGGCCGTGGCCGACGACGCGCAGGGCACAGGTGCGGTTGTCGCGGCCCCAGGCGATCGCGGTGGGCGCGAAGCTGCCGGGGACGTAGCGCTTGTAGGAGTTGACGGTGGGGGCGAAGAGCAGGGCGAAGTCGGCGAGGCAGGCGAGCTGGCCGGCGAGGAAGTGCTCCATGGTGCGGGAGAAGCCGTGCGGGCGGTCGCCGGCGAACACGGGGGCGCCCTGCTCGTCGCGCAGGCTCAGGTGGATGTGGCAGGAGTTGCCCTCGCGTTCGTCGTACTTCGCCATGAACGTGAGGCTGTAGCCCTCCTGGGCGGCGATCTCCTTGGCGCCGGTCTTGTAGACGGCGTGGTTGTCGCAGGTGGTGAGGGCGTCGGCGTACTTGAAGGCGATCTCGTGCTGGCCGAGGTTGCACTCGCCCTTGGCGGACTCGACGGTGAGGCCGGCGCCGGCCATGCCGTTGCGCAGGCGGCGCAGGAGGGGTTCGATGCGTCCGGTGCCGAGGATGGAGTAGTCGACGTTGTACTGGTTGGCCGGGGTGAGCCGGGTGTAGTCCTTGTCCCAGGCCTGTTCGTAGCTGTCCCGGAAGACGATGAACTCCAGCTCGGTGGCGGCCTGGGCCTGCCAGCCGTAGCCGGCCAGGCGGTCCAGCTGGCGCTGGAGGACCTGGCGCGGGGAGACGGCGACCGGGGTGCCGTCGTGGTGGACGACGTCGCACTGGACCATGACGGTGGCGGGGTGCCAGGGGACGGACCGCAGGGTGGCGAGGTCGGGGCGCAGCGTCAGGTCGCCGTAGCCGTTCTCCCAGGAGGAGATCTCGTACCCGTCGA
Organism: Kitasatospora sp. NPDC059408; assembly: GCF_042751525.1. Lineage (NCBI taxonomy): Bacteria > Bacillati > Actinomycetota > Actinomycetes > Kitasatosporales > Streptomycetaceae > Kitasatospora > Kitasatospora sp. NPDC059408. Next base: position 40,768 of record NZ_JBHYWI010000012.1, read on the forward strand.
CGGTGTTCATGTCGACGTCGACGGCCAGCAGGTAGCCGCAGCCCTCGGCGGCGCCGGGCACGACGTCGTCGAGGAAGTACTCGGCGGCGACGCGCTTCCCCTGGAGGCGCCCCTGCATGTCGGTCATGGCGAGCACGACGGTGTCGACGGACCCGTCGGCGACGCGGGTGCGCAGCTCGTCGAGGGTGAGCCGGGGGGTGGTCATCGGGTCTCCAGTTCGGTGTCCGGGGCGTCGGGCGCGGACGGCGTGGACGGTGCGGTCGGGACGGCGTCGACGTGGGGCCCGGTGAACCAGTGCCGGGCGGAGGCCAGCCACCAGAGGCCGGCGAAGCCGACCACGACGGCCACGGCGACGGGGGTGTAGTTGAAGCTCTCGGCGTCGATCGGACTGGCGGTGGGCAGCATGAACAGGACGGTGATCACCGCCGTCCAGGCGACGGCGACGACGCCTATCGGCCGGCTCCAGCGGCCCAGGTGCCAGGGGCCGCGCGGGAAGTCCTCGCCCTGGCGCAGCCGCAGGTACACCGGGATGACGTAGGAGATGTAGAGGCCGATGACGGAGATCGAGGTCACGGCCGTGTAGGCGGTGTTGTTCCAGAGCGCGGGCAGTCCGAGCAGCAGGGCGCCGCCGGTGGCCAGCCAGACCGCGTTGGTCGGGGTCTGGGTGCGCGGGGAGATGCGGTGCCACAGGCGGGAGCCGGGCAGCGCGCCGTCGCGGGAGAAGGCGTAGATCATGCGGGAGTTGGCGGTGACCGAGGCCATGCCGCAGAAGAACTGGGCGCCGATGACGATGAGCAGCAGGAACTGGGCGCCGCCGGAGCCGATCGCGTCGATGAAGATCTGCGCGGGCGGGACCTGGGTGTCGCTGTTGAGCGCGCCGTCGTAGTCGCGGATCGCGAAGGTGATGCCGAGCAGCAGGATCCAGCCGGCGACCAGGGAGACGGTGATGGCGTTGACGATGCCGCGCGGGCCGGAGCGGGCGGCGTCCTGGGTCTCCTCGGTCATGTGCGCGGAGGCGTCGTAGCCGGTGAGGGTGTACTGGGCCATCAGCAGGCCGAGCATCGCGACGTAGAACTGGTTGTGGAACCCGGTCTGGTTGACGAACTCGGTGAGGACGAAGGACACGGAGGCGTGCCGCTCGGGGAGGAACGCGAGCGCGCCGACGATGATCGCGACGCCGACCAGGTGCCACCACACGGACACGCTGTTGAGGAGGGCGACCAGGCGCACCCCGAAGGTGTTGAGCAGGCCGTGCACCACCAGGATGACCGCGAAGATCTCCATGGTGTGCGCGGGGGTGGCCGCGACGCCGAAGCGGAGGTCGAGGAACGCGTTGGTGAAGAAGGCGGCGCCGTAGTCGACGCTGGCGGTCACCGCGACCTGGCCGAGGAAGTTGAACCAGCCGGTGAACCAGCTCCAGGCCGGGCCGCTCGTTCGACTCAGCTTGGCGGACCAGTAGTAGAGCCCGCCGGCCGTCGGGTAGCTGGAGCAGATCTCGGCCATCGCGAGGCCGACGCAGAGGGTCAGCAGGCCGACCACCGGCCAGCCCCAGATGATCAGGGCCGGGCCGCCGGTCTTCATCCCCGTCCCGTACAGGGTGAGGCAGCCGGAGAGGATCGAGACGATGGAGAAGGAGACGGCGAAGTTGGAGAAGCCCGACATCGAGCGGGCCAGCTCCTGGGTGTAGCCCAGCTCGCGGAGGCGTTGTTCGTCGGCGGAAACGGGGGAGGAGTCCACCGGAAACACGGCGGGGCCAGGGTGGTCGGGTGAGCGTGCGTCGGTCATGGGCACCCCTGGGGGTTGAGGGTGTGCCGGGGTGCGCGCGGCCACGACGGCGTGGCGCGGTCGCCCCGGCGGGTTCGACGGTCGGACGGCTCTTCAATGGTCTGGAATCAGTCCATTGGGTGGGTGAGCAGCATCGTTCCGGCTGGACGGGGGCCGCGTCAAGAGTGGGACGGGAACGAGTACGGGAATCCCGTTCGTAGGTACGATTCCGGCGTGGACGTGGACGAAACACGTGAGCGGGCGCGGCTCGACTGGCAGGCCGGGGCGATCTTCCGCCCGGTGCGGACCGGCAACGCCTTCGAGGAGACCGTCGAACGGCTGCTCCAGGCGATCAAGCTCGGCGTCTTCGGCCCCGGCGACCGGCTGCCCGCCGAACGCGACCTCGCCGCCCGGCTCGGCGTCAGCCGCGACACCCTGCGCGAGGCGCTCCGCACGCTCCAGCAGGCCGACTGCGTCGAACCCCGCCGCGGCCGCTACGGCGGCACCTTCGTCACCTACCGGATGCCCGAACCGGACGTCGACGACCTGCGCCGCGCGGCCCGCGACCTCGGCGGCGCGCTGGAGGACGCGCTGACCTACCGCCAGGTCCTGGAGGTCGGCGCCGCCGAGGCCGCCGCCCGGCGCCCCCTCTCCCCCGAGCAGCGGGCCCACCTGGAGAGCCGGCTGGAGGAGCTGGAGGGGGCGCCGGCGGAGCAGTACCGCCAGCTGGACTCGCGCTTCCACCTCGCCATCGGCGAGCTCACCGGCTCCCCCACCCTCGCCGCGGCCATCGCCGAGGCCCGGATGCGGCTCAACGACCTGCTCAACGCGATCCCCATGCTGGACCGCAACATCGAGCACGCCGCCGAGCAGCACCGGGCGATGGTGCGGGCGATCCTCGACGGCGACGGCGACGGCGCCCGCCGCGCCACCGAGGAGCACCTCGCCGCGACGGCGGCGCTGCTGCGCGGCTTCCTGGCCTGAGGCCGCTACGACGACGCCGCGGACCGGTGGTGCAGCGTGTCGTCCAGCCAGTCGTAGATCCGCGCGAGGGCGAGCCGCTGGGCTCCCGCCTGGCAGTGCGCGTCGGCGCCCTCCTCCGCGGTGAACTCGATCAGCGTCTTCGGGCAGGTGAGGTGGTCGTACAGCTGCCGGGCCTGCCCGGCGAAGAACAGGTCCTCGGCGGCCTCGCAGACCAGGGTGGGGCACGCGATCCGCTCGGCGATGCCGTCGCGGAGGTGGTGGTCGAGGTAGGCGGCGCCGAAGGCGCGCGGGGTGTCGGCCCCCATGACGTACATGCCGTGGTTCAGCGCCCAGCGCATCACCGGGTCGTCGGCCATCAACCGGCCGAACCGGAAGTCGAGTTCGGGGTCGGAGGCGGCGCGCAGCCGCCGTTCGGCGACGGCCCGGTCGCCGGGCACGGACTTCGTCACGGCCTCGCCGAGGTCGTAGACCCCGTCGAGGGCGATCACGGCGGCCAGCCGGTGCTCGAACGCCGCCGCCCTCGGGGCGAGCAGGCCGCCCATGCTGTTGCCGAGCAGCGCGACGCGCTCGCCGTCGACCTCCGGCAGGGTCAGCGCGAAGTCGAGGACGGGGCCGACGACGTTCTCCCAGTCGGGGCGGAAGACCAGTCCGTCGTGGTGGAGCGGCCCGGGCTGCCCCGGTCCGTCGAAGACGAGGACGGTGTAGCCGCGCTCGACGCCGGCCATCGCGCCGAAGTAGTGCATCTCCTCGGCCGTGCCGTCGAAGCCGTTGTGCATGATCACGGTGGGCCCGGGCGCCCCGGAGTCGTCGGCCCGGTAGAGGTAGCCGGGCAGGGTGGTGCCCTCGTACGGGATGCGGACCGGCTCGATGCGCGGGGTGAACAGCCCGGCCGCGGCGTGGAAGCACTCGACGCTGCGGTCGTAGGCGTGGTCGTGGCGGGGGTCGCACGGGTTGCCGTGCAGGAAGAACTCGGCCGAGCGGTAGTAGTTCGACGCCCGCAGGAAGCCGTCCCTGGCGCTGACCCGGTGGCCCGCCGCCAGCGCCCGCTGGGCCTCGGCGGCCACCCGGTCGGCGGTGGCCAGCCACTCGTCGTGCCAGCTGCCGTAGTCGCCCTCCACGATGCGGGCGCTCGTCGACACGACCTCGCCGAAGTCGGCGCCGCCGTAGGCGATGTGGCCGAACGAGCGGAGGGTCTCGTACCAGAACTGCACGTCGTTGGGGAACAGCAGGGGCTTCATGGTCGCTCCTCGGAGTAGCGGATCGCCGGGGCGCGTCATGGCGCCCCGGGGATCCACAGCCTCGGGCGCGGCGGTGTCCACTCTCCAGGCCGGGCAGGGGCATTGACTGTCCACTCCTGCCCGGGCGTGTCCACCCTTACGGGGTCGGGCCGTGCAACTCCCGCTGCCACAGGGCCTCGCCGAGCAGGTCCAGGCCCTGGCGCAGGTGACGCCGGTAGGTGCCGAAGGGCAGGCCGAGGCGGCGGGCGGCGGCCTCCTGGGTGGGCGCGCCGGAGAAGTAGCCCGCCGTCAGGGCGTCCCGGGCCCGTACGCCGCGCGGGTCCCGCGCGAGGTCCTCGACGGACCGGCGCAGCAGCGCGCGCAACTCCGCGACGGGATCGGCGAGGTCGGCCGCGAGACGGGACCGCATCAGCGCGCAGGCGGCGAAGGCGCCCGGATCGCGCCAGTGCGTCAGGGCCTCGCGCACGGCCTGGTCGAACGCGGAGCGCGAGACGGGCGACGGTCCCGACGAGACGGGCTCGTCGGTGGCCGTGATGAAGCGCTGGAGCCAGGCCTCCACGGGCACCTGGCGCCAGTCGACGCCGAACACCCCGTAGGTGTGCGCGCCGACGCGCGGCCGCGCACCGGTGTCGGCGAGGGTCCCCTTGACGCGCTCGGCCCACGTCTCGGCGTCCCGCCAGACGGCGAAGCCGTACGCACGGCCGCGGGCGCGGGCGGACTCCGCCTGGGCGCGGGAACTGCTCAGGTCGATGACGCGCGACGGGACCTGATAGCGCTCCGGGTAGACCGTGAAGCGGCTGATCCCGATGTGCTCGCCCGGGCGCACCGGCACGGCGGTCTCGGTGTGCGCCCACGCCGCGGCGACGACGGGATCGGTGGCCAGGTCCTCGGGGTCGGGCGGGGCGGGCAGCGCGAGCCGGGCCGTGAACGCCACGACGCGGCCCGTGCCGACCAGGCGGTAGACACTGAAGGCCTCCGGCTGGCGCTGCGCCCAGTAGCGGACCAGGTCGGCGGAGGCGGTGCCCTCGGTCTCCTCCGCCATGCGCAGCACGACGGCCAGGTCCTCCGGGTGCAGGGGGCGGTCGTGCACCTCGTCCTCGCGGTCCCAGGTCCGCAGCCGCGCCAGGGCCTTGCCCTCCCGGAAGAGGTAGAAGAGCTCGTCGGTGACGGTCCACGCCCGCTCCTCGGGTTCCTCGCGCAGGATCCGCAGGTACTCGTCCGCGAGGCGCCGGCGCATCGTCGCGAAGGCGTTGGGCGCCCGCCAGCGCAGGTCGGCGGCGAGCGTCTCGCGTGCGGCGTCGTGGGGATGGAGCCCCTGGTGCGTGGACTCCATGAACGGCAGGTCCCTCAGCCAGGAGAAGAAGACGTGGGCGTCCTCCTCGGGCAGCACCGCGGTGAGGAGCTCCTCCGAGGTCGAGAAGGCCTGGGCCGCCACCTCCAGGGCGCGCCGGTGGGCGGCGGTGGGCACCTCGCCGATCAGGCCGGTCAGCAGGGTGCGCAGGACGTCCGCCGAGGGGGCCCAGATCTCCTCCCGGCCGCAGCCCGCCGATCCCGCGGCCGCCGCGAGGGACAGCGCCAGCGGGTTGCCCCCGGCGAAGCGCAGCACGCGGTCCCGCAGTTCCGGGCGGATCCGCGCCGCCACGAGCAGGCCGCGGGCCTGCTCCTCGGAGAACGGCTCCAGCTCGGTCACGTGCAGGAGCCCGGACCAGGCGGGGTCGGCGGCCCACTGCGGCTGCGGCGCGAGCCGGCCGGCCAGCACGACCAGGGCGTCGTCCGCGGCGCGCGGCAGGAAGTGGTGCCACAGCCAGCTCTCCAGCCACTGGCAGTGCTCGAAGGAGTCCACGAACAGCACCGTGCCGGGGACGTCCAGGAAGGCGGCGGCCGCGCGCTCGAAGTCGGCCGGGTCCCGGCTGACGAAGCGGCCGTCGAGCTCGACGAGCGGCCGTCCCTCCGCGCGGGCGTCGTCGGCCAGACGCCGCAGCAGCGTCGACTTCCCGATGCCGCCAGGTCCGACCACGTAGAAGGCGAACGGCGCCTGCGGCCGCCCGGCCAGGGCGTCGCCGAAGCGCTCCAGTTGCTCGTCCCGGCCTATGAACGCCCGGACGCGCGCGCTGCTGAGCTTCTCCCCCACGGACACCATGGCGGCTCCCCTCCCTCTGGTTTCAGCCGCCCATCCAACCAGACGCAACTCCTTCGCGTTAGTCTGGACCGCATGAGTGCCCGACCGACCACACGCCCCGGCGGGCGCAGCGCCCGCGTCCAGCAGTCCGTCCACCAGGCCGTCCGCGATCTCGAAGCGGAACTGGGCCGGGACGCCCTCACCGTGCCCCTGATCGCCGCCCGCGCGGGCGTCACGCCGTCCACCGTCTACCGCCGCTGGGGGGACCTGCGGGAACTCCTGTCGGACGTGGCCGTGGAGCGGCTGCGCCCCGACGCCCCGCCGGCCGACCACGGGAGCCTGCGGGCGGACCTGGAGGCGTGGACAGCGCAGTTCGCCGAGGAGATGTCCTCGACGGCGGGCCTCGCGTACATCCGCGACGCGCTGCTGGGCGATCCCGGGCACGGCAACGCGGCGCGCTGCTCCGACTACGCCGCCGAGCAGCTGAAGGCGGTCGGGGTGCGCGCGGCCGGGCGCGGGGAGGCCGTGCCCGACCTGGAGGGCCTGCTGGACGCCGTCGTCGCCCCCCTGATGTACCGGATCCTGTTCCGCCCCTCGGACCTGTCGGCCGCCTACACGGACCACCTGGTGGCGACGGCGCTGGGCCGGATCGCGCCGCCGCCCGCCCTCACGTAAAAGCTAAGAGTTTGCGTTTGAGGGACTGTGAGCCTAGAGTGCTTAATGCAAAGCATTCGCCTTAAGGCTCAGAGGTGCTTCCATGTCCAGCATCACCGCCCTACCGTCCCGTCCCCCTCGCCTTCCCGTGCTGAGCCGCCGCGTCTCCTTCCCGCTCCACGCCTCGGTCCTGGTCGGCCTGCTGGCCGCCTCCAGCGCGCCGACCCCCGTCTACGCGCTCTACCAGGCCGCCTGGCACTTCTCGGCCATGACGCTCACCGTCGTCTTCAGCACCTACGCACTCGCCCTGCTGGTGGCGCTCCTGACCGCGGGAACGCTCTCGGACCACCTCGGCCGCCGTCCGGTCCTCGCCGGGGCGCTGGTCGCCGAAGCCGTCACCATGGCCCTCTTCGCCACCGCCCAGGGCGTCCCGGCGCTCATCGCCGCCCGGATCCTGCAGGGCCTGGCCACCGGCGTGGCCACCAGCGCCGCCGGAGCCGCCCTGCTCGACTTCGAGGACCCCGACCGCCCCGGCCGGGCCACGGCCGCCAACGGCATCACCCCCGTGGCCGGCATGGCGGCCGGCGTCCTGGCCGCGACCGCCCTCGTGCAGTACGCCCCCGCCCCGACCCGGACGGCCTACCTGCTGCTGCTCGCCCTGTTCACCGCCCAGGCCGCCGCCGTCCTGCTCACCCCCGAAACCGCCCGCCCCCACCCCGGTGCCTGGCGCTCCCTGCGCCCCGCGGTCACCGTCTCCCCCGCCTCCCGCCCGGCCTTCGCCCTCGCCGCGCCCGGCATCGTCGCCGCGTGGGCCCTGGGCGGCTTCTACTCCTCCCTCGGCCCCTCGCTCGCCCGGCTCATCGCCCCGCACGCCACCCGCGCCACCGGCGGCCTGGTCTTCTTCACCATGACGGCCGCAGCGGGCCTCGCCGCCCACGCCGCCCGGGCGCTGCCCGCCCGCACCGTCAACCTGGCCGGCACCGCGCTCCTGATCCCGGGCGCCCTGCTCACCCTGAGCAGCCCCCAACTGCACAGCCTGACCGCCCTGTTCGCGGGCACCGCCCTCGCCGGCGCGGGCTTCGGCGCCGTCACCCAGGGAGCCCTGCGCCTGCTGCTCCCCCCGGCCGCCCCCGACGAACGCGCCGGCACCCTCGCCGCCTACTACGTCCTCAGCTACCTCGCCATGAGCATCCCCGCCGTCCTCGCCGGACTGCTCACCAACCTCTACGGCCTTCAGACCGCCGTCGCCGTCTACGCCGCGACCGTCGTCCTGCTGGCCGCCACCGGCCTCACCCACGCCGCGCGGCAGCACCGCCCGGCCCCGCACCCCTCCGGAAGGACCCCCCGATGAACACCGGCTGGAACCTCGGCGACATCACCGTCCGCCGCGTCGACGAGATCGAACTGCCCCGCCAGACCGGCCCCTGGCTGCTGCCCGCCGCCACCAAGGAGGTGCTGGACGAAGCACCGTGGCTGCGCCCCGACTTCGCCGACGCCGACGTCCCCCGCCTGGCGAGCCACGGCTTCGCGCTGGAGGCCGGCGGACTGCGGATCGTCGTGGACACCGGCATCGGCAACGGCAAGACCCGCGCCAACCCGGCCTGGAACGGCCTCGACACCGACTTCCTGGACCGCCTGACGGCCGCCGGCTTCCCGCCCGAGAGCGTCGACCTCGTGATCACCACCCACCTGCACACCGACCACGTCGGCTGGAACACCCGCCTCGACGGCGAGGACTGGGTCCCCACCTTCCCCAACGCCCGCTACCTCACGAGCCGCACCGAATGGGACCACTGGGCCGCCACCGAGCTGGACGAGGCCCGCGCCCAGATGTTCCGCGACTCCGTCCACCCCGTCCACGACGCCGGGCTGTACCACCCCGTCGACGTCCCCGAGCAGGGCCGCGAAGTGGCCCCCGGTGTCCGCCTGGTCCCGGCCCCCGGCCACACCCCGGGCCAGGTCGCCGTGGAGCTGCGCGGAGCCGACCGCCGCGCCCTGATCACCGGCGACAGCATCCACCACCCCGTCCAGCTCTCGCACCCCCACGTGCACAGCTGCGTCGACATCGACTCCGCCCAGGCGATCCGCACCCGCGCCGGGATGCTCGAAGCCCTCGCCGACACCGACGCCCTGCTCCTGGGCACGCACTTCCCGCACCCCACGGCCGGCACCGTCCGCCGCGAGAACGGCCACTACCGCCTCCACGCCGAGCCGGCCGGCCAACTCCCGCCCACGGCGGCCTGATCCAGGCGCCGGCCGCGGCTCACTCGGTGCGCTTGACGCTCCACCTCGGCAGGTACTCGAAGAACGCGACGGCCTCCTCCCGCCACCGCGGACGCCACCCGGCGGCCTCGGTGGCGGCCTCGCGTGCGCGGCGCCGCATGTCCGCCGTCATCTTCTCGGGGACGCCGTGGCGCTCGGCGATGTCCCGGATGGCGGCAATGGCCTCCTCGGTGCAGGCTCCGTCGCCGACTGCGGACTCCACCAGGGCCCGTTCGGAGCCGGTCGCCACCGCCAGGAGGGCGCGGACGGTGTAGTTGCGGCGCCCTTCCCGGATGTCCGCGCCGGTGGGCTTGCCCATGGCGGCCGCGTCGCCGAAGAGGTCCAGGTAGTCGTCGCGCATCTGCCCGCAGATCCCCACCAGCCGGGCGTAGCGCCGCAGTTCCTCGTCGTGGCGGCCCGGTTCGGCGCCGGCGGCGAGCAGTCCCAGCTGGAGCGGCGCGAGGACGGAGTAGCGGGCGGTCTTGTACTCGGCCACGTCGTGCAGCAGGTCCTCGGCCGGGTCCGCGGTGAAGTCCCGTTCCAGGTCGGCGATCTGGCCGGCGAACGTGGCCGACGCCGCTCGCGTCTGCAGCTCCACCATGGCCTGCCGCACCGGGAGCGGGGCCCGGGAGTCGAGGAGGACCCGGAGGGACAGGGCGAGGGCGAGGTCGCCGGCGAGGAGGGCGAGCCCGAGCGCGGCCTGCGGCCGGTCGGGGAACCGGGCGCGGTAGGCGTAGTAGGTGGAGGGACCGCCCCGGCGGGTGGGGCTGTCGTCGATGATGTCGTCGTGGATCAACCCGTGGGTCTGGAGCAGTTCGATGCTCAGCGCGGCGTCGTCGAGCCCCTCCACGGGGTCGGCGGTCACCAGGCGGGCGGCTTCGAAGAGGAGGGCCACCCGCATCCGCTTGCCGCCGCGCAGTGACAGGTCCCGCAGGAGGCCGAGGCACTCCGGGGTGAACCGGCTGGACTTCGGGGCGTCGAAGTCGGCGGCCAGGTCCCGGAAGTACTGCTCGAACCGTGTGCCGAACCGCCGCTCGTACCCGGCGAGGCGGGCCCGGATCTGCTCGGTGAGGACGGCGGCATCGGTCACGGGACGGTCTTCCGTTCTAGGAGGGAACGTGCATCCGGCTTGCGCGGAGCGGCACGGACCAGGGCAGCGGTTCTCATGGCGGTGGTTCGGACACCATGCTCCCCCATCCGCAGCGCGGTCCGAGCAGCCGGTGGCCGGCCGACCCGCACCGCCCCAACGCCAAGACTTGGCAATGATTTCCATCTCAAACTACAAGCCCCTGGTTGTGAAAATCGTTTCCATCTAACGTGGAGGTGTCCACCGGAGCTGGACCCCGCCCACCGGCAGGGCCAGCGGGTTCGAAGGAGCAAGTCCCCATGCGTGCCGCCCCGTCCAGCAAGGCCCGTCCCCGCCCCTTCAGAGTCGTCCTCGGCGCCACCGCCGTCGTCGCCCTCGCCGCCACCAGCGCGTGCTCCACCAGTTCATCGGCGAGGACCGCGGCCGCGGCGGCCGCGGGGTCGAGCAGCGCCGGCGGCGGCTCGAAGGTGATCCAGGTCGCCGCCGCGGAGAACTTCTGGGGCTCGATCGCCGCCCAACTCGGCGGGGACCACGTCAAGGTGACGAGCATCATCACCAACCCGGACACCGACCCGCACTCCTACGAGCCCACCGCCGCCGACGGCCGCACCGTCGCGGGCGCGGACTACGTGATCGCCAACGGGATCGGCTACGACGCGTGGTCCGACAAGCTGCTCTCCGCGAACCCGGGGCCGAACCGGATGACGCTGAAAATCGGCGACCTGGTGGGGAAGAAGGAGGGCGACAACCCCCATCAGTGGTACTCGCACGACAGCGTGTACAAGGTGATCGACCGGATCACCGCCGACTACGAGAAGGCGGACCCGGCCGACGCGCCCTACTTCGACCAGCAGAAGCAGACCTTCACCACCCGGACGCTGGCCACGTACAACCAGCTGGAAGCCGACATCAAGGCGAAGTACGCGGACACCCCGATCGGCGCCTCCGAGTCGATCGTCACCCCGCTCGCCGAGAGCGTCGGCCTGAAGATGCTCACCCCGGAGACGTTCCTCGACGCCGAGAGCGAGGGCACCGACCCGACCGCCGCCGACAAGGCCGCCATCGACCGCCAGATCTCCGGCAAGCAGATCAAGATCTACGTCTACAACTCCCAGAACTCCAACCCTGACGTCGTGGCGCAGGTCAACGCCGCCAAGGCGCAGGGCATCCCGGTCGCCCAGGTCACCGAGACCCTCGCCCCGGCCGACGCCACCTTCCAGGACTGGCAGACCCAGCAGTTGCAGGGCATCGCCGAGGCGCTGAAGGCGGCCACGGGCAAGTGAGCGGGCGGAACGAGCCGGGCAAGTGAACAAGCGGAGGGAGACGGGCACATGAGCATCCATCCGATCGAGAAGGTCCGTACGGGCATCGGGCACACCGCTCCCGCCGGGGAGCCGGTGCTGTCGCTGCGCGACGCGGCCGTGCGCGTGGGCGGGCGGACCCTCTGGTCGGGGGTCGACCTGACCGTCGGGGCCGGGGAGTTCACCGCCGTCCTCGGCCCCAACGGGGTCGGCAAGTCCACCCTCGTCAAGGTCCTGCTGGGAGTCCTCCCGGCGGCGGCCGGCGAGGTGCGCGTCCTCGGCGGCGCGCCCGGCGAGCGCAACGCGGCCGTCGGGTACCTGCCGCAGCGCCGCACCTTCGACGCGGGCGTGCGCATCCGCGGGGTGGACGTGGTGCGGCTGGGCCTGGACGGGGATCAGTGGGGGATCCCCGTCCCGGGCCTGGGCCGGGCCAAGCGCCGGGCCGCCCGGGAAAGGGTCGAGCAGGCCGTCGAACTGGTCGGCGCGGGCAGGTACGCGCACCGGCCGATCGGGCAGTGCTCGGGCGGCGAGCAGCAGCGGCTGCTGATCGCCCAGGCGCTGGTGCGGCGCCCGCGCGTGCTGCTGCTGGACGAGCCGCTGGACAGCCTGGACCTGCCCAACCAAGGTGCGATCGCCGGGCTGTTGGGCCGGATCTGTCACGAGGAGGGGGTGTCGGTGGTGATGGTCGCCCATGACGTCAACCCGATCCTCCACCACCTGGACCGGGTGGTGTACATCGCCGAGGGCGGCGCCGTCGCGGGCAGGCCCGCCGAGGTGATCACCTCCGAGACGCTCACCCGGCTGTACGGCACGCCCGTCGAGGTGCTGCGCACGAGCGACGGCCGCCTGGTCGTGGTCGGGCAGCCGGAGGCGCCGGCGCTCCACACCGACCGGCACGGGAGGGGGGACGCCGATGCCGCTCGCGACTGATGCGTGGTCACCACGCTTCTCCTGGAACCTGGTCGCCGACTTCCAGGACATGTGGTCCTACCTGTCCATGGTGAACGCCTTCCGGGCCGGACTGATCGTGGCCGTCGTGTGCGCCGTGGTGGGCTGGTTCGTGGTCCTGCGCCGGCAGACCTTCGCCGCGCACACGCTGTCCGTCGCGGCGTTCCCCGGCGCCTCGCTGGCCGTCCTGGCCGGCTTCTCCACCTCGCTCGGCTACCTCGGGTTCTGCACCGCCGCGGCCCTGGTGATCGCGGCGCTGCAGCGCGGGGGCCGGGAGGGCGGGGCGGAGGAGTCCGCCGTCACCGGGACGGTCCAGGCGTTCGCGCTGGCCTGCGGCTTCCTCTTCATCAGCCTGTACAAGGGCCTGCTGGAAGGGCCGATGGCGCTGCTGTTCGGCGACTTCCTGGGCATCACCACCGGGCAGGTGGTGACCCTCGCGATGATCGGCGCGGTGGTGCTCGCCGTGCTCGCGGTGATCGGACGCCCGCTGCTGTTCGCCTCGGTGGATCCGGAGGTGGCGGCCGGCCGGGGCGTGCCGGTGCGGCTGCTGGGCACGCTGTTCCTGGTCCTGCTGGGCGCGGCCACGGCCGAGGCGAGCCAGATCACCGGCACGCTGCTGGTGTTCGCACTGATGGTGATCCCCGCCGCGACCGCCCAGCAGCTCACCGCCCGGCCGGGGCTCGGCCTGGTGCTGTCGGTGCTCCTGGGCCTGACCGCCTGCTGGGCCGGACTGATCGCGGCCTACTACCAGCCGTACCCGCTGGGCTTCTTCGTGACGGGCTTCGCGTTCGCCGCCTTCGTCCTCGCCCACCTGGTCCGCCACACCCGCGAGGCCGTCGGCCGCCGCGCGCGGACACCACTCGCGACCGGAGGTGCCGCATGACGTCCGTCGTCACCCAGGCGTTCTTCCAGCACGCCCTGCTCGCCGGGACGTTCATCGCGCTCGCCTGCGGCCTGGTGGGCTACTTCCTGGTGCTGCGCGCCCAGATCTTCACCGGTGACGCGCTCAGCCACGTCGCGTTCACCGGCGCGATGGCCGCCCTGGCCGGCGGCTACGACCTGCGCCTCGGGCTGTTCGCCGCGACCATCGGCGTCGGCCTGCTGATCGGCGGCCTGGGCCGGCACGGGCGCGCGGACGACGTGGTAATCGGCAGCGTCTTCGCCTGGATCCTCGGCCTGGGCGCCTTCTTCCTCACCGTCCACACGACCTCGCGCAGCGGCGCCCGGGGCGGCGCCGGCACCAGCGTCCTGTTCGGCTCGATCTTCGGCCTGCACGGGAACCAGACCGCCGTCGCGGTCGCCATCGCGGGCGCGGTGTGCCTGACCGTGCTGCTGATCGCCCGGCCACTGCTGTTCGCCACACTGGACGAGGCCGTGGCCGCCGCCCGCGGCGTGCCCGTCCGGCTGCTGGGATTCGCGTTCCTCGCACTGGCCGGCGCGTGCGCCGGCGAGGCCACCCAGGCCGTCGGATCGCTCCTCCTGCTCGGGCTGCTCGCCGCACCGGCAGGCGCGGCGATCCGGCTCACCGACCGCCCGTTCCGCGCCCTCGCGCTGTCGGCCGCGCTCGCCGTCGCCGACATGTGGGGCGGCCTGCTGCTCAGCGCGGCGGCGCCGAAACTGCCGCCGAGCTTCGCGATCATGGCCGTCGCCACCGCCGTGTACGCCGCCACCTTCCTGGTCCGCCCGGCCCGGACCGCCGGTCCGGCAACGGCCCGAACCGGCCGTGAGCACGGAGGGTGAGCCGATGACCTCGACGCCGATAGCCGAGACGGAGAACACCGCGCTGACGGAGGCCTTCCGCCGAGCCGCCGCCCGCCGCCGGACCACGCGCGAACAGACCCGGGACGACGGCGGGTTCGGCCGCCTCACCCCGCAGCGCGCCGAGGTGCTGCGCGCCCTCGCCATGTGCGAGGACTTCGTCAGCGCCCAGCTCCTGCACGCCGGACTGCTCGCCGCCGGCTCCCGGGTGGGCCTGAGCACCGTCTACCGCACCCTGACCGCGCTCGCCGCCGTCGGCCGCGCCGACGTCATCCGCGACACCAACGGCGAACGGCTGTTCCGCCACCGGCCGGGCACCGCCCACCGGCACTACCTCGTCTGCCGCGCGTGCGGCCTGAGCCGGTCCGTCGAGTCCGCCGCCGTCGAGGCGTGGGCCGACCACGTCGCCAGGACATCGGGCTTCGCGGACGTGCGGCACACCGTCGAACTCACCGGCACCTGCGCCACCTGCCTCGCGGCCGGCTGACCGTCCGCGGCCGCCACCGGCCGCGCGGACGACCCGCCACTCCCAGGCCCTCCGCTCCCGGGCCCTCCGCGCGACCGGCCCACCGGGACCTCTAGATGAAGATGATTATCAACGCTACTCTATTCCCGCTCCCCACTTGACGGTGAGCAGACAGTTCTCGCCGTCCATCGGCGGCGAGCGGGCTGAGGGGCGGTCACCTTGGTGGAGACGAGTCTCGGCAGCGCCCGGCACCTCCCGGCGGAAGCGGCGGTCACCCCGCCCCGCCGGAGGCCCGCGCTGCCGTTCGGGGTACTGGCGCCAGCGGTGGCCACCGTCGTCCTGGTGCCGGCGTGGGACGCGGGCGTCGTACGGACCTGGCGGACCGTCATGGTCGCCATCGTGGTGCAGGGCGTGCCGTTCCTGGTGCTCGGCACCGTGGTCTCCGCGGCGCTCGGGGCGTTCGTCCCCGAGCGGGTCTTCACCCGGGTGCTGCCGCGCAACCCCGCCCTGGCCGTACCGGTGGCCGGGGTCGCCGGCGCCGTCCTGCCGGGGTGCGAGTGCGCGTCCGTCCCGGTGGCCGGAAGCCTGATGAGACGGGGAGTCGCCCCGGCGGCGGCCCTGGCGTTCCTGCTCTCCGCGCCGGCCATCAACCCGGTGGTGCTCGTCGCCACCGCGATCGCCTTCCCCGGAATGCCGGAGATGGTGCTGGCGCGCCTGGCCGCCTCGCTCCTGACGGCGGTCGTGATGGGCTGGCTCTGGGTGGCGTTCGGCCGGCCGGAATGGCTACGGCTCCCGAAGGGCCCGGCCGGTCACGGCGACGGCTCGCGCAACCCGCTGGAGGAGTTCCGGCGCGGCTTCCAGCACGACTTCCTCCAGGCCGGCGGCTTCCTGGTGGTCGGCGCCGCGGCCGCCGCCACCTTCAACGTCCTCGTCCCGCCGTCGGTGCTGCGCGTCTTCACCGACGAACCCTGGCTGGGCGTCCCGGTCCTGGCGTTCCTCGCCGTGGTGCTGGCGGTCTGCTCCGAAGCGGACGCCTTCGTCGCCGCCTCGCTGACCGGCTTCTCACCGGTCGCCAGGCTCGCCTTCATGGTCGTCGGCCCGATGGTCGACCTCAAACTCGTCGCGCTCCAGTCCGGCGCCTTCGGCCGCGCGTTCGCCGCCCGCTTCTCCTCCGCGACCTTCGTCGTGGCCGTCGGCACCAGCATCGTGATCGGAGGGCTCGCGCTGTGAAGGCCACGCTCCGGGGCCTCGCCCCGTCCCTGCTCGTCGTGCTCGTGGGCGCGGCACTGCTGCGGATCACCCTCGCCGGGGACGTGTTCCTCCAGTACGTCAAGGAGGGCCTGCGCCTTCCGCTCATCGGCTCGGGACTCGTCCTGGTCGGACTGGGCATCGCGGGCGTCGCACGCCGGCTGGCCGAGCGGCACCGGGAACCCGTCCTGCGCTTCGGCCGGGACGCCGAGGGCAACGCCGTCTGGCACCGGCCCGCCACGCACGAAGGGCACGACTCCGGGCACGGGCACGGACACGGACACGACCACGGCCCGCGGGTGGCGTGGCTGCTGACCGTCCCCGCCCTCCTGCTGCTCTGCCTCGCCCCTCCCCCACTGGGCTCGTTCAGCGCCTCCCGCGACGGCACGGACGCCGTCGTCGACCAGGCCGGCTACGCCCAGCTGGCCGCACCCGTGCCCGCCGGCACGCCCGGAGCCACCGGTGACACGTGGACGGACGTGGTCACCCCGATGTCGCTCACCGAGTTCATCGGCCGCAGCCACGACCCGCAGCGGAGCCTGGAGCACCGCAAGGTCCGGCTCACCGGCTTCGTCGCCCCCGGCGCGCAGCCGGGCGAGTGGTACCTCAACCGGCTGGTCGTCAGCTGCTGCGCGGCGGACGCCCGCCGCCTGCGCGTCCTGGTGCACGCCGACGGCCCGCCCCCGGCCACCGACAGCTGGGTGGACCTCACCGGCGTCTGGCACCCCACCCCCGGTACATCGGCCACCGCCGCCCCGCGGATCGACGTCTCCGACCAGCACGGCGTCCCCCAGCCCCGCGCCCCGTACCGGGACGTCCCGCCTTCGGACGGGTAGCCGGACACCGCGCAGCGGCGCCGGGCCGCCTTTCGGGTTCGCCCGCCGGACGCGATGATGTCCGGCGGTCCGACTCGTCCGCGTGGCCACGGCCCTTGAGGAGAACACCCGTGAAGATCTTCATCTCGTCCGACATGGAAGGCACTGCGGGGATCGTCGACTGGGAGCAGTGCCGGCCGACGGGCTCCCAGTACGGCTACTACCGGGAGTTGCTCGAACAGGAGGTCAACGCGGCGATCGAGGGCGCCGCCGCCGCGGGGGCCACCGAGTTCCTGGTCAACGACTCGCACTCCGCGATGTCCAACCTCCGGCCGGACCGCCTCGCGCGCCGCGCCCGCTACCTGTCGGGCCGGCACAAGCCCCTCTACATGATGCAGGGTCTCGACCCGTCGTTCGACGCGGTCTTCTTCGTCTCCTACCACGGCTCGATGTCCGGCGCGGCGTCCACGCTGTCCCACACGTACAACCCGCGCGCGATCGCCGAAGTGCGGCTGAACGGCATCGCGGCCGGGGAGGCGGGCATCAACGCGCTGGTCGCGCTCGGGCACCGGGTGCCGGTCGTGCTGATCACCGGCGACGACGTCACCGCCGGGCAGTTCGAACCGTTCTGCCCCGCCGCCGAGGCGGTCGTCGTCAAGACCTCGGTCTCCCGGTTCGCGGCCGACAGCCTGCACCCGGAGCAGGCGAGGGAGTTGATCCGGGACGGCGCCAACACCGCCGTACGGAACCTCGGGGACGCCGCACCACCCGCGATCGCCCTGCCCGCCACCCTCGCCGTCCGCTTCCGCAACGCCGACCTCGCCGAGATGGCGACCTGGATCACCGGCGTGATCCGCGCCGACGACCTCACCGTGCACATCACCGATGACGACCCCGTCCGCCTCTACCGCGCTTTCGTCACCGTCGTGTTGCTCACCCGGGGAATCGCCGAGTAGCCCTGTCGCGCGCCGCCGTCTCGAAGCGACCGGGCAGAGGACTCGCGGCCTGCCCCGCCCTGGCCCCGGGTCGGAGTGCCGGAAAACCGTTGGACGGACCGGGCGGGGAGTCGTCATGATCCGCAGTCGTGACGACTCCCGAACGCTTCCTGGTCCGGGCCGCCGCCCGCAACAACGCCGAGTGGTGCGCGGCGATGGGCCGATCCCACGGCGTGGCGGGCGAGTTCGGCCCGCACGCCTGGTCCGCGCCGTCCCGCACACCGGTCTACTACCCGGACGCGGTGACGCTGGCGCCGGGCGCCGACGAGGCCGCGCTGGTGTCGCGGATCGACACCGCCGCACCCGGCGCCTCCGTCAAGGACAGCTTCGCCGACCTCGATCTGACGGCGGCCGGCTTCCGGGTCCTGTTCGAGGCGCAGTGGATCCACCGCCCGGCCGGCGCCCCCGCCGTGGCCCCGGATCTCGCCTGGGACGTGGTGGCCGACCCGGACGCGTTGCGCGCCTGGGCACTCGCGTGGGACGACGGGGGCGGCGACGCGGACCTCTTCCGGCCCGAGCTGCTGGACGACCCCGCCACCTCGGTGCTCGCCGCCCGTTCGACCGACGGCCGGGTGGTCGCCGGGGCGGTGGCGAGCCGCAGCGACGAGGTGGTCGGAGTCTCCAACGTCTTCGCACCGAACGGCGGCCCCGACGCGGCCTGGCCGGTCGTGCTGGACGCCGTGACCCGGTTGTTCCCCACCCTGCCGGTGGTCGGCTACGAGCACGGCGACGACCTGGCGGCAGCCGTCCGCCACGGCTTCGAGCCGCTGGGCCCCTTGCGGATCTGGCTGCACGAGCGGTAGCCGATCTTTCTGCGCGAACGCGACGCTCACGCCTCGGCTCCAGCGTGGCCCGAGGTCGCTCAGCGGGCGGCTTCCCGAGCCGGATCGCGGAGGAGGGCGAGGCGGCTGGCGGTGCGGTCGAGGTCGCGCATGAGGGTGGAGTCCGGGGAGAGGCCGACGAGCGGGTCGGCTCCGATCAGGACCAGGCGGACGTCGCGGTCGCAGCAGACGTCGACCAGGTTGGCGAAGCGCCGACGGCCGTCGGGGGAGGCCTCGGTGAGCGGGATGACGCCGTCGAGGACGACGGTGGGGAAGCGGTCGGCGAGCGCGAGGTAGTCGGCGACGGCGGTGAGGCCCTCGCACAGCTCCTCGAAGCCGAACCACACGTGGTCGTCGCGAACCGCCCGGGCCGGCAGCTCACGGTGGTGGGCGGCGACCGGACCCGCTTCCTCGGGCCGGGGCGGGGTCAGACCGGCCGACGTCTCGTCACCGGGGTGGAGACGGGCGCCGAGGGCGAAGCCGTGGCCGCCGTCCGCCCGGGGCCGCTGTCGGAAGTCGACGGGTCCGGAGACGTCCAGCACGTCCATCCGCTCCTCGATCAGCCTGATCGTCGGCTCGAAGAGGTGGTGGTACAGCGGGTCGGGCATCAGGCCGGCGGGCGGGTAGTTGGAGGTGGTGACGAGCGTGATCCGCCGCTCCAGCAGGGTGCGGAGGAGACGGGCGACCAGCATCGCGTCACCCGCGTCGTGGGCGTGGAACTCGTCGAAGACGAGGATCCGGCAGTCTCCGAGGAGCTCGTCCACGGCCCGGTCCACCGCCGCGCCGTCCGCGGGCCGGTTCTCCGTGCCGTGGGCCACGCCCTCGTGCAGCCGGCGGAAGAAGTCGTGGAAGTGCAGCCGCCGCTTGCGCGGGGTCGCCAGCCCGTCGAGGAAGGTGTTCACCAGCCAGCTCTTGCCGCGACCGACCGGGCCCCAGAGGTAGAGGTGCCGCGGACTGCGGCGCAGCCGCCAGGCCGGGTGGGCCAGTTCGCCGGCCAGTCGGCTGAGTCGCTCGACCGGGAGCTCCTGGGCGGGGTCGAGCGTGAATCCGTGCTGCCCGGCTGCCCGCTGGAAGTGTCCGCGCATCGCCTCGTACTGCTTCTGCACCCTGTCCGTCACGGGTCCGGACCCTAGCAGGGCACCGGTATCAGCAAGATCGTCGGCCACACCTCCATGGTCGTGGGGCGCGCCGCGTGGACCGGGGGCGGGGGCGCTCCCACGCAATACGCCGGAGCGCTCCCACGCAATGCGCTCGGACGAACACGCCCTCACACGAACGACACCCGACCCCCGCAGAAGTCTCGCGTCGGCCGGGTGTCGCAAAGCGGTCCGGTCTGCGTACGCTCGCATCCCGATCCGATCCGGTCCGGCCTGTGGGCGGCATGGCAGTCACCGCCGGGATCCCGGTCATGCCGCGCCTACGGAAAAGATCCCATGAGTTACTGCACCCCCTGCCGACGCCACCTCAACGGCGCGCTCTCCTGCCCCGGCTGCGGCCGGGCCGCCGAGGCCACGACCGGGGAGGGTGCGGGCCGGGAACCCACCCGGCCGGTCGAGGTCCCGT
The DNA here is from genome assembly GCF_042751525.1 of Kitasatospora sp. NPDC059408. Classification (NCBI taxonomy): domain Bacteria; kingdom Bacillati; phylum Actinomycetota; class Actinomycetes; order Kitasatosporales; family Streptomycetaceae; genus Kitasatospora; species Kitasatospora sp. NPDC059408. The sequence goes on from NZ_JBHYWI010000012.1 coordinate 60,791, forward strand.
CCACCGCGCCGTCGCGCCAGTCGGCACGACGGTCGGCCCGGCGGCGGGCCGGCCGGGCGCGGGGCCGGGTCCTGGCGGTGTCGGCGGCCGGGGTGGTGGTCTGCGGGCTGGCCACCGTGCTGCTGGCCGGCGGCAACTCGGACGGTGCGGTGACCCCGGCCTCCGCCGGCACCGGGTCACCGTCGCAGAACAACGCGCCGATCCCGGCCGCCCCGGCCGCACCGGCATCGGCCACCACGGCCGCGGCCACCGCCCGCCCGCAGCCGTCGGCTTCCAGCACCCGGCCGAAGCCGTCCAGCAGCACCACGTCCGCCGCGGCGTCCCCCTCCGGCCCGCCCACGTCCGCCGCCGCGCCCCCTCCCCCGGCGGACCCGCCCGCGAAGCCGGCCCCCAGCACGACCACGCCGAACACCGGCCCCGCTCCCCAGCCCTCCCCCACCCAGCACCCGACCACCCCGCCGGCCACACCTGGCTGCAAACCGTTCCTGTTCTGGTGCACCTGAGCGTTCTGGTGCACCAGAGCGACAGCGCGCCCGGGAGGTGTTCAGGCCCGGTACGTGAACCGGCCGAGGTAGTGCAGAGCGGTGCCGTGCGGGGTGGTGACGACGTTGGGGGCGAAGACGCAGATCGCGGCGTCGGCCGGCTCGGTGGACTCCACCTGTGACAGCCACTGGTCGGCGTACGAGGCCCCGCGCAGGAGCACCTCGGGCACGACGGGCGCGCAGTGGCCCTCGTCCCGGGCGTGAACGGCTTCGACGCACATCGGTTCGAGCTCGGCGATGCCGGCCTCCGCCATGAAGGCGGACGGCGTCGCGCCCCCGTTCTCCGACCACTCCGGGTCGACGTGGTCGCGGATGTCCTCGAACGACGGGAACCGACCGCGGGAGAGGAAGACGTGGACGACGCCGGCTTCAGTCACCCGACGATTGTCGCCCACCGCCGACGGGTTCGCCGTGGTCACCTCCGTGGGCCGCCTGCTCCCGCCAGCGGGCCCGGTGGAAGATCGGCTCGACGGCGACCACGCAGAACGCGTGCATGGGCCGGTTCGTGCCCTCGGGGTCGAAGAAGCCGACCATGTCGCCGAGAAGGCTCTCGCCGTGCTGGTGGACGCGGCTGTCCCGGGCCACGCGGTCGCCGACGGCGGTGAGCCAGTCGCCCATCCAGAACAGGAGTTCCGCACGGGCGGTGATGACGATCGTCGCGGCGTGCTCGGTGAAGCGGGCGGGGTGACGATCGGCTCGGCGGCGGACGTCGTCGGGGCGGTCGGGCGGTCGCGCCGCCGGGGCGGTCACGCTCAAGGGCACCGGGGCGCGACGCATCCGGCGCCGTAGTTCGGGCCAGTCGGAGGGCCGCAGTTCGGTGTCATCACGAGCCAGGAGCACCGGCAGCGGATGGGTGTCGCGGTCCCCGAAGGTCATCGATCGGGCATCCGGCGGGACCGGGACGTGCACCGCGCTGTGCGGACTCGTCGCGGCGACGCGGAACAGGGCGCCGAGCCGGAGCAGATCGGCGCGGCTCGCGTTCAGGTACCCGACCTGGTGGTCGGGCGGGTACACGCACGTGTTGCGGAGCATCGGACCGGCGCTCAGGATCCGGCTGAGCCGGGTTCCGGGAGCGGCGACGGGATGGCTCGTCACCCGCAAGCGCATCCGGCCGTCGTCACCCCCCATGCGCCAAGTACAACACGCGCGGCGAGTGGCCTCACACTCCTTTTGCGGGCCCCGGGGGTGCCGCCGGCCTCCTCGGGCCTCCTGGCGGCGACGTGCCTGTACCGGGCTCAGCGCGCGCTCACCGGCACGGCCCGGAGCGGCACCAGGGTCGACGTCCCGAGGCTGGAGTTGGCGCGGCGGAACTGTTCGGCGACCCGTCCGCAGCCGGGGCACTCGCGCAGGTGGCGGGCCAGCTCGCGGCCCCGGCGGCGGCCCGGCCGGCGGGCGTCGCCGGTCAGCACCGACGTGAAGTACCGGCACTCCTTCCCGGCCCCCTCGCCCTCGTGCGCGCTCAGGTAGGCCTCGCGCAGCCCCGCGCGGGCGCGGGCCGCGAGGGAGCGCACACCGCTCGGGGTCATGCTCATCCGCTGGGCGACGGTGGCGGCCGACTCGCCCTCCACGACGAAGAACCACAGCAGCACCTGCCACCGCTCGGGCAGGGCGCGGTAGGCGCCGGCTATCAGGGCCGTCTCCTCGGCCGCGAGCAGCGCGTCGTCGGTCCCGGCCTCGTCGGCCAGGCACTCCGCCCACGTGTGGAAGTCGGCGGCCAGGACGATGCGGTCCCGGGTCTGGGCGCTCCACTCCATGGCGGTGCGCCGGACGCAGGCCTGGAGGTAGGGGCGCCAGGCGTGGCGCGGGCCGCGGCCGCGGGCCACGGACTGGTAGGTGCTGGCGTAGGCCTCGGCGGCGAGGTCCTGGGCCGTCTGCTGGTCGCGGCAGAAGCGGCGGGCGTAGGCGAGCACGGCGCCGTGGTGCCGGGTGAACACCTCGGCCATGACTTCCCTGATGCGCGAACCGCCGGCCGGGGCCGGCACGGTGAGCACCTCCGCGAGTTCGGCGTCGCTCAGGTCGCTCAGTCCCGGTTCGCGGGTGCTGGTCAGCAGGGTCACCTGGTCCTCCTCGGCTGTGGCCTTCGTCCGGCGGGGATTCCGCGGGCCCGGCCGGTGTGGCGGCAGCAGGGGCCCGCACGGGGGAACCGCCCGGACGAAGGACGCGACGGCGGTCCGGTGCCGGGGCCGTCGGGACGGTGTGGCGGGAAGGGCCACAGCACACCAGTCCCACGGGTTTCCGGGCAACTGTCCGAAAACCTCCGCGCGGCCGGTGATTCCGGATCCGAATGGGGGAAATCCGTGTGCGGGGCGGCGGACGCGCCCGGGGTGGCGCCGGAGCCGCCCCGATGACGCGCGGCGGCGCCCCCCGGCACCGTGGCGAGGTCTCGTCAAGCGCGGCGGCCACGGATAACAGAAAAGGTCATACGGCATTCGCATGAGTGAACGGGCCTGCCCCGACGGATTCATGACACTGTGCCAGTTGTCGTGCGCCGAATGCGGCTTGGCACACGTGTCGAACCGGTGAACAACGGGGCGAGGGTTCCCACCGGCCCGACACCGGTGGGAACCCTCGCCCTGTCGTTCGCTGTTGTCGCCGGTCACCCACCTCCCGTGTGTGCGTGCCCGGTGTGGTCGGCGCCGTCGACGACCGTGCCGCCGAGCAGCCCGTGCAGGAGGTCCGCGGTGGTGTCGGACAGCACGACCACCCACGCGTCGCCCACGAGGTACGAACCCCCGTACGCCTTGGCCTCCTCGATCCAGGCGTCCTTGGCGCGCGGCGTCGGGAAGGTGGCGATCCAGATCTCCTCGTCACCGGAGGTGCACAGGCCCTGGCGCAGGTCCGCCGCGTCGGTGGTGATCTCGGCCGTGCAGCCGATCCGCCGGGCCAGGGCCTCCACGGAGTTCCCGCCGGGGCCGGCCGTCGGCGCCGACGGCACCGTCTGCGCGGCTCCGGCCAACCCGCCGTTGCCCCAGAGGAGTTCGACGGACCCGAGCGCGAGCAGGAGGATCAGCGCGGCCCATTGGAGCGCGGTGCGCACGCGCCGGCTGTTCCCGGCCGGCCCGAGGGCGACGCCCGGGATCCTCACTTGCCCGTCGCCGGCTTGCCCTGCGGGTTGATGGCCGTCCAGAGGCCCCCGGCCATGCCGTTGCCGAGGGCGTCGCCGTAGCCCTTGTCGCCCGAGTAGACGTACGCGGGCGTGCAGTTGATGCTCAGCTGCCAGGTGCCGTCCGGGCGCTGCATCTTGCCGACGAGCTTCGGGTCCACACCCTGGATCTTGGCCGGGTCCACGGGCGCCGCGGGCATCCACGTCTTCAGGCAGTCACCCTCGCAGTTGGAGCGCATGGGCCAGGCGGTGTCCTTCCCGAAGTGGTACAGGGTACGGCCGTTGGCGTCCACCATGATCGGGCCGAGCTGCGGGTGGGCGAAGATCGAGAGCTGCAGTCCGGCCGGGGGCTGCTGGGTCGGCTGCGGCGTCGGGGCGGCGGTGGCGGTGGGCGCCGTCGTGGCCGTGGCCGTCGCCGACGGGGTCGCCTGGGCACCCGCGCCGGTGGCCTTCGACCCGTCCGGCGCCAGGGCGTGCCAGGTGCCGCCCACGCCCTCGCCCTTGGTGTCGCCGGGCGCGCTGTCCTGCGCGTAGCGGTAGGCCGGCCAGCCGCCGACCGTCAGCTGGTGCGTGCCGTCGGCCCGGACGATCTCACCGAGCTTGGCCGAGTCGATGCCGGTGCCGGCCATGGTGCTCGCGTCCTTGATGACGGGCGGCCAGGTGGTGGCACACCCGCCGGAGCAGTTCGACATCGGCGGCCTGGCCGAGTCCTTGTCGAACCGGTAGAGCGTGAAGCCCTGGCCGTCCGTCAGGACGGAGCCCAGCTTCTCGTCCACCCGGACGGCCAACTGCCCGCCGGGCGAGCCGCTGCCGGCCGACGAGGGCGAGGCGGAGGCGGACGCCCCGTAGTCGCCGTAGGAGCCGTAGGCCCCGGCCGGAGCCGGCGCCGTCGCACCGGCCAGCTGCCCGGGGTCGGTGGGCCCGGCGGACGGGTAGGCGTTGCCGCTGCCGTTCCCGAAGGCCGCCATGAGCACGAGGCCGGCCAGGAGGAGGCAGAGCGCCACCAGGCCGTACCGCTTCGTTGTCGTCGTCAAGGTATTCCTTGCCTTTCCATCGGTGGAGCCTGGTGTTTCGGGGAATTGCGAGCCCGGAGCGCATGGGTCCGGGAGTGGCGGAGGCGCACGCGGGCCTCGGGCCAGGCGGCGGCTCACTGGATCCGCAGCGCCAGCGCGGGACACCGGTCGACCGCCCTGGCCGCCTGCTGCAGCAACTGCGGCGGGACGGGCATCACGCCGGCGGCGGGGAATCCGTCCGCCTCCAGGCTGATGACCTCGGGCAGGACGCTCGTGCACAGCCCGTGGGCCTCGCAGAGCGTCCAGTCCACGACGATGCTTCCGGCGCTCTCCACGGCCGGCATCGGGAGCACACCCTGGACGGGGCGGCCGCAGCCGTACCGGTGTGTGTGCAGTTGGAGGTCCTCGTCGAAGACCTCCAGGGCCGAGGCCACGAACCGGGAGGCGGCGTCGGGGTGACTGCACGCCCCCCGTCCGGTGACCGCCCGCATCCGGGTCTCGACCGCGTCCAGGGCGGCCCGGCCGCCCCGCACCACCTCCTCCAGTGCTCTGACCAGCGCGGGCAGCCCGAGGTAGCACGGCCCGCACTGGCCGGCCGTCTCATCGGCCAGCCAGCGGGCGACCCGGAGCGCCTCGCCCAGCGGGCACGTCGTGTGCGGCAGCGGCAGGATCGCGCCGGCGCCCAGGGCCCCGCCGAGGCTCCGGAGCGACTCGCGCGACACCTCGGCCGCGGCGGCGGCCACCGGGGTCAGCCACGTGCCGTGGTAACCGCCGGTCAGGACGCCCTGCCCGACGTCCAGGCCGAACATCGCGAGCAGCTCGCCGAGCGGGACGCCGGTGGGCGTCTCCACCACCCGCGAGCCGGCGAGGGTCAGCAGGACCGTCCCGGGCTCCGACGGCGTGCCGACCTCGCGGTACGGCAGCGCCCCGAGGCGGGCCGCGACCGCGAGCTGCGCGTAGGTCTCGGCGTTCGACAGCAGGGTCGGCACTCCCCTGACCCCGCTGTCGCTGGTCCGGACGCCGCCGCCGCGCGGGAGGGCGATCCCGCTGGTGATGCCGCGGGCCAGCGCGCTCCCCTCGCCCGAGACGAACCGCTCGGGGAGCCGGGCGACGGAGACCGGCAGCCGGGTGGTCCGCCGCTCGGCCAGCGCCCTGCGCAGCGACTGCTCGGTGTCGGCCCGGGTGACGCCGACCGTCACCTGCTCCGCGTCCAGGGCCTCTGCCGCCAGCAGCGCCCCGTCCAGGACGAGGTGCGGCGTGCGCAGCAGGAGCGCGGCGTCCTTCAGGCAACTCGGTTCTCCTTCCGTGCCGTTGACGACCACGACCGGACGCGTGCGGCGGCGGGCGGCGGCCTTGACGACGGCCCGGAGCTTGCGGGCGAACGGGAAGCCGGCCCCGCCCCGTCCGCGCAGGTCGACGTTCTCGGCGAGGTCGGCCAGCTCGTCGGCCGGCAGCGCGGGCATCCCGCCGTGGACGACCAGGTGGGCGCGGTGGTCCAGGCGCTCGTCCCGCTCCAGGCCCGCGAACAGGACCGGCCGGCCGAGCCAGGCGATCGGTGCGCCGCTCATCCGTCCCGCCACCGCCGTCCGGCGCCGGCGCCGCCCTGCGGTCGGCCCGCCGCCCCCTCCGTCCGGCCGGGGCCGCCCGGACGGAGGGGACCGAGCGGACGGACGGGTGCGCCGGGCCTGCGCTTGTTGCCGCCGTCCCGGAAGACCAGCCGCAGCCCGAGGGCGATGATCACGCCGACCACGGCCACGCCGTAGAGGACGGAGACCCACGAGGCGGGCAGCCGGCCCGCGTGCAGCCCGTGGTAGAGCGCGGCGCCCCACGCCGGGTAGGCGCACATGTGGACGATCCGCCACCGGCGCGCCGCACCGGTCCTGGCCAGCAGCCCGCGGGCGGCCCCGGCGAGGGCGACGGCCAGGAGCAGGTAGCCGGCCAGGGCCCCCAGGCCCAGGACCACCGGCCGGTGCGGGTCGGCGAACGGGACGAAGGCCGCGAGCGCGCCGATCCGGTCCTGGATCAGGTTCATCCACACGTGCAGGACGAGGAATACCACTCCGGCGACGCCCATCGCCCGGTGGATCGTCTGGGCGGCCAGCCGGTGGACCGGGTACAGCAGCAGCCGGTCCGTCGCCGTGAGCCCCCACAGGACGGCGGAGGTGAAGGACACCAGGGTGATGACCCCGGCGGCCACGCCGAGGAACGCCTGCAGCGCGCCGTTCACCATCACGGCCGTCAGCCCGAGCCCCGCCGCCAGCAGCGGGAGGAACCGCCACGCCCGGTGTGTGACCGGGCCACCGGGCTCGGGCCGGCCTTCGGCGGTCCCGTCCGGCGTCCGCTCCCCGACGGCGGCGCGGCGCGCCTGGCGCGTCCGGTCGGCGCGGCCCGTGCGGCTCGCGTGGCCCGAGCGGCCCGCGTGCCCCGCCCGGCGCGGCCGGCCCACCGGCGCCGGTCCGGCGGCCGAGTGCCAGGCCAGGCGGCCGTCCTCCGTCGACATTGCTGAGCCCTCCGGGCTGGTGTGGGTCATCCGCAGCGACGCCCCTCGTTGATGCAGGTCGCCATCTGGTCCAGCAGGTCCCGGGACATCACGTTGATGAAGTCCCCGTGGTCCGTGATCGGGTTGTGGAGCTGCTCGGGGAAGGTGTCGACGGCGAAGCGCACGCCGGTCGGCACGTCGTAGGCGATGCGCTGGGTCAGCCGGGGGATCGCCCGGAAGTTCCGCGGGCAGCTGCCGTCCGCCCGCGAAAAGGCGGTGTGGGTGCGGTGGTTGGCGCTGTCGGTGTTCCGGCCGTCCCAGCAGTCGGGGAACTTCAGGGTCCGGACGACCCGGCTGCCGTCCGGGCAGATCGGGTACTTGTCGGCGAGCTGGCGGTCCTCGAAGCCGGTGCAGCTCCACGAGGCGTGGGCGTTGGCCGGGCCGTTGGTGAGCGCCTTGGCGTCGCCGGTGATGATCCGCAGGAAGCGGGTCATCGGCTGGACCCTGTTCCCGGCGGCGGAGTCGTAGGTGATCCCGACCTCGGCGGGCTGGAGGATGCGTCCGACGTTGCGGTCCTTCCCGCCGCCCGGCGCCCTCGCGTCCTTCTCCGCCTGACCGTCGAGGACCCGCAGCACCGGCCAGTAGTAGGCCGACTGGTCCCCGTTGGAGCAGGTGGTGCCGGCGTTGGCGAGCCTGCCGTTGGTGGAGAACGCGTCCGTGACGAGGTTCCCGACGTAGTCGTGCATGTGGTGGGCGCCGTTGCTGACCCCGGGCGCCACGATCACGTTGTCGGGGTTGAGGTGGCGGTTCTCGTTGAGCCCGCACTCCGAGGTGAAGGTGCCGGTGGCCGGCCCGGTGCGGGTGGGCCTGGCGGTGTTCGGGGTGACGGTCCTGATGTCGACGAAACCGCGCCCCAGGGCGGACCGTCCGCCGCTCGACAGGTTCCTCGGCCCGGCCGCGCCGTTCTGCCCGGCCGCTCCGTTCTGTCCGGTGACGCCGTTCTGTCCGGCCGCGCCGTTCTGCCCGCCGTCGCCGCTCCCGCCGTCGGGGGCGTAGTCCTGTGCGGAGGAATCGACCACCAGGTCGCGCCGGATCGCGCAGGTCGCCAGTCCGGAGACGTCCTCGGGCAGGCCGGAGTCCGGGCCCGCGCTCGCGACGAGCTTGCGCAGGGTCGCCGTCCGCTTCCCGGCCAGCTCGCCCATGACCTGCTGCTCACCGCCGCCGGAGCCCGGCTCGGCGAGGCTGCGGTACGCGTCCGCCACCTGGACGTCGAGGTCGGCGAGGTCCTGGTCGACGTCCTGCTGCGCGCTCTCCGGCACCGAGGCCAGGGCCGTGCCGACGTCCGCGCAGGCGACCGTGCCCGGCCGGGCCCCGGCCTGCTGGGCAGCGGCCCCCTGCGACCGCGACGGCCGCTGCCCGGCGAACGCGGCCGCCGCGAGCGCCGAAGCGCCGGTGACCGCCAATATCCCGGCCAGCAGGAGGGCGAACGCCTTCCGCCTGGCCTTGCCGCGTTTGTGAATCCTCATGTCGCATCCTCGAAACGGGATCGGGCCTGCCTGGCAGGCCGTGGAAAGCGTTGTGCTGCCGCGGTGTCCGGGCAGGGTTTCTAGTGCTGCGTCGCCGGCCCGGAACTCGGCGCCGGGCTCGGGCCCTGGCTCGGGCCCTGACTCGGAGCGGACGTGCCGGACGGCGGTCCGGAAAGGTCGCCGAATTTCACCAGCCCGGTGTTCTCCAGGACCGTCATGTGGTCGAGCACGGTGGAATTCGCCGTGGTCGCGAGATCGCGGACGGTGGAATTCTGGGTCCCGGCGCGCACCTGGGCGACCACCGCGAAGACCTGGCCGTGGGCGTTGCGCACGATGTTCGCGAACAGCCGGTCGAAATCGGGCCCCTGGGCGTCGTCCAGCTGTTTCAGCCACGCCTTCTGCTGGTCGGAGGGCTCGTCGGGCAGGCCCAGGCCGAGGGTCCTCGCGACGTCCACCACGGCCCGGTCCAGATCCGTGTGCCCGTCGATCAGGTGCTGTCCCGCGGTCCTGACCTCGGGCGTGCCGCCCTTGGCGACGGCCATCCGGCCTGCGGGGATCTCCCACAGCCCGGCCAGCCGGACCCGTTTGACGAAGTCCCGGTCGAGCGGTGTCAGCGGCCCGGACGCCGTCTGCAGGGTCGCCACCGCGACCGGGGACGGGTCCGCCCGCGCGGCGGTGCGGTACGAGCCTGCCGATCGCACGATCGGAACCGCCAGGGCCGTACCCGTGAACAGCACGGCCACGATCACGAGCAGGGTGGCGAACCACCGCGGAAGTCTGGTCGCCCCGGGTATTCCGTAAACCGCCGTTCCGGGTTCGCGTTTCTTCCTCGAAGATGACATCGGCTTCCTCATCGCGCCGGGATTCCGTTCACCGTCACCGGGCGGACGGTTCGGCGGCGACCGCACCGCGGAACCTCCCGGGAACCACCGGCCGCTTGCGGGCCGGTCACCGTGGAAAGAGGCCGAACCCGGGGATCCGTCCCGCGACTTTGCTCATCCTTTACCCCGAGCGCGCCGGGACGCCGCACCGGAGCGCCATTCCCGACGCTTGTTCGACAATCCGTCAGCATGTGCGAACCATGTGCGGAAGGCCACTGTGGCGCGGGGCCCGGGAGGCGGTAGATTGCCGTACCGGTCGGTACCCCAGGGCGCCGCACCGGCCTGGTGTCCCCCCTTTCCGTCCGGACGCGAGCGAGGCCATGTGCGACTGAACCTCAATCAACTGGCGGTGTTCGCCAAGGTCATCGAATGCGGCGGCTTCTCGGCGGCGAGCCAGGTCCTGTTCCTGAGCCAGTCGTCCGTCTCGAAACAGGTACAGAACCTGGAAATAGCCCTGCGCACCCAGCTGGTCGACCGGTCCGGCCCGAAGATCCGCCCGACGCTGGCCGGTGAGGTCCTGCTCGCGCAGTCCAAGGAGGTGCTCGCGCTCGCCGACCAGGCCGTCGCGGCGGTCCAGGCCGCGGCACTCCTGCTGGAGGACCCGCTGGTGATCGGCAGCACGAGCACCGTCGCCGCGCACTTCCTGCCGTCCGTCCTGCTCGAACTGCGGCACCGGGCGCCCGAGGTGCGCTTCGGCCTCGTCGTCGACGGCGCCGACCGGCTGGCGACCGCGCTGGAGGAGGGCCGGATCGGCGTCGCGCTGAGCGGCGGCCCGCTGCCTCCCGGGCGCTACCGGTCGGAGCGCCTCGCCGACGACGACATGCTGCTCGCCTGCCCGGCCGGTCATCCGCTGGCCGGACGGAACGTCACGCCCACCGACCTGGCGGACGAAACGTTCCTGCTGCGCGAGGCCGGCTCGGACACCCGCCGTCAGCTGACGGACCTCCTGCACGCCTGGGAACTGTCCGGCGCCCGGACGCTGGAGCTCTGGGGCACCGACGGCATCAAGGAGGCCGTACGGATCGGCCTCGGGGTCGGGCTGGTGGCGCGCCGGTCCGTCCGACTGGAGCTCCGGCACGGCGTCCTGGCCGAACTGCGGATCCACCCGGCGCCCGGACACCGGACCGTGACGGCCGGCTCGACGCTGGCCCGGCCCCTCACCGCGTACGAGCAGATGCTGCTGCTGGTCCTGCGGGACAGCACCGCCCGGGCGACCGCGGAGGCGTGATCCCCCTCGATCACACGCGCGGCGGATTCCGCTGCAGGTAGCGGAGGCCCTGCTTGAGGTAGGCCCGCGGGTTGGTGTCCAGATGCCGGGCCCAGGCGGGCTTGCTCTCACCGCGCCGGTAGGCGTAGCAGGCCAGGGCGTAGCCGAGCATCCGCTCGCTCAGGTAGCCGAGCCGCGAGGACGACCAGCCCTGCTTGCCCTGCCGGAAGTCGAACGCGGAGTTGGCCGTGAAGACGCCGAGGCCGAAGTGCACCGTCAGCAGGTCGGTGAGCGGCTCGTGGTCGCGCCGTTCGGTGGAGACGCGCCGCTCGTCGAGGAGGCGGACGTGCCCCAGCTCGTGCGCGATGGTGGCGACCAGGGCGACCGGACGGGCGGCCTGGCGCTGCGCGACGGCGATCACCGGCCGCCCGTTCTCGCGCCGGTAGTGCCCGGCGGCCGAGCGCGACCTGTGAGCGAGCCCGAGGCCGGCGACCATGGCGCCCTCGCCGTCGTCCGGCTCGATCTCGATCGTCAGCCGGTTGGGCGCCACGTCCAGGTACCCGCAGAGCTGGGCGATCAGGCCCCGGATGTCGGCGTCGGAGCCCGCGTACGGCCCCGGGAAGAACTCGGCGGTCGGCAGCACCGGAGCACGCTCCAGCACCCCGCGCCCGAACTCGGCCGCCAGCCAGGCCATGGACTCCTCGATCCAGACCCGCTCGTCCGGCCCGACCGGGCACTTCGGCGGGAACAGCGCCATGACACCCCCCCAGTGATCATGGCCATCATGCACCACGACGCGGGCGGCGTCGGCTACCGGGCCGCGGTGAAACGGACCGAGCCGACGCCGCCTCCGGCGCTGGCACCACCCGGGCCGACGGTGTCGACCGCGTCCTGGCAGCCGGCGTCGCCGAACACGGTCGCCTCCGCGTCGGTGTCGTTGTACAGCTCGGTGACGTCGCCGCCGAGCTCATAGCACCGGCCGTTGCCCGGGTTGTCCAGGGAGTGCTCCTGGTTGTCGCTGATGTAGGTGAACGTCCCGTCCGTGGCGTGGGCGTTGGCCGGGAATCCGATGCACAGGGCCACCACGGCGGCGCCGGTGGCCAGCGCCCTTCGGAAGTTCTTCACAGGACTCGTCTCCTTCTGAACGGTGAACCTGAACGGTGAGCTCCCCCCGGCTTCCAGCGCTGCCAGTCTCACCGTCCGGATGCGCGAAGACGTGGGACCTCGCTCGAACGGCCCTTCTCCGACGCTTCCCGTCCCCCGGAAGGCGGTACGCCGGCGCTTCCCTCTCCAGGCCCCAGGGCACCCGCGCCTCGGGGCGTCGGACTCCGTCCGGCAAACGCAACGCGTTTGCTTTAAGGCGGCGGGAGGGTCTACAGTCACTAACGCAAAACATTAGCTTTTGATGTGGGAGCGCTTCGCCGCCCCACCGGCCAGGAGGAGCGTCCGCCATGCCCGCAGCCGAACTCACACCACCGGAGGCGGCCCGCTGGGCCGACCGTGCCGGGCTGCCGCTGCCCGCCGATCGTCACGCCGCGGTCGCGGCCACCGCGAACCACATCCACTCCGTCGTCGCGACCCTCCGGGAGCTGGACTTCGGGGACACCCCGCCGGCAGGCGCCTACCGCGCGGAAGGAGGGCGGCCCGATGCAGCCGTATGAGCTCTCCCTCACCGCCGCCGCGGACGCCATCCGGTCCCGCCGGCTGTCCCCCGTCGAGCTGGTGGACTCGGTCCTCGACCGCATCGAGCAGGTGGAGCCCGACCTCGGCGCCTACGTCACGGTCGCAGCGGAGCAGGCTCGCCGGGCGGCGCGCGAGGCCGAGCGCGAAGCGGCGCAAGGCCGCTACCGGGGGCCGTTGCACGGCATCCCCATGGGGCTCAAGGACCTGATCGACGTCGCGGGCATGGCCACCACGGCCAGCTCCCGGGTCCGCACCGACCATCGCGCGCCGGCCGACAGCACGGTCGCCGCCCGGTTGACGGGGGCCGGCGCGGTGCTGGTCGGCAAGACCCACACGCACGAGTTCGCGTTCGGCCTGACCACCCCGCAGACCCGCAACGCCCGGGACCACGGCCGGGTCGCCGGCGGCTCCAGCGGCGGGTCCGCCGTCGCCGTCGCGTCGGGCGCGGCGACCTTCGCCCTGGGGACCGACACCGGCGGGTCGATCCGGGTGCCCGCCGCGCTCAACGGGGTCGTCGGCCTCAAGCCGACCTACGGTCTCGTTCCCCGCCACGGCGTCACGTCCCTGTCCTGGTCGCTGGACCACGTCGGCCCGATCACCCGCACCGTCGGGGACGCGGCCCTGGTCCTGACCGCCCTCGCCGGGCACGACCCGCGCGACCCCGCCTCGCTGTCCCTGCCCGCCGAGGATTACCGGCCCGGCACGGGCACGGACCTGACGGGCCTGCGCGTCGGCGTGCCGCGCACCTACTACTTCGACCACGTCGACCCGCAGGTGGAGACCGCCGTCCGGCACGCCGTCGAGCACCTGGAGGACCTCGGCGCACGGCTCGTCGAGGTCGACATCCCGATGACCCGCTACATCCAGGCCACCCAGTGGGGCCTGATGGTGCCGGAGGCCGCCGCCTACCACGAGCGCACCCTGCGCACCGCACCGGAGTTGTACGGGGCGGACGTCCGCATCCTGCTGGAGGCCGGCGAGTTGATGAGCGCCGGGGACTACCTGCGGGCCCAGCGCGCCCGGACCATGATGCGGGAGGAATGGGCCGGCCTGCTGGAGACGGTCGACGTGATCGCCGCCCCGACGGTCCCGACGACCGCGGTGCGGGCCGGCCAGGAGACGGTCACCTGGTCCGACGGCACGGTCGAGAGCGTCTCCGACGCCTACGTGCGCCTCTCCGCCCCCGCCAACATCACCGGGGTGCCCGCCCTGACCGTCCCGGCCGGCCAGGACACCGAGGGCCTGCCGATCGGCCTGCAACTGCTCGGCCGGCCCCTCGGGGAGCGCACGCTCCTGCGCGTCGGTCACGCCTACGAGCAGACCCAGCCCACCCGGGAGCTCACCACGGTGTCCTGAGGGCGGCGTCCGGACCGGGCGGAGCTCCGCTCGACGCCGAGGCACCCCTTAAACGCAATCACTGAGCCTTAAGGGGTGCCCACGCGCCGCCGGCCGACAGCGCGCTCGGGCCTCGGGCACTTGGGCCCAGGGGGATCAGGGCAGGGGCAGCGCGACGGCGCGCAGCCGGTGCGTCGTACACCGGCTGCGCGCCGTCGTCGTGTGGTGTCAGGACATCAGGTGTGCATGGCCCTCCACCAGGAGCTCGCCGTACTCGAATTGCCGCCCGAGGGCCACGTACCGGTCGTACTGCTCCCGCGCGACCACGGGGCCGACCTTGGCGAGCGCGCGCAGCAGGAGGCGGAACGCCAGGTCGGGGCAGACCCGCGCCGCGACCTCGTCGAGGGCGGGCACGATGCCGGGGACGTACCCTCCGGGCGCATGCATCGCCCCCTCGGTGATCCCGGCGGAGACCAGCAGGATCTCGTCCAGGACGGCTCCCGCCGCGTGCCCGTAGGGACTGGGCGGCACGCGCTCGTCGCTGGCGCCGCCCTCGGCGGCGAGCCGCTCCCGGCCGAGCCGGACGATCAATCCGAGCCAGTCACGGCCGTCGTGGCCCTCCCTGCGGAGGTCGTGGAAGGGATGGGTGCCCATCGACCAGAGGGCCTCGATCTGCCACGCGGGCAGGTCGGCGGACTCCAGCCGCAGGGCGTCCACGAGGACCGACTCGGCGACCCAGGAAGGGTTGCGGGCGAGGTAGTCCGCCAGGACCTCGACGTCCTCGCCCTCGCTGCGCCAGTGTGCGTGGAACGCCTCGGCCAGGAGGGAGAAGCCGAAGTCGGCCGCGCCGCCGTACCGTTCCGTCATCAGACGCCCCTGCGCGGGAGCGGGAAGATGGAGGTCACGTACCAGCCCTTGGGGTGCTTGGTCGGGCCTTCGGTGTAGTCGATCTTGACCCGGACCTCGACCTTCGTGCTGGAGGGGGTGGTCACGCCGTTGCCTCCCCGCTGGTAGACCTCGCCGAGGGAGGTCAGCTTGTCGCCGTTGGCATCGAGGACGGACACGTCCGCGGTGAACTTGAACTCGCTCTTGCCGAGTCGCTTGGCCTGCCCGTACTGCTTCGCCCCGTCCGTCAGCCACGCCTGCTTGAGCGCTTCTTCCGCGGTGGCGAGGTCCTTGAACACCCCGGTGTATCCGTCGGTCTCGGCCTTGAGCTGCGCGCGGATCGCGTCGGTGCCGCTGACCGTCCCGAGGTTGTTCGTGTAGGGGCCCCCGGCGACATGGTCCTTGATGGTGTGCAGCCCCGGGTCCTTCGCCTCGTCGTTGAGCAGGTAGAGGCAGTTGTGGACGAGCAGGTCGGGCTCCTGGCCGCCACCGGTGCGCACGAAGAAGGTGTGCGGTCCGTCGACCGTCAGGTCGTAGACGGCTTCCGGTGCCTGCCCGGTCCGGTCGGTGATGCCGGTGACGGTCTGCGGGGCATTGTCCGAGGCCCGCAGGCGGTCTCCCGGGCGCAGGGCCGAGGCGAGGGTCCAGCCGGCCTGCTCGGTGTAGAAGCGGTGACCGGCCGTGGTGGAGAGCGTGCTGCCGTCCGCGAGGGCCATGTCCACCAGGCGCCGCGTGGTGTGGGCGTAGGTGGCGGTCACCGGCTGCGGGTGCAGTCCCCCGACCGCCGGGTCGGCCGTGAGCACCCGGTCACCGGTCCGGATCTCGCTGATGGCCCGGTACGAGCCGTCGGCCAGCAGGACGCGGGTGCCCGCGGGGAAGCTGTTGACCTCGCACGTCTCGTAGACGTACTGCACGGACTTGTACTCGTCGTTCAGCTGGCGGACGAGGGCCGGGTCGATGTCGGGGGTCTTGCTCAGCGCCTCAAGGGCCTCCTTGGTGCCGACGCCGTTCTTGAAGGTGTTGCGGAAGGCGGACACGGCGTCGGCGGCGCGGAGCAGTTTGCTGGTGATCGCGTCGCTGTAGCCGTTGAGCGTCGCCTGGAGGGCGAGCTTGGCGTCCTCGATCCCGACGCCGGTTTCGAGGGCGAAGCGGAACGCGACGATGCCCTTCGCGCCCTTGGCGAGGGTGCCGAAGGGGATGAAGTTGGACGCGGCCCAGGCACAGTGGGAGTTGAATCCCGGGTCCTTGAAGCACGCGATGAAGTCGCCCGCGAAGAGGGTGAAGGCGTTGACGGTCGGTGATCCGCAGACGCCCCGCTGGCAGGTGACGTTGATCTTGTCGAAGTCCTTCTGCGTCATGGCGACGGTGGTGGTGATCTCCGACTTGTTCAGCTGGTCGCTGCCGACGAGGAGGGTGTCCCAGACGCTGTACTTCCCCATGCAGGCGGCGATCGACAGGCCCGCTTCGGGGCAGGTCTTCAGGATGTAGTCGATGGTGCCGGTGACCCTGATGGTGTACGTGACGTCGCAGACCCTGACTCCGGCGGCGTTCGTGTAGAAGTTCTCATCGGTCCACAGGTCCGCGAGGGTTCCCGTCTGTCCCTTGCCGCAGCGTGCTTCGTTGCTCTTGACGACCTCCTTCTGGAGGTCCCCGCGGGGCACGGACTCGATGTAGGAGACGCGGCCGTTGTCGTCGACGACGGCCGTGTCGCTCTGCAGCTTTCCGCCGGCCGCGTCGGCCTGCTGCTTCGACATGATCAGCTGCGCGGCCTCCCTGGCGGCCGCGTACGCGTCGTCCCTGCTCTTGGCAGCGGCGGCGGCCGAGGCCTTCGCCTGGTCGGACGCGGTCTTGGCGTCGGCCGCGAACTGGCTCGCCTGGGCCGCGTAACCGGTGGCCTCGGCGGCCGAGGCGACGGCGCGGTCGGCCGCGACACCGGCGGAGGCGGCGGACGCCTGGGCCTGCTGGGCGTACTGGGCGGCCTGCGCCGCGGAGGCCTGGGCGGCCTGCGCGGACTGGGCGGCCTGGTTGGCGAAGCCCTGGGCGGACTGGGCGGACTGGCTGGCCTGGTTGGCGTAGCCCGCGGCCTCGTTGGCGGCGCCGCGGGCGGTGGCGGAGGCCTGGGCGGCCTGCGCCGCGTACTGGCGGGCCTGGGCGACCGAGCCGTCGATGGTGGCCAGGTAGGACGCGACGGTGGCCACGTGGGCCGCGGTCATCGCGTCGCGCTGCTGGGCCTTGGGCAGGCCGGTCTGCAGGAACGGGACGAGGCGGTCGGCGGGGCCGGACAGGACGGCCTGGGCGGCCGCCTTGACCTCCTGGCCTCCGCCGGCCAGGGCCTGGGTCACCAGGACGCGGTTGTCGTCGTCGCGGGCCTTGAACTGACCGGTGGCCAGGAAGGCCCGGACGTCGTCGATCGTGCCGTCCAGGGCCTTGCCCGCCGCGGCCTTCACGCCCGGTCCGCCGGCGGCCATGATCTGGGACAGCTGGACGCGGTCGTCGTCGTCCTTGCCCGGGTACTGCCCGGTCGCCAGGAACGCCCGGACCTGGTCCGGCGTACCCACCGAGGCGGCCTCTGCGGCGAGGCGCTTCTCCAGCTTGCCGGGCGTCTTGGCGATCGCCATGACGCTGGTGCGGTCGTCGCGGTCCCGGGCCACCGTCAGGTCGGTGGCCAGGAAGGCCTGGACGGCGTAGTCGTCGCCCTCCAGAGCGCTCTGGGCGGCGGCCTTCGTCCACGGGCCGGCCGAGTCCAGCAGCCGCAGCGCGGCCTGACGGCCCTTGAGCAGGGCGGTCTTGGCGTCGGTGCCCGGTGCCTGGGCGTCCTTGATCAGCTGGTCGGTGCCCGCGGCGAACTGCGTCGCCTTGCCGGACTCCCAGGCCGCCGTCTTCGCCTTCTGGTCCGCGTCGCGCGAGGCCTCGTCGGCGGCGGCCATCTCGGCGGCCTGCTGGGCGTCGAGGCGCTCCTTGTCGGTGGCGCGGGCGATGTTGGTGACCTTGTGGGCCTGCGCGGCCGAGTTCGCGGCCGAGTTGGCGGCGGCGTCGGCCGCGGTGGCGGCCGCCTGCGCGACGTTGGCGGCGGTGGCCGCCTCACCGGCGTGCCTGGCCGCCTCCTCCGCCGCGGCGGCCGCGGCTTCGGCGTGGGCGGCGGCCTCGTTGGCGGCGCGCTGGGCGTCCCCGGCCGCGACGGCGGCCTCGTTGGCGATGGCGACGGTGGCGTTGGCGGCACGCTTGGCCTCGGCGGCGGCGCTCTGGGCGCGGGCCGCCGCGAGGCGGGCCCGGGCGGCGTCGTCGGCGGACACCCCGGAGTACTCGGCGGCCTCGGCGGCGGCCTGGGCGGCCGCGGAGGCGTTCTCTCCGGCCGACGCCGCGGCCTGCGCCGCGACTCCCGCCTGCGCCGCGGCCCGGCCGGCCCACGCACTGGCCTCGCCCGCGGTGCGGGCGTCACCGGCGGCGTTGCGGGCGGTGACGGCGGCCGCGCGGGCCGCGTCCGCCTGCCCGGCATCGCTCGCCGCGTTGGCGGCGGCGGCCAGCGCCCTGGTGGCGGCGTTGCCGGCCTTCGTCGCGGCCGACGCGGCGTCGGCGGCGGCGCTGGCGGCCTGCCGGGAGGCCTCGTTGGCGGCCTTCGCCGCCTTCGAGGCGGTCTGGGCGGCAGCGGCGGCGCGGCTCGCGGCGTCCGCCGCGCGGCCGGCGGCGTTGGACGCCTGCCCGGCCGCACCCTGCGCGGCCTTGGTCTCGGCGGCGGCCTTCTCGGAGGCCTCCTTGGCCAGCCTGGTGGCGTCCAGCGCCTTGCCCGCCGCGTCCACGGCCGTCCGGGCCTGCTGTCCGGCCTGGGCGGAGGCGTTCTTCGTCAGGTCGGCCAGCTGGGAGACGGTCAGGGTCTCCTGGTCGTGCGCGGCCGCCGTCTGGTAGCCGTACTGCAGGAACTGCTGGACGTCGTCCATCGATCCGTTGAGGGCGGTGTTGGCGGCCTTCTTCACCTCCGGCCCGCCCGAGGCCATCAACTGCGACAGGTGGACGCGGTCGTCGTCGTCCCGCGCCTTGAACTGGCCCTCGTTGAGGAACTGGTTGACGTCGGTCAGCGTGCCGTCCATGGCCTTGGCTGCCGCGGCCTTCACACCCGGCCCGCCGGCCGCCATGATCTGCGACAGCCGGACCCGCTGGTCGTCCTCGAAGGCCTTCTTGGCGCCCTGGTCGAGGAACTTCTTCAGGTCGGCGGCCGAGCCCTTCAGCGCGGCCTGCCCGGCCTCGCGCACGCCGGGGCCGGAGGCCGCGACGAGTGCCTCGATCTGTGCCTTCTGGTCCTGGTCGGCCGCGACCGCCTGGCCCTTGGTCACGAACGCCGTCAGGTCGTCGCCACCACCGGTCAGTGCGATCTCGGCCGCGTGCCGTACGGCCGGTCCGCCGGCCTGCCAGGCCGCGACGGCCTTCAGCCGGTCCGGGTTGGCGGCGGTGGCCGGCGGCGTGTCGGCCGCCACGGCCGGAATCGTCAGCAGCCCGGTCAGCAGGCTGCCGGCCACGAACCCGGCCGCGAGCCGTGATCGGGCCCGTGATGTCGGTGACATCCTCATGGGAGCTTCGTCATCTCTCTTCGTGTTTCGGGCACCGGAGTGCCGCCTGGCCGGCCGCGGTCACGCATCGACGGGCCGGAAGTTCTGCGGGGGGAGGAGGAGGATTCGTTCGACGCGGCGCGACGTGGCCGCGCGGAGGAGGAAGTTCACCGAACACCGGCCCGGCGCTGCCGCCGAGGGCCCGGCCGGGGCCCCGCCACGGGGCCGGGCCGGTCTGCGGACGGTACGCACAGGGACTCCCGGAAGAAGACGCACCCGGGCGACGAACCAGCGCCCCCGAGCCGGTAAAGTGAAGATCAAGTGGACGTTATCGACAGGAAATCCGGTACGTCAAAGCATGTCCGCGGCCCGGCGAAATCCTGATCCGCCGTCACGTCCGGTACGGGAAACGCGGCCGAACCGCCCGAAATCCGTCATTCCGAAGACGGACATTAAGGATGTTCGAGAACCTGGGATCCCGTCCCCCGACCATCACGGTTCGGTGACGTTTCCTCTGCCCGGTGCCGCTGCGGCACCGGCGCCGGGCGCCCGACTTCCCAGCGTCGGCGGTGATCACTAAGGTCTGGCGCTGTGACTAAGCGTGAATCCGGTGACGACCTGTGGGACGAGTTCGTCCGGGAGTTCGAGAAGAAAAACGCGGTGCGGGAGCCGAGTGCCG
Source organism: Kitasatospora sp. NPDC059408 (assembly GCF_042751525.1). Classification (NCBI taxonomy): domain Bacteria; kingdom Bacillati; phylum Actinomycetota; class Actinomycetes; order Kitasatosporales; family Streptomycetaceae; genus Kitasatospora; species Kitasatospora sp. NPDC059408. Next base: position 80,665 of record NZ_JBHYWI010000012.1, read on the forward strand.
CCGAACGGGCGCGGCAGGCCCGGCAGACGAAGCCGCGGCGCTCGCGGCGGCTGGTCCTTCCCGCGGCCGCCGCCCTCCTGGTGGCCGCCGGCGCGACGGCGTACGTGCTCCGGCCGTCGGACCGGGCACCGGCCGCCGCGCCCGCCCCCGCGCCGGCCGCGACGACCGCGTCCGCCCCCTCGGCGCACGCGGCGACGGCGTCGGCCGGTGCTCCGGCTTCGGCGATCCCGCTGTCCGTCTTCCCGGCGCAGGTGCAGGGGTACACGTTGGTGGCGAAGGTGGCGAACCCGAGCTGCACCGGCGCCGACACCGTGGCGCCGACCCTCGCCGGGCTGATCACGCAGGGGCACGGCTGTGTAGGCGTCGACCTGGCGCTGTACAAGGACGCCGACGGCAACCAGTACGACCTGGCGCTGTTCACCATGAAGGACCCGATGGAGTGCGTGCACCTCATCAACGTGCTGGCCTCCGACCCCGCGTCGTACCAGGTCGCCGTCCAGGTCCCGCCCAAGGACTCGGGCCTGCGCCAACTGCCGGCCGACAGCGGCCTCGTGCAGAACTTCGCGTCCTACGGGAACGGGATGCTCGTCGGCATGGCCCAGTGGTCCGACGGCCGGACCGCGGACTTCGGCGCACTGTCCGACCGGCTCTCGCCGCTGACCGGGGCGGTCATCAAGAACGTCCCCGTCTGACGGAAGGCCCGGCCGGGGCGGCTCGGCGGCCGGCGCCGGGCCAGGCGCCGGAGGCCGCTTCGGACGGAGTCGCCCAGCGTCGGCCACGGGCTCGCTAGTGTGGCCGCATGGCCTCACTGGGAAGTCACGCCAATGTCTGGGAGACATGCCTCCAGCTCCTTCGCCGTCAGGGGTACCACCTGACGGTGAAGCTCGCCGACGAGGAGGACGAGGAGGGGCTGGACGCCTGGCTCGCCGAGAAGGACGGGTTCACCTTCTGGGCGGACAATCCGATCGAACTGCTGGGACTGGCCGCCGTGTACGAGGACGTGCGGCCCGAGGAGGACCGGCCCTACTGGTGGGCCGCGAAGACCGTGCGCGAGCGCCCGGACGTGCGTGAGCAGCTCGTCGACGAAGCGCTCGCGGTCCGGGACGCGCGCGTCGCGGAGCTCGCCGCACGACGGGAGCGGGATCCGGAGGGCTGGGAGGAGGAGATCCGCGCGGCGTTCTGCTGGGCCGGTGCCGAGCGCCATGCGGCGGGCCATCTGGGCCTTCCCCGCGCGGAGTTGAGGCAGCTCCTGGACGATCCGCGCCTCGCCGACCTCCGGGACGAGGAGAACTGCGGGACCGATGACTGAACCGCGCCTCCTGCCGGGGCACCGGCGCTCCGCCGCCGTCGCGATCGTGGCGGTCCTCGCGGCGCTGGTGGTCGCCGCGCTCGGCGTCCGCTACGCCGGCGCGAGCGAGCCCGGCGGGGTGGACGCGCGCATCGCGGGGGCGTTGTACGGGGTGGAGCCGCCGTGGCGGTCCGTCGCCCTGGCCATGGATTCGCTGGGCGAGCCGGTCGGAGCCGCGGCCCTGGTCGTGCCGGTCGTGGCGGGCTGCCTGCTGCTCCGGCGTCCGCGCGCGGCTGTGTTCGTCATTGTCGGCGTCGGTGCGGCCGTGGGAACGGCGACGCTGCTCAAACACCTGGCGGGGCGCACCATCCACGGCGACAACCTGTCCTACCCGAGCGGGCACACCGCCTTCGCCACGTCGCTCGCCCTCGCGGTGGCGATGGTGGCGACCCGCAGGGCGGCCGGCACCCTGTTCGTGTTCGCCGCGGCGCTGGTCGCGGGCGCCGTCATGGGGTGGGCGCAGGTCGCGCTGGGCGCGCACTACCCGACCGACGTCCTCGGCGGCTGGTGCACCGCACTGGCGGTGGTGCCGGCGACGGCGTGGCTGGTCGACCGAACAGCCGACCAGCTCCGCCGGAGCCGTCCGTGACGCCGTGTCACACCAGGCGGCGGAAGACGGGTTTCACCGGCCGCCCGCCCATCCAGGGGGTGGGGTCGCCGGTGTCGAGTGCCTTGCGGTAGACGGCACAGGCCCCGGCCACCACGGCCACGGTGCGGTCGATGTCGGCGTCGCCGAGCGCGCTGCTCACCACGAACGAGGGGGCCAGGACGCCCCCCGCGAGGAGTTGGCGCAGGAACAGGGTGCGGTACTGCTGCGAGGGCTCCCGGTTCTCGTCGAGGGTGGCGAAGACCAGGTTGCTGGCCCGGCCCCGGACGACGACGTGGTCGCCGACGCCCATGCCCGCGGCGGCCTCGCGGACCCCGCCGGCCAGCCGCTCGCCGAGGGCGTGCAGCCGGGCTGTGACGCCCTCCTCGACGTAGGTGGTCTGGACGGCCATCGCGGCGGCGAGCGAGTGCGTCTCCGCGCCGTGCGTGGTGGACAGCAGGAACACCCGGTCGCCGGTGTGGCGCAGCCCGCCCCACTCCATCAGGTCCCGCCGCCCGGCGAGCGCGGAGACGGCGAAGCCGTTGCCCAGAGCCTTGCCGAAGGTGGAGAGGTCGGGCACGACGCCGTAGAGGCCCTGGGCGCCCGCCTCGGACCAGCGGAAGCCGGTGATCATCTCGTCGAAGACCAGCACGCAGCCGTGCCGGTCGGCCAGTTCGCGCAGGCCGGCGAGGTACCCGGGCGGCGGCTCGGCGTGTCCGGCGGGTTCGAGGACCAGGCAGGCGACCTCGCCCCGGTACCGGGTGAGCAGTTCCTCCGTCGCGGCCAGGTCGCCGTAGGGGAACGCCACGGTGAGGTCGGTGATCGCCGCCGGGATCCCGGCGGACATCGGCGTGGTGCCGATGAACCAGTCGTCGACGGAGAAGAACGGGTGGTCGCCGCAGATGGCCACCCGCGGGCGCCCGGTGACGGCACGGGCGAGCCGCACCGCCGCGGTGGTGACGTCGGAGCCGTTCTTCGCGAACTTGACCATCTCGGCGGTCGGCACGGTCTCCAGGAAGCGTTCCGCGGCCTGGGCCTCCACGACGGACGGGCGGACGAAGTTGCTGCCGCGGTCCAGTTCCCGCCGGACCGCCTCCAGTACGCGCGGGTGGGCGTGGCCGAGGCTGACCGAGCGCAGGCCGGAGCCGTACTCGACGTAGCGGTTGCCGTCGACGTCCCACACGTGGGCGCCGCGGCCGTGGCTGATCACCGGGGCGAGGTGCTCGGGGTACTGGTCGTCGCCCTTGGCGTAGGTGTGCGCGCCCCCGGGGATCAGGGCGTGCAGCTTCTCGTTCGCCGCCCGCGACCGGGGCAGGGCGAACTCTTCGGCGGGTTCGATGACTTCGGTGTCCACGCGGTCCTCAGCTCTCGTTCCGGCGCAGGACCTCGGCGAGGCTCGGCGCCTCCCGGTCCCGCTTGGACATCGACGTGGGCGGCAGCGGCCAGGGGATGGCGAGCTCCGGATCGTCGAAGGCGATCGTCACGTCCTCGGCCGGGTCGTGCGGGCGGTCGATCAGGTACGAGACGTCGGTGGTCTCCGTCAGCGCCTGGAAGCCGTGCGCGCACCCCGCCGGGATGTAGACGCTCGCCTGCGTCTCGCCGGACAGCTCGAAGTGGGCCTGGTTCCGGTAGGTCGGCGAGTCCGGCCGCAGGTCCACGACGACGTCGAAGACCCGCCCGTACGAGCAGCGCACCAGCTTGGCCTCGCCGGCGCCGGAGCGCAGGTGCAGCCCGCGCAGGACGCCGCCGACCGAGCGGGAGACGCTGTGCTGGACGAAGGCGTCCGGGTCGAGGCCCACCGAACGGATCACGTCGGCGTCGAAGGTGCGGCAGAAGAAGCCGCGTTCGTCGGCGTACGGCGTCGGCTCGAACAGGTACGCGCCGGCGACCGCCGGGACTTGGGTCGCCTTCACGGCGCCTCCCTCACAACGTGGTCGGTCCTCGGGAAGAGGACCCTGGTCAGCTCGCCGAACTGGTCGTCGAGGCGCCGGGCCACGGCCAGGTTCCGCTCGGCGAGGATCTGGCGCAGCTCCGCCGAGCGCTTCTCCAGCTCCCGGAACTGCTCGGTCAGCCGGTCGGCGTCGACCTCGCGCGCCGGGTGGCGGTACGTGCCGAGCCCCATCTGCTCCATGAGCGCGTCGCTCTTGGCCGCGTAGCTCAGGGCGAGCGTCGGCGTGCCGGCCTTCAGGGCGCAGACGAGGTTGTGGTACCTGGTCGCCACCACGGCCTCGGCGGCCGCCGCCTCCTCCATCAGGTCGGCCAGCGAGGCCGTCCGGGCGGCGGTGACCAGCGGCGAGTCGACGGCTTCGAGGATCGCGGCGACCACCGTCGCGTCGACGTCGTCGCCGGTGAGCAGCCGGACCGGCCTGCCCTCCTCGACCAGGGTGCGGACGAAGCGGGTCGTCCCGTCGAGGTAGCGCCGGTGGATCTCCTCGGCCCTGGCCCGGTCGTCGTTGCCGCCGTGGAAGTCCATGACGCCGACGCAGACCACGCCGGGCACACCGGACGAGGGGGCGGCCGGCGTCGGCAGGGCGAAGGCGAGGTCCGGGTGGACCGCGTCCCGCGCGGTGTCCACGCCCATCGCCCGCATCGCGTCGCGGGACAGCTCGTCCCGGTACGACCGGTACGCGGCGAGGCGCGCCGACCAGCGCACCAGCGCCCGGGTGGGCCGGTCGGCGATGGGCGCGGCGCCGACGCCGACCAGCGCCACCCGGGTGCCGAAGAGCCGGCCGGACGCGCAGAGCAGGAACAGCGCGTACGGGAAGCCCCACGGCCGCAGCGGCAGCGTGGCCTCCAGGACGCCCATGCCCGGCACGATCACCACGTCGTGCCGGCGCACCCACGCGGCGGTGCGGACGGCGTCGACGAGTTTGCCGAGGCCCTTCGCCGCGACCGCGCCCGCCCGGGAGGCGGTCCGGTACTCCCCGCGGTACCAGTGCAGCCGCGTCGCGGGGATCCGGTAGCGGGCCGTGACGGCCTCGGGCCCGCCGCACAGCGCGTCGACGGCGGCCTCCGGGTGCTCGGTGCGCAGGTGGCCGAGCACGGCTTCGAGCGACCCGTCGTTGCCGAGGTTGCCGGAGCCGAGCAGGCCGAAGACCCCGACCCGCACGGGGGTCATGCCCGCCGCCCCTCGCGTCCGGCCACGAGGGCGTCGACGGAGACCGTGAGCAGCGCCGGGTCGGCCGGAGCGCGGTCCTCGACCCGCTCGCCGGCGCCGGGCCGGACCCGGCTGGTCATCCAGGCGGCCAGGTGGCCGTAGCAGGCGCGCCGGTCGGCGGCCGACAGCGGCGCCCGCCGGACGGCCGAGGCGAAGCCCCAGACGTACTCGGCGAGCAGCCGGGGCGTCGGGTGCAGCGGCCCGGCGCGGCGCGGGTCCAGGTTGACGCACCGGGAGCGCTTGGAGGGGTTCGCCCGTTCCGCGCGGGTGGGGTGGTCGCGGCGGAAGTACAGCAGCTCCGGCACCTGGTGGAAGCGCCCGTGCAGGGTGATCTCGGCGACGAACGTGCGGTCCGCGTGGTGGTAGCTGTCGTGCGGCTTCACCCGGCGCAGCACGTCGGCCCGCATCACCCCGTAGAAGTCGTCGCCGCCGGGCTCGAACAGCAGGCTGCGGAAGCGCTCGGGCGCGTGCGGCGAGTCGGTGGCGAGCCCGTACTCGTAGGGCACCTTCACCTGGCCGTCGCCGTCGATGACGGCCTGGCCGGAGTGGGCGAGGATGACGTCCGGCCGTTCGTCCAGCGCCTCCACGCAGCGCAGCAGGAGGTCCCGGGCGTACAGGTCGTCGTGCGAGGCCCACTTGAAGAGTTCGCCGCGGCACTCGGTGAAGACGTGGTTGTGGTTCGGCGCGGCGCCGATGTTCCGGGGCAGGCGCAGGTAGCGGATCCGGGGGTCCTTCGCGGCGTACGTGCGGCAGATGTCCTGGGTGCCGTCGGTCGACGCGTTGTCGGAGATGACGAGCTCGAAGTCCTCGTAGGTCTGTCCGAGGAGGGCGTCGAGCGACTCGGCGAGGTACTCCTCGCCGTTGTAGACGGGCAGGCCGATGCTCAGCCGGGGAACGGCGGTCAAGGGGTCCTCACTTCGGGGATCGGGGTGCGGTGGTGCTCGCGCAGGGCGGCGCGCAGTTGGAGCCACCAGACGGCGGCGCCGCAGGCGGTCGCGCCGGCGACGCCCCAGGCGGAGCCGACCGTGCCGGCCGCGGCGGCGCCGCCGAGCCCGCCGCCGAGGTAGCAGGCGGAGGCGAACAGCTGGCAGCGCAGGCTGCGCCGGGCCGCGGCGAGGGCGCGCAGCCCGGCGGCCGCGCCGCTGCCGAGGCCGGCGCCCGCGACGCCGAGGGTGGCCGGCAGGATGAGCCGGGAGGCGGAGTGCCAGACGTCGCCGAGGACGAACTGTCCGGCCCGGTCGGGCATCAGCAGCAGGGCCGAGCCCCACAGCAGCGCGGCGCCGGCCTGCCCTCCGCCCAGCAGGAAGCAGAACCGGCCGAGCCGCTCGGGCGTCCGCCGCAGGACCCGGGCCGCCTCCGCCACGGTGACCAGGGAGAGCCCCATCAGCAGGGCGAGGAACGGTCCCTGGAGGAGTTCGGCGCCCCGGACGGCACCGACCGCGCCGACCCCGACGATCGCGCCGAGCCCGTACGCCCGCAGCTGGCCGGCGCCGCTGAGGCTGACGTTCTCGACCAGGTAGCGGCTGCCGAGGTCGCGCTGCTCGCGCAGCCAGCCGCGGGCTTCGGTCACCCGGGGCCGGACGCCGGACTGGAGGAAGCCGTATCCGGCGGCGGCCGCGGCGGCGGCGCCCCAGGCCAGCAGGAAGGCGGGCACGGTGCCCACCCGGGCCGCCACGACCATGGCCGGGACGAGTGCGATGCCCTGCACCAGGTCGTTGGCGAAGGCCTTCCGCCCGGTGCCGGCCGCGAAGAACGCGAACCGCCGGGCATCCTGGAGCAGGAGCGCCGGCAGGGCGGCGCCGAGGCTCGCGAACGCGGGCCCCACGTCGCCGCCGAGGCCGAGCCCGACCAGCAGGCAGACGGCGCCGAGGGTGGCGCCGACGGCGAGCGCGGCGCCGGACGATCGGGCCGCACCGGCGCGCCAGGTCGCCTCCGGCACGCCGCTGAACCGCACCATCAGCGGGTCGGTGGCCAGCCCGCGGGAGACGTTGAGCACCACGCCGTAGGTCAGCCAGGCCAGGCTGAACACGCCGAACGCGTGCACCCCCAGCTCCCGGGCGACGTAGATGCCCACCGCGAAGTTGATCATGCTGGTGACCGCCTGGTCGGCCAGCCCCCAGGACACCCGGCCGAGCACGCCCCGCCTGGCGGGCCGGGCCTGCTCGGCCGCCTGCCCGGTCCGCCCCGGTTCCCCGGCCGGGCCGGCCGGGGTCGTCGTCCTCACCCCCTCGGTGGTCATCCGCGTCACGCCTTGATCAGACCGGCGCCGCACAGGGCGTCGGCCGCGGCGGCGACCGCGTCGAAGGGCAGCCCGGAGCGCTCGGCGACGTCCAGCAGGCCGTGCTCGCCGTCGGAGAGGCTGAGCACCCACAGCATCGCCATCTGGGCCTGCTTGGCGTCGCTGCGCCCGCCGAGGGACTCGTACAGTCCGCGCCGCCCCAACTGCGGTTCGCCGTACGGGCTGAGGTTGACGTAGCGCCGGTTGCGGTCGAGCACGGCGAAGGCCTCGCGGCAGACGGCGAGCGTGTCCGCCAGCGCCTCCGGGGAGACGAAGTCCGGGTTGTCCGCCGAGGTGTGGTACTCGGGGTAGCCGGCGTACGGGGTCCGGCTCAGCGAGCCGACGCCGAGGTCGAACCCGGGCGAGCAGTACTGCCGCTCGTCGTAGCCGTACGGGGTGAACTCGACGACGTCGTGCGGCCGTTCGGAGGTGCGCAGCACGTGCCGCAGCACCCGGTCGATCTCCGCGTCGCCGCGCCGGCTCTGCTTGTACGTCAGCCGTCCCCGGTCGCCCGCGCAGGCCAGCACCAGCCCGTGCTTGACCCGCTCGATCCGCTCCGCGTTGCGGGCCAGCCAGGTGATCGCCCCGATCGTGCCGGGCGCGTAGATGAAGCGGTAGGTGTAGTACGGGCTCCGCTCCGCCAACTCCCGTGCCAGATAGGTCGCCACCGCGACGCCCGCCATGTTGTCGTTGGCCAGCGCGGGGTGGCAGACGTGGCAGGAGACGATCACCTCGTCGGCGACCTGCCCGGGGACGACGTGCTCGGCGTAGGTGAGGTGGCCGTCCGCGAGGGTGGAGTCGATGCGCACCTCGTAGTCGCCGTCCGGCAGCCCGTCCAGGGTCTCCTGGGACAGGCAGAAGCCCCAGTCCGGCGCGTAGTAGCTGGTGCGGTACGGCACCCAGGCCGGGTGGTCCGGCAGGGTGTGCAGGTGTCCGCGCAGTTCGGACAACGGCATGGTCGCCGCCACCGGCACGCTGTAGCCGAGCACGTGCAGGCTGGACGCGGTGAAGTCGACGACCCGGTTGCCCGCGGCGTCGGCGACGTAGGCGTCCCGGATGTTCCACTCCTGCGGCACCGTCCAGTCGAGCACCTGCGTCCCGGTCGGGACCTCGTGCACCTGGAGCGGAACGTACTCGCCGACGATGTCCAGGGTGGCACGCACGCCGTCGCCGGTGATGCTCCGGCAGAGCGGGTACAGCCGCTCCACCAGTGCGTGCATCTCCTCGCCGAGCCCGGTCACCGGCGCCACCGCAGGGTCTCGTCGACGGCCCCGGCGGAGGACGCCTCGCGCAGCACGGCCAGCCGGGTGAAGCGTCGCTCGAAGTCCTCCCGGGTGAGCCCGAACGTGCGGTAGGCGTCGGCGAGTTCGAGCGCGCCCTGCTTCACCGTCCACTCGCAGTCGAAGCCGGGCAGCGCAGTGCGGAACCGCGAGAAGTCCACCCGGTACGACCGCGGGTCGGCGCCGTTCTCGCCGGTGATCACCACCTGCGCGCCGGTCACCGCCTCGGCGACCTGCTCCGCGATCTCGGCGACGGTGACGTTGTTCACCTCGCTGCCGATGTTGAACGCCCGGTCGTGCACCGCTTCGCGCGGCGCGGTCAGCGCGGCCGCGAAGGCGCGGGCGATGTCGGCGGCGTGGACCAGCGGGCGCCAGGGCGTGCCGTCGGAGAGCACCAGCACCTCGCCGGACAGGAGCGCGTGGCCCACCAGGTTGTTCAGCACGATGTCGGCGCGCAGCCGGGGCGAGTAGCCGAAGGCGGTGGCGTTGCGCATGTACACCGGGCTGAAGTCGCCGTCGGCCAGGGCGTGCAGGTCGTCCTCCACCCGCACCTTGGACTCCGCGTACGGCGTCACCGGGCGCAGCGGGGCGTCCTCGGACACCAGCTCGTCGCCGCCGGCGGCGCCGTAGACGGAACAGGTGGAGGCGTACAGGAAGCGGCGTACTCCGGCGTCGCGGGCCAGCTTCGCCAGCCGGACGGAGGCGTGGTGGTTGATGTCGTAGGTGAGGTCCGGCGCGAGCGAGCCCAGCGGGTCGTTGGACAGCGCGGCCAGGTGGATCACGGCGTCCACGCCGGCGACGTGGTCGGCGGTGACGTCGCGCAGGTCGACCCGCGTTCCCGGCGGGTCGGCGGGCTTCGGGCCGAGGACGCAGTCGGCGAACAGGCCGGCGTCGAGGCCGACGACCTCGTGCCCGGCGGCGGCGAGGACCGGGGCCATCACGGTGCCCAGGTAGCCCTGGTGTCCGGTCAGCAGTACGCGCATGGGTTCAACCCCCCAGGTTGAGAGTGCCGAGGTCGAGCGTGAGTTTGGTGGTGGCGAAGGCCTCGGCGTAGCGCGCGTGGCATTCGATGCCGCGGATCCGCGCGAGCCCGAGGAAGGCCTCGCGGTCGTACCAGGGGCGGTGCCGTTGCGAAGGGTAGTGCTCCTGCAGCAGCCGCACCTTCTGTTCCGCGGTCTCCGGGGTGAGCGGCTGGTAGGCGGTGGGCCGGCCGAGGTCGCCGTCCCACTTGACGATCTCGTAGCCGAGCACGAGGTGGTCGCGGAACGCGGTGGTCAGCAGTTGTGCCAGGCCGCGGTGGTCCTGGTGGGCGTCGTCGGTGCGCGGGGCGAGGATGAGGTCGGGCTCGGTCCGCCCGCGCAGTTCCTCGACGGCGGCCTTGGCCTCGTCCCAGTGCGCGGGCAGCCGGCCGTCCGGCAGCTTGAGGACGGTCAGGCGCAGGTCGGCGCCCGGGCAGAAGGCGGCGAGCGCGGCCTGTTCCTCCTGCTCGCGCTCGCTGCCGCCGCCGGAGAGGACCAGCGCGTCCACCTGGATGCCCGGCCGCGCGAGGCACATCGTCAGCAGCGTGCCGCCGGCGCCGATGGCGATGTCGTCGCAGTGCGCCCCCACGGCGACGATCCGGTCCAGGCGCCCCGCGCCGAGCCGGATCACGCCTTGGCTCCCACGGTGTTCGCGCCGTCCCGTTCCCACACGGCCCACGGGCGGTCGCCCCGGGCGTAGGCGAGGTCGAGCGCGGCCCGCTCCTTCACCGTGTCGGTCGGCTTCCAGAAGCCGCGGTGCTGGTGCGCCACCAGCCGCCCCTGCTTGGCGAGTCGGGCGCAGCCGTCGGCGACCAGGTCGCCGTTCTCCGGGATGTGGTCGAAGACCTCCTGGCGGAGCACGAAGTAGCCGCCGTTCTCCCACAGCGGCATGTCGCTCACCGCGGTGATGCCCCCCACCAGGCCGTCCTCGCCCAGGTCCACGCAGTGGAAGGAGGACTGCGGCGGCACCACCATCATCGACGCGCCGGCGTCGCGCCGGGAGAACCGCTCGATCATCTCGGGCAGCGGGGCGTCGGTGAGCACGTCGGCGTAGTTGGCGAGGAACATCTCGTCGCCGTCCAGGTGGTGGCGCACCCGGCGCAGCCGCTCGCCGATCGGCGACTCGATGCCGGTCTGCGCGAAGGTGATCGTCCAGGACGATATGTCGGTGGACAGCAGCTCGGTCTTCCCGTTGCGCAGCACGAAGTCGTTGGACGTGGTCTCTTCGTAGTTGAGGAAGAAGTTCTTGATGTGGTGGGCCCCGTACCCGAGGCACAGGATGAACTCCGTGTGCCCGAAGTAGGCGTAGTAGCGCATGACGTGCCAGATCAGCGGCCGCGGACCGACCATCGCCATCGGCTTGGGCACGTCGTCGGACGCTCCGCTGCGCATGCGCAGCCCGTAACCTCCGCAGAACAGGACGACCTTCACCGCTTCACCTCGACGATGCTGAGTTCCGGGATGGGGAAGACCAGCCGGCCGCCCCACTCGTGGACGAAGGACAGTTGCTCGACCAGCTCGTCGCGCAGGTTCCACGGGAGGACGAGGACGTAGTCGGGCCGGTCGGCCGCGATCCGCTCGGGCGCCAGGATCGGGATGCGGGTGCCCGGGGTGAACCTGCCGTGCTTGTAGGGGTTGCGGTCGACCGTGTACGGGAGCAGGTCGGGCCGGACGCCGCAGTGGTTGAGCAGGGTGTTGCCCTTGCCCGGGGCGCCGTAGCCGACGACCGTCTCGCCGCGCTCGGCCGCGTCGACGAGGAAGCGCAGGAGGTCCCGGCGCACCTTGGCCACCCGGGCGGAGAACTCGGTGTAGCCGGACAGTTCCTGGAGCCCGGCGGCCTTCTCCCGGTCCAGCGCCTCGGCGACCCGCCGCGTCGGCTCGCCGGCCGCCTCCACCGGCCGGGCCCACAGCCGGATCGAGCCGCCGTGGGTGGGCAGCAGCTCGACGTCCACGAGCGCGAGTCCGCCGCTCGCGAGCGCCCGGGTCGCGGACGCGACCGTGTAGTACTGGAAGTGCTCGTGGTAGATCGTGTCGTACTGGTTCTCCTCGATCAGGGTCAGCAGGTGCTGCACCTCGATGGAGACCCAGCCGTCGTCGGCGACCAGGGCGCGCAGACCCTTGGTGAAGCCGACCACGTCGGGGATGTGCGCGTACACGTTGTTCGCCACGACCAGGTCCGCCGGGCCGTGTTCGGCGCGGACGGCCGTGCCGGTGGCCTGGTCGAGGAACGCGGTGAGCGTGGGCACGCCCGCGTCGCGCGCCGCGGCGCCGACGTTGACCGAGGGTTCGATGCCGAGGCAGCGGATCCCCCGCTCCACCACGTGCCGGAGCAGGTAGCCGTCGTTGCTCGCGACCTCGACCACGAAGGCGTCGGGGCCGAGGCCCACGCGCTGGGCGGCGCCGTCGACGAACGTCCGCGCGTGCTCCACCCAGGAGGTCGAGTAGGAGGAGAAGTACGCGTACTGCGTGAACGTTTCCTCCGGCGTGATCAGCGGCGGAATCTGCGCGAGCCAGCACTCGGTGCAGACCCGCAGATGCAGCGGGTACGTCGGTTCCGGCCGGTCCAGTTCGTCCGCGGCGAGGAAGCTCTCGCACGGCGGTGTCGCCCCCAGGTCGACGACGCTCGTCAGCGCCCCCGATCCGCACAGTCGGCATGTCATCTATTGCCCCCACTCCTGCCCGCGCGGGATCCCCGTCGCGGGCCTGCGTTGTCCGTTCCCTGCGGCGGCGCGCCCTCGGCGCCGCCGGACCGACCCGCGATCGCGGTGCGGTACCCCTCCACCAGGCGCTCCAGCCCGACGGCCGGGCTGAACCCCTGCTCGTAACGGCGCCGGGCCGCCAGTCCCATCTCCCGGTTGCGCGCCGGCTCGGCCGTGATCCGGCGCAGGCCGGTCGCGAGCGAGGCCGCGTCGCCGGGCTCGTGCAGCAGCCCGGTCACGCCGTCCTCCACGAGTTCGACGAAGGCGCCGTGCCCCGCGGCGACGACCGGGACCCCGGCCGCCATCGCCTCCACGACCACCAGGCCGAACGCCTCCAGCCACGTCGAGGGCGCCACCACGGCCACCGACCGCGCGACGGCCTCCCGGCACTCCGCCGTGTCGTACAGGCCGGCGAACCGCACGTCCTCCCGGCCCGCCGCCCACGCCGCCACCTCCGGCTCCAGCGGCCCCGCGCCGGCGATCACCAGCGGCACGCCCACGCCGCCGTCGGCGGCGATCGCGTCCCACGCGGCCATGAGCAGCCGCACACCCTTGGCCTCCGCGAGCCGGCCGAGGTAGAGCACGTGCTCACCGGCGCCCGTGCGCCGAACGCCCGGCTCGGGCACGAAGTTGTGCTTCACCGCCAGCCGTCCGGACGGCAGGCCGGCCCGCACCAGGACGTCGCGCTGCGCCGCCGAGATGCAGAAGAACTGCTCCACGCCGGACCACCACCGCCGCCGGTTGACCGCCAGGCTCACCGCCAGCGGCACCGTCGCCAGCCGGGAGCCGCGGTAGCACCCGTGCCGGACGGCGGGCAGCGGCGACCCCCCGACGCACTCGGTGCACGGCCGCCCGTCCCGCTGCAGCGTGCCCGGCGGGCACACCTGGGTGTAGTTGTGCAGCGTCGCGACGGCCGGCACGCCGGCGTCGGCGCAGGCGGCCAGCACCGCGGGCGACAGCAGCGGGAAGACGTTGTGGACGTGCACCACGTCCGGCCGCTCGCGGCGCAGCCGGGCGGCGAGCTCCGCGCGGACCGCCGGGTTCCACGGCACCAGCAGCGGCACCGCGACCTTGCCCGGCAGGGACCGGGCCCCGATGTCGTCACTGCGCCGCTCGAACAGCTCGACCCGGTGGCCGGCCCCGCGCAGCAGCCCCACCTCCTGGTCGACGACCTTGTTCTCCCCGCTCGGCTGCGCCGAGGAGTAGCGGTTGTGCACCACGAGGACGTGCATCAGGTCACCTCCGATCTCTGGGCTCGGTGCAGTACGGGTCTTGGGAGTTCAACCGGGGCGGGTGCGGCCAGCAGCCCGGCGGCCACGGTCAGGTGGAGCAGGTACGGCGAGGCGTCGCCCAACCCGGCCTCGGTGTAGGAGGCGATCGCGCAGTAGCCGATCAGGAAGATCGCGCAGGCCCGCGCCAGCGAGGGCGGGCGCAGCAGCGCGACGCCGCCCAGCACGATGATGATCGCCGCCACGATCGCGACGCCCGCCAGGCCCTGTTCGTTGTAGACGGCCAGCCAGCTGTTGTCGATCGGCAGCCCGCCGAAGGACTTGTCGCCCAGTCCGGCGCCGAACAGTTGCTCCGTCGTCGTCCGGGGCGCCGCGAGCAGGGCGTCCCAGACCTTGGCCCGGCCGGTGAGGCTGGAGAAGTTCTCCTGGCTCTGACCGCGCAGGAACCACGCCTGGAGCAGGGAGCCGAGCGCCACGGCGGCCACGGCGGCGCACAGCACCGCCCGGGTGAAGAACCGGCGGGCGGCGGCGCTGGTCAGGACGAGCGAGCCGATCGCCAGGGCCAGCCCGAGGATCAGGCCGAGTGTGGCCGTCCGGGTGTGGGTCAGCGCGAGCAGGACGAAGGAGGGCACGATGACGGCCGCCGCGCTGCCCCTGGTGGTCCGCCCGCCCAGGAGGAGCAGCACGGTGAGCCCGATGATCACCGCCGCGTACTGGCCGATCTGCGGCGGGGTCAGCGGCCACAGCGCGCCGACCAGCCGTCCGCCGTAGAGCTCGGGCATCGCCGCGCCCGGTGAGACGACCAGGCCGGCGGCCACCGAGGCGAGCACCGCGGAGTACGCCCGGATGTGGTGGCGGACGAACGTCTCGCCGCCGTCCCACCACCGGCTGAGCAGCCACAGCGTGCCGACGAAGAGCGCCAGCCGGAAGCAGCGGAACAGCGCGCCGAAGCCGGACTCCAGGTGCGCGCTGGAGATCACGCTCAGCACCAGCAGCACGGTCAGCAGGAACAGGTAGGCGCTGGGCCGGATCCGCAGCCGGAGGTCGAGGACGAGCGCCAGCGCGAACGCGGACACCAGCGAGCCCATGGTGACCATCTGGATGAGGGAGCGCGGCAGCGGGATGACGGTCTGCGCGCCGGCGGAGCCGAGCGTGTTGAGGATCAGCAGCGCCCAGACCGCGCCGACGGCCCTGGGCGTCGCCGGGCCGCCCTGCGGCCCGGCGTGCGTGAGGTCCCGGGTCACCTCAACCACCGGCCTGGGGTTGGTAGGTGCTGCCCGTGTCCTGCTGGTAGGGCTCACCCTGCCACTGCCCGAAGTCGAGCGTGCGGCTCGGGTCGTGGGCGACGAAGCTCCACGGTCCGAGGTAGGCGTTGTCGTGCCAGCGGTTCTGCTGGCCACCGGTGATCGCCTCGGCGACCGACTGCCCCTTGTACGGCGACCAGTCCGGGTAGGTGCCGTAGTTGGCCAGCACCGCCATGCGGCCGCACTTGACCGTGCAGCCGACGGCGGACGGGTGCAGCACGAAGCGGTTGCCGTGGATGTCGACCCGCTGGGTCTTCCACCGGCAGTCGTCGTGGAGCGGCGCGGTGGCGATCGCCGGCTGGGCGCAGCGGGCGGTGTTCTTCGCCAGGAGCGTGCAGTCGCCGGAGGAGGTGTTGGCCGGGCTGTTGCAGAAGCGGTCGGCGTTCTCCCACAGGGTGATCCCGGACCAGTTGTCCTCCAGGACGTTCCCGTAGATCTCGATCCTGTCGGTGCGGGCGGGGATCCGCGGTTCGCCGCCGGACTCCGAGAGGTAGACGGTCGCGTACGGGAAATCGTCGCCGCGGTCGGCGGAGCGGCGGCCCTCGACGACGTCGTTGCGCCGGATCGTGTTGTTGCGGATGACGGCGTTGTAGCTGGTCTCGTAGATCAGCGCGGCACCGTCGTTGGCCTCCAGGACGTTGTCCTCGATGCGGAAGTCGTTGTTGTTGGTGTCCGCCCACAGCCCGGGGCCGCGGTTGTCGTGCACCCAGTTGCCGCGCACGTCGGCGCCGTTGACGGCCCAGAACTTGACGCCCCCGGTGCAGCCGCAGCCCGGCTGGCGCTGCTCCCACTGGTCGGTGTCGTTGCCCGTGATCTCGTTGCCCTCGACCACCAGGCCGCCGACGGGGGCACCGGACTTGTACGCGTTCATGCCGTACTGCCCGTTGTTCTGGAGGCAGTTGGCGCGGACCTGCTGGTGGGCTCCGGCCATCAGTCCGGCGCCGGAGTTGTCGCGGATCGTCGCGTGCTCGATGACCCACCCGTCGGCCGAGTCGTGGTTGACCACGCCCTCGTTCTGCGGCGCGTTGAAGCCCTGCACGGTCAGGTAGCGGATCGTGACGCCCGCGGCGTCGCCGCCGAACGCGTACTGGTTGGTCTTCACGCCGTCGAGCACCGCGCCCGGTGCTCCGAGGTAGGTGTCCCCCTCCTTCGGGACGACCTGGGCGTACCGGTCCGCTTCGAGCTTGTGCGTCCCCGGCTGGAGCCAGAACGTGGTGTGCGGGGGGCTGCTCTTGGTCTTCGCCGTCAGGTCGCCGACCACCGCGGGGTCGACCGTCACCGCGCCCGCGGGCGCGGCGGCCGGACCTTCCCCGGGGTGGGCGCACACCTGGGCCGCGGCCACGGAGCCGGAGGGCGTGGCGGTCGGCTGCGGCGAGGTGTCCGAGCCGCCGCTCGTACAGCCGGTCGCCAGCAACAGGACCAGCGCCGGCGCCCCCCAGTGCCGCTTCTTGATCCCCACCCCTCCCCCCTCAGTCCCGGAATCCGAGCACGGTGGTGAACCGCCCGGTGCCGTCGGCGAATCCGGTGCCGACGAGCGTGGTCGCGGGCTCCTTGCGCCCGAAGCCGGCCGAGTACCAGCCCAGCGGCGGGTCGGTCTCGCCGCGGTGTGCCCGCCAGGACAGCTGTCCGGGCAGGTCGAGCACCGCGGAACGGCCCTCGCCGTCCCGGGTCCAGGTGAGCAGGGCCCGGTGCCCCGTCAGGTCGGCAGTGATCGCCGGGCCGAGGTGGAAGGCCAGACGCACGGCCCGGCGCGGGCCGCGCACCTCGTCGACCACCCGCAGCTCCCGGGTGGCGGCGGTCAGCTCCACCCGGCGGCGGTGCACCGAGTCCTGGTAGCCGTCGTGTTCGGCGCTCCAGCGGGCCACGCTCCCGTTGAACGTGTCCGCGGCCAGGACGCGGCTGCGGGCGTGCCGGGTCCACAGGAACGGGCCGCCGGAGACGGACTGGTCGCCGCCGTCCAGCTCCAGGGTGTTGTGGCCCAGGGTCGAGCGGAAGTAGCTCCGCCACTCGGGCTGTCCGTGGTAGCAGAACGTCCCGGGGTCGGCGAGCACCTCCACGCCGTCGTGCCGGACCTCCACGGACAGCGCGTCCGCGTGGGCGTGCGCGGCGATGGACAGGAAGCCGTGCGGACCGCCGTCGCAGCGGCACCAGATCTCCCCCGGGCCGCGCAGGATGGTCATACCGGCGTCGGCGAAGTGGCCGGGCCGGCGTGCCGGGCGGGTGACGGCTCCGCTCTTCCCGTACGGGCGGATCAGCGCGGCCAGCAGCGGGGTGCGCACGTCGCCGCCGGTCACCGCCGGCCACCAGGCGAGCCGGCCGAACACGGCGTCCCCGGTGGCCAGCAGCGAGGCCCAGCGGTCGGTGCCGGGGCCGTCCAGGACCAGGCCGTACCCGTCGTCCGCGTCGCCCTGGCGCGGCGGCCGCAGCCGGTTGTCCACGACGGCCGCGAGGGCGTCGGTCATCCGCAGCAGGACCAGCCGGACGGACGCCGGGACGGGCACGGCGGCGGCGTCCGCCTCGGCCAGCGCGGCGAGGCCCAGCTCCAGGACGAGCCCGTGGTACTCGGTCGCCAGCTCGCGGTTGAGGCCGGACGGGAAGGTGTTGCCGCGCAGGTGCCGCTCCAGCGAGCGCAGCGCGCCGGACCGCCAGCGCTCCGAGGCCGGGAACCAGCCGAACGCGCAGGCCGCGGCGAACTGCCCGGCGGCCTCGGCGATGACGTGGTTGTTGGCCGAGGACCCCCGGCTGGGGAAGGCGGCCAGCCAGCGCTGGTGGTGCCAGATCTGCTCCAGCGCCACCGGGTTGCCCTCGAACAGCCCGGCCGCGCCCGGCCAGCCGTCGAGCAGCCGGCGGATCCACACCCAGGACAGCAGCCGGATGCCCAGCTCGATGCCGCTGATCCAGTGCACGCCGCGCAGCGGCGGGTTGGCCGCCCACCACGACCGAAGGTGCGCGGCCACGCGCTCGGCGTAGCGCTCGTTCCCGGTGAGGGCGTAGGCGGCGGCGAGCACGGTCAGGTACTGGTGCCGGGAGGGCTCCCAGATCTGCTTGATGTCCCCGACCGCGTCCTCGTCGCGGTAGGGCACGTCGAAGGCGTAGCCGGCCGGGGCCCGGCGCCCGGTCTTCGGGTCGCGCCACCAGTCCGGGTCGGCCAGGTCGTCGCGGTCCACCCCGAAGAACTCGGCGTACCCGTCCATCAGCCGGTCCGCCTCGGCGACGAGTCGCTTCGCGGCCTCCGCCGGCACCGCGGCGATCGCCCCGGCGGGCAGGACGGCGGTGAACCGGGCGCCGGTGACCTCCGGGCAGGGCGGCGGCTCCGAGCGCCACCGCCGCCTGCGCACCGCGTCGCCCGCCCGGCCGCCGACCTCCCGCGGCCCCATCCGGGACAGCCGCCGCAGGTACCAGCCCGCGCTCATCGTCATCGTGCCCGCTCCAGCGCCACCGGCACGCCGCCGGCCAGGCCGGTCTGCACGGCGAGGGTGGCCGCCGTGGTGGCGACCAGCGACTCCAGCGGCACCGGCATCGGCCCGCCGGTCCGCACCGCCCGGACGAACGCGGCCAGCTCGTTGGACTGGCCCTTGTCCCTGGCCTTCGGCAGCCGCGAACTGACCCACCGCTTGCCCCCGTACACCGAGGCGCGGACGAAGTCGTCGAGCTTCAGCACCTTGCCGTCCGCGACGAGGTCCAGCGTCTCCTTGGGGAAGCCGGACGCGCCGGTGGTGACGTAGCTGATGGTGGCCGTGGAGCCGTCCGGGTAGCGCAGCACGACCTGGAGGTCCTCGTTGCCGGCCGAGGCCACCGCGTACACCGAGACCGGGTCGGCCTCCAGCAGCCAGCTCGCCGTGTCGATGAAGTGCCCGCCCTCGCCGGCGAACCGGGAGCCCTCGGTGCCCTGCTGGAGGTACCAGCTGCCGTGCTGCAGGCGGCCCGCGTTGACCAGGTAGCGCAGGCTCGCCGGGCCGCTCCGCGCGCCGAACCGGGCCTTGGCCTCGCGCAGCAGCGGCGAGAACCGGCGGTTGAAGCCCACCTGCAGCCGGTCGTTGCCGGACTCCGTCACGGCCGCGAGCACGCCCGCCAGGTCGTCCTCGGTGAGGGCCAGCGGCTTCTCCACGAACACCGCCTTGCCGGCCAGCAGCGCCCGCCGGGTCAGTTCGGCGTGCGAGCTGTGCCGGGTGACCACGAACACGGCGTCGATGGACGGGTCCCCGAGCACGCCGTCCAGATCGGTGGTCGCCCGGGCGAAGCCGAACTTCCGCTGCGCGTTGGCCGCCGAGAGCGCCGTCGTGGTGACGACCGTGGACAGCGCGACGCCGTCGCGCCCGGCCAGGTGCGGCAGCAGCATCGACGTCGCGTAGTTCCCCGCGCCGACGAACGCCAGCCGCACCGGCGTGTTGACGGGACGGGACGGCGCGGGTGCCCTGGTCTCGACGCGCACCTCCGGCACCGCCATCACCGGGGCCTCCGCCGTTCCCTCCCCCTCGGGCCCGGGGTACCGGAAGAGCACGGCCACGGCCTTCAACTCGCCGTCCTTCAGGCGCCGGTACGTCTCGACGGCGTCGCCGAAGTCGGCGATGTGGGAGATCAGCGGCTCCACGTCGACGCGGCCCCGGGCGACGAGGTCGAGGAAGCACGCGAGGTTGCGGCGCTCGGTCCAGCGCACGTAGCCGATCGGGTAGTCCCGCCCCTCCAGCTCGTACTCCGGGTCGTAGCGCCCGGGGCCGTACGAGCGGGAGAACCGGACGTCGAGCTCCTTCTCGTAGTACGCGTTCCAGGGCAGGTCCAGCCGGCACTTGCCGATGTCGACGACCCGGCCCCGGTCCCTGGCCAGCGCGGCGGCCAGCTCGACGGGCTGGTTGCTGCCGCCGCCGGCCGCCAGGTACACCTGGTCCACGCCGTGACCGCCGGTCAGCTCGGCGACGGCGCCCGCCACGGCCGCGGAGGCGGGATCGCCGCAGGCCACGGCGCCCAGGCGCGCAGCGAGTTCGCAGCGCGCCGGGTCAGGGTCGGCCCCGACGACGCGCACCCCCGCGGCGGTGAGCAGCTGCACCACCAGCTGCCCGATCAGCCCGAGCCCGATGACCAGCGCCACCTCGCCGAGCTGCGGCTCGCCCTGGCGCACGCCCTGCAGCGCGATCGACCCGACGGTGCCGAAGGCCGCGTGCCGCGGCGCGAGGCCGTCCGGCACCGGGACGTAGAGGTTCTTCGGCACCCAGTTCAGCTCGGCGTGCAGCGCGTGCTCGTTGCCCGCGCAGGCCACCAGGTCGCCGGCCTTCACGTCGTCGACCCCGGCGCCGACCTGCTCGACCACGCCGCACAGCGAGTAGCCCAGCGGCGTGTAGGAGTCCAGCTTGCCCATCACCTTGCGGTAGGTGGCGGGCAGTCCGTTGGTGGCCACGCTCTGCATGACCTTGGCCACCTGGTCCGGCCGGGAGCGGGCCTTGCCCAGCATCGACATCCCGGCCTCGGAGACCTTCATGAGCTCGGTGCCGGTGGAGATCAGCGAGAAGGCGCTGCGGACCAGCACTCCGCCCGGCTTGCAGCCCGGCACCGGCACGTCGAGCACCGACAGCTCGCCGCTCTTGTAGTTCTGCACGACCTGTTTCACCCGAAGTCCCCTTGTTCCCATGTCGTCACGTCGTCACGTCGTCGCATTCCGGCCGCGGCCTCAGCCGGAGGTCGCGCCGCGGTACCAGTACTCGAGGGTCAGCACGTGCCACAGGTGCTTGGAGTAGTCCTGCTGCCCGGCGGCGTCCGCGGCGACGAGCCGCGCCAGCGCGTCCCGGCGCAGGAACCCCGACCGGACGAGCACGCCGTCGTTCACCACCTCGCGCACCAGCGGCGCCAGGTCCCGGCTCATCCAGGCCCGCAGCGGCGCGCTGAACAGGCCCTTGGGCCGGTACACGATCTCCCGGGGCAGGACGGAGGTGGCCGCCTCCTTGAGCACGGCCTTGCCCTGCCGTCCGACGATCTTGCGGTCACCGGGCACCGCGAACGCCGCCCGCACCACCTCGACGTCCACGTACGGCACCCGCACCTCGGTGGACGCGGCCATGCTCGACCGGTCCGTGTAGGCGAGGTTCAGGCCCGGCAGGAACATCCGCGCGTCCCCCAGGCACATGCGGTTGACGAAGTCGTCGAGGTCGTTGTCCCCGTAGACGTCCGCGTGCTCGGTCAGCACGTCGTCGACCGTCCCGGCCAGGTCCGGGTCGACGAGGGCGAGCAGCTCGGCCCGGTCGTACATCGTGTAGCTGCGCCGGAACGCCGTCTCCTCCGGCAGGTCGGCGAAGGAGAGGAACCGCTTCGCGAACCGCACCGAGCGGAACCCCCGGGTGGCCGTGGCGACCGGAAGCCGGTCCACGGCCGCGGACAGTCCGCGCCGCAGGGGCCGCGGGACGCGCTGGTAGCGCAGCGCGAGCCGGTTGGCCAGGTGCTTGCGGTAGCCGGCGAACAGCTCGTCGGCGCCCATCCCCGAGAGCATCACCTTGACCCCGGCCTCCCGGGCGGCCGAGCAGATCAGGTAGGTGTTGATCGCGGCCGGGTCGCCGATCGGCTCGTCCAGGTGGTACGTCATCCTCGGCAGCAGGTCGAGCACGTCCGGGGCGATCTCGATCTCGTGCAGGTCGACGCCGAACCGCCCGGCCACCTGCCGGGCGTAGCGGAGGTCGTCGGGCATGGCCTCGAACCTGGCGTCCTCGGCGCGGAAGCCGATCGTGTAGGCCGAGATGCCGGGCCGGTCGCGGGCGGCCAGCGCGGTCAGGTAGCTGGAGTCCAGCCCGCCGGAGAGGAACGTCGCCACCGGCACGTCGGAGAGCAGGTGACGCCGGGTCGACTCCTCGACGATGGCGGCGAGGTCCGGCCGCTCGCCGGCCAGGGCCCGCTCCCGGCCCTCGGCGGCGACGTCCCGCAGGTTCCAGTACCGGCCGCGCTCGACCCGGCCGTCGGGCCTGCACCGGAGCCAGCTGCCCGGCGGCAGCTTCTCGGCCTCGCGGAAGGCGCACCGCGAGTCCGGCACCCAGTAGTAGAGCAGGGAGGCCACCAGCGCCGCGTGGTCCACCTCCAGCGACCCGCCGGTGGCGGCGGCCAGCGCCTTGAGCTCGGAGGCGAACACCAGGCCCCCGCCGCGCCGGACCAGGAACAGCGGCTTGATGCCGAGCTGGTCGCGGACGAGCACCAGCTCGCCGGTCCGCTCGTCGAAGATCCCGAACGCGAACATGCCGCGCAGCCGGGGCAGGCAGTCGGTGCCCCAGCGCCGCCAGGCCTCCAGCAGCACCTCCGTGTCGGAGGTCCCGCGGAAGCGCACGCCGGCGGCGGCCAGTTCGGCGCGCAGCTCGGGCGCGTTGTACAGCTCGCCGTTGTACGTCAGGACGAGGCCGTCCGAGACCATCGGCTGGGCGCCGGTCTCGGAGAGGTCGACGATGGCCAGCCGGCGGTGCCCGAGCTGCACGTCGCCGTCGCCGACCGGGTGGCCGTAGCGGCCGGCCCCGTCCGGGCCCCGGTGGGCGAGGGTGTCGGTGAGCAGGTCGGTCACGGCCTTCCCGTCCGGCCACCGGTACGTTCCCGCGATGCCGCACATGTCTAGCCCGCCTCCTGGTCGTTGTCCGGGACCGGTGCGGTCCTCGTCGGTTGTCGTTCCGTGCGCCGGCGGCCGGTCCCATCGCGCCTGGGCGGGCGGGCTCGCCGGCCGCGCGGCGCGGCGTGCGGCCCGTCCCAGAGGGTGCCGTCGGTCCGGTCCCGCGGGTCGGGGTCGATCAGCACCACCCCGATCACCGGGATGCCCTGGTCCGCGAGCTGCCGGGCCACGGTGTGCAGCCAGGCGGCACTGCCGTGCCCGGCCCGCACCACGAGCACCGTCCGGGTGCCGAGGTGGCGGAGGTCGGTCCACGCCGTGCCGGGCGCCACCGAGCCGACGCCGAGCCGGCGCTCCTCGGGCGGCACGGCCCCGGCGCGCCCGCCGACGACGACGGTCGGATCCCCCGGCCTGGCGCGGCGCTTGGCGAGCTGCGGGCCGGGCAGCCCGTCGACGACGACCACCGGCCCCTCCTCCTCCGACGCCAGTTCGCCGGCGAGGTCCAGGGCGATCACGCTCGTGGTGCGCGCGCAGCCGAGTTCCAGCAGCGACACGGCGTCCGCCGAGCCGCGCACGCTGCGGGCCAGGGTCGCGGTGAGCCGGGTCCTGGCCGCCCTGGTCCGCCGACGCTGCCACCGCCCGACGGACCTGCGGGGCACGCCGCGCAGCTCCGCGATGACCGAGGCACCGAGGTTCGCCGCGATCTCCCGGCGCAACACCGGGCGGTCCGCCACCACCGCGCCGACCGCGGCCACCGCGAGCCCGAGGACGAGTCCGAGGACGAGCCCGAGGGCGGCGTCGGTGGCGGCGGTCTTGGGCAGCGACTGCCGCACCGCGCGCGGGGCGTCCACGATCTGCGTGCCGGCGACGAGCCGGGGCGTGCCCACGCCCGCCTCCGCGGCGCGCTGACTGAAGTCGGCGATCCGCGACATGAGTTCGGACCGGCTGGTGTCGAGCGACTCCCGGCTCGCCGCCGTCTTCGGGTCGTTCTGCTGCGAGGCCTCCCCGATCGACTTGTTGACCTGGGCGAGTTCCTCGCGCAGCCGGTCGCGCTGGTCGAGGTAGGCCTTGGCCTCGGCGTCCGCGGCCTCCTGGATCCGCCGGACGTGGTCCGCGACGAACGCGTCGGCCAGCGCCTTGGCCCGGGCCACCGCCTCCGCGTCGCTCGTGCCCGTCACGTTGATCTGCAGGAGGTTGTTGGTCAGGCCGGCACCCGCGTAGTCCCGCATGAAGTCCTCGGGCTTCTCCGCGGATCCGAGGGCCTGCAGGGCCTTGCCCGCGATGCCCGTGGTCTGGAGCAGCGCGGCGTCGGTGCGGATCAGCGTCCCGGGGTCGTTCGGCTGGTCCGCCTGGTGGGCGACCAGCACCTTGACCGTCGCGCTCGGCGCGGGCGGCCGCAGGACGGCCACCGCCGCACCGGCCAGCAGCCCGAGCAGCGCCATGACGCACCACAGTCGGCGGCGCCTGCGCACCGCGACCACCAGCGACTGCAGATCCAGCAGCGGGGCGGGGGCCGACGGCTCCGGCGTCGTACTCGTCGTCACTCCGGGCCCCTTCTCGCGTCGTCGCCGACGGCGAGCACCGGCACGGCACCCTCCGGGTGGCGGTCGGCGGAGCGCCCTGCTCGGGCCAGGACCGGCTCGGCGACGACGACGCCGACGACCTCGTGGCCGGCGTCCGCGCACGCCCCGGCGACGTCGGCGAGCTCCCCCGCGGTCCAGTCGCCCGCGCTGAGCACGACCACGGCGCCGGACTCGCCGTCGTGGTCCGACACCAGCGGCCGGGAGACCGACACGTCCACCGCCCGCAGCACGGGATCGCCCGCTGCCTCTGCGACGAGCTGCCCGGCGGCCCGGCGGGCCGTCTCGTCGCCCTCCGGGACGACGACCAGCAGCCGCCCGGGGGACGGCAGTCGGTCCCGCAGGCGGGCGCACACCCGCCGGTAGCGGAGCTGCCGGCCGGCCTCGTCGCCGGAGACGCGCGGGGCCGGCAGGTCCCACCGGACGTCCGTGCCCAGCAG
The DNA here is from genome assembly GCF_042751525.1 of Kitasatospora sp. NPDC059408. Classification (NCBI taxonomy): domain Bacteria; kingdom Bacillati; phylum Actinomycetota; class Actinomycetes; order Kitasatosporales; family Streptomycetaceae; genus Kitasatospora; species Kitasatospora sp. NPDC059408. Next base: position 105,149 of record NZ_JBHYWI010000012.1, read on the forward strand.
CCGGCGGACCAGGGCCCGGGGGCCACGGCCGTCGGCCCGGTGGGCGGACCGGTCACCGGGGACGTCGACGGCACCGAGGAGCACCGAGCCCAGCGCCGCGGCGATCTCCGGTCCGGTGCGCAGCCGGCGGCTCGTCCGCCCGGCGGCGAGGTGGCCGACCAGCGCGACCAGGAAGAACAGCAGCGCCCCGGCGGCGACGAGCTGAATCCTCGTCGGCGGCGCCTCGCCGGACGGCCGGGGCGCCGACCCCATGACGACCATGTTGGCCTTGTTGGCGGCCGGGTCGACCTGGTCCAGCTTCTTGATGGCGTCCTGCAGGGCGGTGCGCAGCTTCGCCAGCTCGGTACGGGTCGACACGCTGTCCACGGTCTGCCCCGGACCGGCCGCGGCGGCGAGGTCGCTGATGTTGCGGCCGGCCTGCAGCACGAGCTGGCGCAGCGCCTCGGGCTGCGCCGCCTCGGGGTCGGTGCTGTCGCCCGCGACGTGCGAGGCGAACGCGACGAACTGATGGGCCACCTGGTCGGAGAGCTGCTGCGCGCGCTCCGGGGTCTCGGCCGTGCCCGAGATCTTGATGATGTTCCCGTCCGACGCCGTGGCGCTCACCCGGTCCTGGAGCTTGGTGCCGGTGACGCCGGTCCAGCCCAGGGTGGCGGCCGCCCGGTCGACCACCACCGAACTGGTCGCGATCTGGGCCTGCGTCAGCAGCTCGCGGTCCTGCCACACCCCCGGCAGCAGGACCGACGCCGACGTCGTGTAGCGCGGCGGGAACAGCAGGGACGTGCCGTACCCGACGAGCGCACCCACCACGGCGAGGACGGCCAGGAGCCGCCACCGCCGTCGGAGGATCCGGCCGACCGTGACCAGGCGTATCGTTTCGTCGCTCAACGCCGAGGCCTTCTCCCTGCCCGACGGCCCGGGGTGCGGCTGCCGTTCACGAGCGGGCGGCAGGCGGCGGCGTAGGCGTCGAGCAGCGCGCGCTGGGAGTTGCGCCAGGCGAGCGGCCCGTTGATCCGTTCCTGGCCGAGCTTGCCCATCCAGGCCCGCTTCTCCGGATCGTCCATCAGCAGCGCGACGAGCCGGGCGAACTCGGCCTCGTCGTTCGCGGGCGCGTAGACGGCGGCGTCACCGGCGGAGACCCGTGCCTCCCGCAGGTCGAACGAGACGATCGGCCGGCCCATGACCATGTACTCCAGGACCTTGTTCATGGTCGACACGTCGTTGAGCGGATTGCGCGGGTCGGGCGAGAGGCACACGTCCGCACTGGACAGGTAGCGCACCAGGTCGGCGTCCGGGACGCGCCCGGTGAACTCCACCTGCTCCGCGAGCCCGAGCCGCCGGGACAGCGCCACCATCTCGTCGAAGGTGTCGCCACCGCCGACGAACACCGCGTGCCAGTCGGTCCGCCCGAGGTCGTCGCGCAGCTTCGCGAGCGCCCGCAGGGCGTAGTCGACGCCGTCCTGCGGGCCCATCACGCCGAGGTAGCACAGCAGATGGGGCTTGCCGCGCTTCAGCTCCGGCTCGGGCTCCACCGGCCGGAACCGCTCGGTGTCGGGCGCGCTGCGCACCACGAACACGTCCTCCGGCCGCAGACCGCCGCGGCGCAGCGCGACGTCCCGGTAGCTCTCGTTCGTCGCGAGCACGACGTCCGCGGCCCGGTAGGTCAGCCGTTCCAGTGCGCGCACTCCGCGGTAGAGCAGGTCCTCGCCGCGGTCGAACCGGGACAGGTACAGCTCGGGCACGAGGTCGTGCTGGTCGAAGACGAACCGCGCGCCGCGCCGCTTCAGCCACAGGGCCGGCAGGAACAGCAGGTCGGGCGGGTTGCAGGCGTGGACGACGTGGACCGGGCCGACCTTGCGGGCCAGCCGGGCCGTGTGCCACAGCGCCGTTCCGTACTCCCGCAGGTAGCCGGCCGGTCCGCCGGTGGCCGCGCGCAACGGGTAGCGGTGGATCCGCACCCCGTCGATCTCCGCCTCCGGCTCGGTGTCCCGCTTGGTGCCCTGCGGACAGATGACGTGCACCGTCCAGCCCGCGTCGCGCAGCGTCGTGCACTCCTGCCACACCCGCCGGTCGAACGGCACCGACAGGTTCTCCACCAGGACCAGCGCGCGACGGCCCCGCCCGTCGCCGCCGGCCGCGTCACCAGGCAAGGCCCGCGTACCCCGGCTCGGCCCGGCGCGCCTCGGCGTCGGGCAGGCGGACGAGGTCGACGATCGCCGGGCCGTCACCGTCGGCGCCGCCGTGCGGCAGCGCGGACAGCACCGCGGGGTCCTTCGTCCCGACCACGCACACCTCGGCGTGGTCGAGCACCTCGTCGACGGACTGGGCGAGCAGCTGCGCGAGGTGCGGCAGCCGGGTCTCGATGTACTCGCGGTTCGCGCCGAGCAGCCGGGAGAGGTTCACGTTGGGGTCGTAGATCCGCAGGTCGTAGCCCTTGCCGAAGAGCCGCTCGGCCAGCTCGACGAGCGGGCTCTCGCGGAGGTCGTCGGTGCCGGGCTTGAAGGACAGGCCGAACAGGCCGACCCGGCGCTTGCCGGTGCGCTCGACCAGCTCCACCGCGCGCTGGAGGTGGTCGGCGTTGGAGGCCAGCACGTGGGAGAGGATCGGCACCGAGACGTCGGCGCGCCGTGCCGCGTGGACCAGGCTGCGCAGATCCTTGGGCAGGCAGGAGCCGCCGAAGGCGAAGCCGGGCCGCAGGTAGGCGGGGCTGATGTTGAGCTTGCGATCGGCCAGGAACACGTCCATCACCTGGTGCGAGTCCACCCCGAGCGCCTGGCACACCGCGCCGAACTCGTTGGCGAAGCCGATCTTGAGGCCGTGGAACGCGTTGTCCGCGTACTTGATCGCCTCGGCCGTCGGGACCGGCACCCGGAACACCTCGCCGGGCAGCTCCTCGTACAGCGCCGCGACCACGTCCCCGCTCGCCGGGTCGAGCTCGCCGATGACGGTCTTCGGCGGGTCGAAGAAGTCCCGCACGCTCGTGCCCTCGCGCAGGAACTCCGGGTTCACCGCGACCCCGAAGTCCGTCCCGGCCGTGCCGCCGGCGTGCTTCTCCAGGATGGGCACCAGCAGGTTCAGGCAGGTGCCCGGGAGCATGGTGCTGCGGAACACGACGGTGTGCCGCCCACCCCGCCCGCCCCGCTCGGCCACCACGGCGCCGATCTGCTCGGCGACCCGCTCCAGGTACGTGGTGCACAGGCCGCCGTTGGGCTCCGACGGCGTGCCCACGCAGACCAGCGACACCTCGCTGCCCAGGACCGCCTCGCGGACGTCGGTGGTGGCGCGCAGCGCCCCGGTCCGCACCATCTCGGCGATCAGGTCGCCGATCCGCTCCTCGACCACCGGGGCCTTGCCGTCGTTGACCAGGTCGACCTTCACCTGGTTGACGTCCACGCCGATGACCTCGTGCCCCAGACTGGCCAGGCACGCGGCCGACACGCAGCCCACGTAGCCGAGCCCCAGGACGCTGACCCTCATGACCCGTTCCTCCCCTCGGGCAGGCCGATCCGGCCTGCCGTCCACGTGCCGTGCCGTGCGTTGTCGTGCCGTGCGTTGTCGCGTCGTGCGGGGCCCCTGGCGGCTAGTACGCCCCCTGCCCCTGGAGCACCGCCCGCAGGGTCTTCCACAAGATCACCGTGTCCAGGGCCAGCGACCAGTCCTCCACGTACCGCAGGTCCAGCCGCACCGCCTCCTCCCACGGCAGGTCGCTGCGCCCGCTGATCTGCCACAGGCCGGTGAGCCCGGGCTTGACGAGCAGTCGCCGCCGGATGTCCGGTCCGTACGCGGCGGACTCCTCCGGCAGCGGGGGCCGCGGGCCGACCAGCGACATCGACCCGGTGAGCACGTTGAGCAGCTGCGGCAGCTCGTCGAGCGAGTAGCGGCGCAGCACCCCGCCGACCCGGGTCACCCGCGGGTCCCGGCGGAGCTTGAACAGCAGGCCGGCGCCCTCGTTGCGGTCGGCCAGCGCAGCCCTCGCCCGGTCCGCCCCGGCCACCATGGTGCGGAACTTGACCAGGGTGAACTCGCGGCCGTCCTTGCCGACCCGGTGCTGGCGGTAGAACGCCCCGCCCCGGCTGTCCGCCAGCACGAGCAGCCCGACGAGCAGCATCAGCGGCGCGAACAGGACCAGCAGGACAGCGGCGCCCAGCCGGTCGACGACCTCCTTGACGGCCCGCCGGCCCCCCGTGAAGGTCGGCATGCTGACCCGCAGCATCGGGATCCCGAGCACCGCGTCGACGTGCAGCCGCGGTCCGGCAACCTCCATCAGCACGGGGGCCACGACCATCTCGGCGTCGCTGCCTTCGAGCTTCCAGGCCAGCCGCTGCAGCCGGTCCGGCGTCCAGTACGGGTCCGGGGTGACGGCGACGACCCGGTAGCCGTCGCGGCGGACGTGGTTGGCCACGTCCGTCAGCCGGCCCACGACCGGCACGCCGTCCAGCCGGTCACCGCCCAGCCCGAGGGCGTACGGCGTGCAGACCGCCTCCACCCGCCAGCCGAGGTGCGGGAACTTGCGGGTCCGGGCGATCAGGTCGCGCATGGTGGCCGGGCTCCCGGCGGCCAGCACCGGGCGCAGGCACCGCCCTTCTTTCCGCTGCTTGTGCAGCCACAGGCGCAGCAGGTACCGCTCGGTCATGGTGACGCCCGTGATCGCCGGGATCGCGACGAAGATCCAGAGCTTGATGTTGGTCGAGGTGAGGGCGATCCCGCCGAGCGACAGGACGACGGCCGCCGCGAACAGCGCGCGTCCGAGCCGGCGGAACTCCTCGGCCCCTTGGCCGAGCACGGCCGGCGCCCACGACCGGGTCGTCGCCAGCGCCGCGAGCACCAGGAGTTCGGTGCCGAAGGCGAGGATCCCCCACTTCTCGTGCCAGTTGGCCGCGTCCCTGACCCCGAAGAACCCGCCGATCGCCGCCACCACGAAGGCGGTGGTCACGGTGTCGCCGATGATCACCGTACGGCGGTACTGCTGCTCCCAGTCACTCTCGGGCCGCCCGATCCTCCCGTTCACCGGGCGCCCCCGCACCGCCTGGAACGGGCGGACTAATTCCCCCTCCCCCTGCTCGACAGCCCCTTCCAGGTCACCAGTGGGTTCGACGTGCTCGCTCCACACGATTCCTCCCCCCGGGAGGCTCGCGCCTCCCGCACCTGATTCCTCCCCTTCGGGAGGCCCCGCCGCCTCCCGTGCCGCGCTGTTCCTACCGCCGGGAGGTCCCGCTCCCGGGCATGGCGAAATCGACTCCTGCAGCGCTACGTGTACATCCCCCAAAAAGCACCGACGGACCCATACGTCCTGCCGGAATCCCGAAATGGACGGGAATCCGCCGGCGGTCGCTCTCCACACTCGAAGCCCGATTTCCGGGCGCCGGGAATTCACCGCCCCCACGGCTGCCGCCGGGACGCGACTACCGGCCATGCGCAGCGCCGGACCCGTGAATCATCGATCGTCGCCCCGCGTCGAACCGAGCGAAGTGGACATCAATGTAGAGCATCGGGGGCACCCAAAGTGGGGGATGTGTGAAACACGTGCACGAGAGCTGAATCTTGATCTACCGGGCGGTGACCACCGGAGGGCGCCCCGGAGCCGCCGGCGTACGGGGTGACCTGTGACGACGGGGATACGCAGAGCCCTCACGCGCGATGATCCGGAGGCCTCCCGTCGTGGCCACCGACAGCGCGTTCAGGACATGGGCCCGAGGTCCCGCCGCGGCGGATGACCAGGCCGTACCGGGGATCGGGCCGTTCGAAGCGGCGTTCGACGACGCCGGGGAACCGGCGGACGGACCGATCGATTCCGGACAACCGGCCGCCGCCGCCCCTTCCCCCACCCGCCAGGAGCCTCCGTGATCACTCACCGAACCGTGCCGGGCGTCTCCGGCACGACCGCGGTGGGGGGGGGGGCCCCGGGGGGGGCCCCCCCCCGCCCCGGGGGGGGGGGCCCCCCCGCTTCTGCGCGTCCTGTCGGTGTGACCTGGTAGTACTTGGGAGCGATGAGCAGCACAACAGGGGAGAACGGGGGCGCCGAGCCGGAGCAGCTGGCGTTCATCCGGGAGACGGTCCGCAAGGCCAAGCCGCGGACGTGGCGCGGCGCGAAGCGGGCCGAGCACCTGCCGGTGGCCCGGGTCGTGGTCGACAAGGGCGTGCTGACCATCGACAAGTTCTTCGACTACGAGGTCCCGGCCGCGATGGCCGAGGAGGCCCTTCCCGGCGTCCGGGTGCGGGTCCGGTTCGGCGCGCGCGTCGTCAAGGGGCAGCGCGAGGGCGGGGAGCTGCACGACGGGTTCATCGTGGCGCGGTTGGAGAAGAGCGACTTCCCCGGCCCGCTCGCGCCGCTCGCCCAGGTGCTCTCGCCCGAGCCCGTCCTCACCCCGCAGCTCCTGCGCCTGTGCCGGACCGTCGCCGACCGGTACGCGGGCACGCTGGCGGACGTCCTCCAGCTGGCGATCCCGCCCCGGCACGCCAAGGCCGAGGCGGAGGACTCCCCGCCGCCGCGCCCGCGCCCGGCGGCGCCCGCCCCCGGCGGCTGGCAGCGCTACCCGGCCGGGCCCGACTTCCTCGCCGCGCTGGCCGGCGGCGGTGCGCCGCGGGCCGTCTGGTCGGCGCTGCCCGGGCCCGGCTGGCCGTACGAGATCGCCCGGGCCGTCGCGGCGACGCTGGCGGGCGGGCGCGGCGCGCTGGTCGTCCTGCCGGACGGCCGCTCGGTGGCGCGGGTGGACCGGGCGCTCACCGAGCTGCTCGGCGAGGGCATGCACGTCGCCCTGGAGGCGGAGGCCGGTCCGCGCGAGCGCTACCGGCGCTGGCTCGCGGTGAGCCGCGGCTCGGTGCACGCCGTCATCGGCACCCGCGCCACGATGTTCGCGCCGGTGCGCGACCTCGGGCTGGTCGTGGTCTGGTCGGACGGCGACAGCAGCCACAGCGACCCGCGCGCCCCGCACCCGCACGTCCGCGAGGTCGCGCTGCTGCGGGCCGCCGAGGAGGGCGCGGCCGTGCTGCTCGGCGGGCACGCCGTGACGGTCGAGGGCGCGCAGCTGGTCAGTACCGGGTGGGCGCGGCCGCTGGTCGCCGACCGGGAGACCGTCCGGCAGGTCGCGCCGCGCGTGCGGACCGTCACCGACCAGGACCAGCACCGGGACGCCGCCGCGCAGGCCGCCCGGCTGCCGTCGGTGGCCTGGGAGGCCGCGCGCGAGGCGCTCGCGGCCGGGCACCCGGTGCTCATCCAGGTGCCCCGGCGCGGCTACGTGCCCCGGCTCGCCTGCGGGCGCTGCCGGACGCCCGCGCGCTGCCGGCGGTGCGAGGGGCCGCTGGAGGCGCCGTCGGCGGACGCCGCGCTGTGCTGCGCGTGGTGCGGAGAGCCGGAGAACGACTGGCACTGCACCGAGTGCGGTTCCTTCCGGCTACGGGCCCAGGTGGTCGGCGCGCGGCGGACGGCCGAGGAACTCGGGAAGGCGTTCCCGCGCATCCCGGTGCGGACCTCCGGGCGGGACGCGGTGCTCGCCACCGTGCCCGACGAGGCCTCGCTGGTGATCTCCACCCCCGGCGCCGAACCGGTGGTCGAGGGCGGCACCGGCTACGGCGCCGCGCTCCTGCTGGACGGCTGGGCGCTGCTGAGCCGCCCCGACCTGCGGGCCGGCGAGGAGACGCTGCGGCTGTGGCTGGCGGCCGCCGCGCTCGTCCGGCCGTCGACGGAGGGCGGGACGGTCGTCGTCGCCGCCGAGCCGTCCGCGCGGCCGGTGCAGGCCCTGGTGCGGTGGGACCCGCTCGGGCACGCCGGGCTGGAGCGGGACGAGCGGGCCCAGCTGCACTTCCCACCGGTCTCCCGGATGGCCTCGGTCGCGGGGAGCCCGGCGGCGGTCGCCGACCTGCTCGGGCTGATCCGGCTGCCGGAGGGCGCGGACGTCCTCGGGCCGGTGCCCGTGCCGGCGCTGCGCGGCGAGGAGCAGGAGCGCGCGCTGCTGCGCGTGCCGCCCGGGCAGGGGGCGGCGCTGGCGGCGGCGCTGAAGGCGGCGCAGATCGCGCGGATCGCGCTGCGGACACCGGAGGCGGTGCGGGTGCGGGTGGATCCGCTGGACATCGGGTGACGGGCGGGTAGCGGTGGTGCTCCGTTCGGGCGCCGGGTGGTGGTGGCGGCGGTTGCCTGCTCGGGCGCTGGGTGGTGGCTCCGTTCGGGCGCCGGGTGGTGGCGGTGGTTCGCTGCTCGGGTGCCGGGGGGCGGCCCGGCTCCGTCTCGTGCGGGGGCGGGGTGAGTGGGCCACCCCGCCCCGGGGGCCCTCGGGAGGGAGGGGTCAGCCGCGCAGGGGGATGCCGGTGCGGTCGATCGGGGAGCGCTCGGCGGGGGAACGGTCGGGGACGCCGCGATCGATCGGCGTCCGGTCCAGGGGCGTCCGGTCGATGGCGCTGCGGTCCACGGTGGGGCGGTCCGTGCCGGCGCGCTCCAGTGCACTGCGGTCCAGGCCGCCCTGGCGGGCCGCCGGGACGGTCGCGGCCAGGCCGCTGCGCTCGGCGGGGGCGGGCAGCTCCTCGGAGCGGTCCGGGCGGCTCGGGCCCGGGACGGCGCCGCTCGCGGCCAGCAGTTCGCTGGTCGGCCGGCGCATCCCGTACCGCCGGTGCACCGCCTGCTTGGTGACGCCGAGGGCCGACCCGACCGAGTCCCAGGAGAAGCCCAGTGCCCGGTCGAACTCGACCGCCGCCGCCACCAGCGTCTCCACGCTCTCCCGCAGCTCCTGTGCCAGGCGCACGGTCGGCGCGGGCGCCCGGCCGTACACCACGAACCCGGCCGAGGTGCTGGGGCGGCGCGGGCGGTAGACGTTGCCCAGTTGGGCGGTGAGGGTCCGCAGCGCGTCGACCTGGCGCCTCACCCGCTCGATGTCCCGCACCAGCAGGTGCAGGCTCGCCCGCGCCCGGGCGTCGTGGTTGATCTGCTCGGCCATGGCCTACGTGCCACCTTCCGTACGGTCAGCTCGGCCGGAGCGCCGTGTCCCGTGCGCCCCGGCCCCGGTCAATCTCACTTGACCAACGCCGAAGCGGGGGCCGGGGTAACGCCGCCGAGCGGACTCGGGATATGCCAGTCACGGGTGTGGGTGGCACGGGACGGGCCCGGCGGGCGGTGCGGGAGCGCCCGATGAGGTGCGTGAGGCCTGCGGGGTGCGTGGGGCGGGACGACGGAGGACGGGGGACGGGTGGCCGGCCGGGCCGCACGGAGGGGTTGCATAGACTTGCCGGTGAACCAGCCGTTGTCCCAGCCCCGCGCCCCTACGGACAGGAGCCCGCGCCCCGTGGCGATCCAGCCGATCCGTCTCTTCGGAGACCCCGTCCTGCGCGCCACCGCCCAGCCGGTGACCACCTTCGACAAGGAGCTGCGCAAGCTCGTCGGGGACCTCACCGACACCATGCTCGACGCCCCCGGGGCCGGCCTCGCCGCACCCCAACTCGGCGTCTCCCTGCGGGTGTTCACCTACCACGTGGACGGCGTCACCGGGCACCTGATCAACCCGGACCTGTCGCTGAGCGAGGACGAGCAGGACGGCCCCGAGGGCTGCCTCTCCCTGCCGGGCCTGCGCTACGACACCAAGCGCGCGTACGGTGTCGTCGCCAAGGGCTTCAACATGTACGGCGACCCGGTCACCCTGGAGGGCACCCAGCTGCTCGCCCGCTGCATCCAGCACGAGACCGACCACCTCGACGGGATCATCTTCATCGACCGGCTCGACACCGAGCAGCGCAAGGCCGCGCTCAGGGCGATCCGGGAGGCGGAGTGGGGCACCGGGCCGGCGCCGGTCGTCAAGGTCTCCCCGCACAGCACCTTCGGCGCCGCGCGCTGAGCTCCCCACTGGCCTGAATCCCCGTTTTCAGAAAGGCACTTGATGCGTCTCGTCTTCGCCGGCACCCCCGAGGTCGCCGTTCCCGCCCTGGACGCCCTGCTCGCCTCCGACCGGCACGAGGTCGTCGCGGTGGTCACCCGCCCCGACGCCCCCGCCGGGCGCGGCCGCAAGCTGGTCGCCAGCCCCGTCGCCCAGCGCGCCGAGGAGGCGGGGATCGAGGTCCTCAAGCCGGCGAAGCCCAGCGACCCGGACTTCGTCGCCCGGCTCACCGAACTCGCCCCCGACTGCTGCCCGGTGGTCGCCTACGGTGCCCTGCTGCGCCCCGGCGCCCTGGAGATCCCCAAGCACGGGTGGGTCAACCTGCACTTCTCGCTGCTGCCCGCGTGGCGCGGCGCCGCCCCGGTCCAGCACGCGGTGCTCGCCGGCGACGAGGTCACCGGCGCGTCCACCTTCCTGATCGAGCAGGGCCTCGACTCCGGCCCGGTCTTCGGCGTGATCACCGAGGAGGTCCGCCCGGCCGACACCAGCGGCGAGCTCCTGACCCGGCTGTCGCTGTCCGGCGCGCGCCTGCTCGCCGCCACCATGGACGGCATCGCGGACGGCTCCCTGCACGCCGTGCCGCAGCCGGCCGAGGGCGTCACGCTCGCCCCGAAGATCTCCGTCGAGGACGCCCGCATCGACTGGACCCACCCCGCCCTGCGCATCGACCGCGTCGTGCGCGGCTGCGCCCCGGCACCCGGCGCCTGGACGGAGTTCCGCGGCGAGCGCCTCAAGGTGACCGGGCCGGTCAAGCTCCTGCCCGGGGAGACCGGGCTCGCGCCGGGCGAGGTCGCCATGGTGGGCAAGAACAGCGTCCGGGTCGGCACCGGCAGCCACGACATCGAGCTCGGCGAGGTCCGTCCGCAGGGCAAGAAGGAGATGCGGGCCGCGGACTGGGCGCGCGGGGCGCGCCTGGAGGCCGGGGAGCGCTTCGGGGGCTGAGAGGCCGGGGTACCCGGTTTGGCGTTACTGTTCGACTGTTCGTCCGACAACCACCGCAGCTGACAACCACCGCAGCTGATAACCACCGCAACTGACAACCACCGCAGCTGATAACCACCGCAGCACTTTGAGGCACCTGTGAGCACCCCCAGCGCCAACCGCGCCCCCCGTCCGCACCGCCGGCCCAAGAAGGACCCGGCGCGGATCGTCGCCTTCCGCGCCCTGCGCGCCGTCGACGAGCGCGACGCCTACGCCAACCTGATCCTGCCGTCGCTGCTCCGCGAGGCCGAGCAGAAGGGCATGGAGCGGCGCGACGCCGCCCTCGCCACCGAGCTCGTCTACGGCACCCTGCGCCTCCAGGGCACCTACGACGCGATCATCGCCGCCTGCATCGACCGGCCGCTGAGCAAGGTCGACCCGCCGGTGCTCGACGTGCTCTCGCTCGGCGCCCACCAGCTGCTCGCCACCCGCATCCCGAGCCACGCGGCCGTCTCGGCCACCGTCGAGCTCGCCCGCGTCGTGCTCGGCGACGGCAAGGCGAAGTTCGTCAACGCCGTCCTGCGCCGGATCAGCGCCCGCGACCTCGACGCCTGGATCGAGCAGGTCGCCCCGCCGTACGACCAGGACGCCGAGGACCACCTCGCCGTCGTCCACTCGCACCCGCGCTGGGTCGTCTCCGCGCTCTGGGACTCCCTCGGCCGCTGGCAGCCGGACGCCTCCGGGCGCGCCGCGATCGAGGACCTGCTGCGCGCCGACAACGAGCGGCCCGAGGTCACGCTCGTCGCCCGGCCCGGACGGGTCGCCGTCGGCGAACTCGCCGACGCCCTGCCGGAGGCCGAGCCCGGCCGCTGGTCCCCGTTCGCGCTGCGGCTCGCCGAGGGCGGCGACCCGGGCTCGCTGGACGCCGTCCGGGAGAACCGGGCCGGTGTGCAGGACGAGGGCAGCCAGCTGGTCGCCCTCGCCCTCGCCGCCGCTCCGCTGGACGGCCCCGACCGGCTGTGGCTCGACGGCTGCGCCGGCCCCGGCGGCAAGGCCGCACTGCTCGGCGCCCTCGCCGCCGAGCGCGGCGCGGCCCTCGTCGCCAGCGAGAAGCAGCCGCACCGGGCCCGGCTGGTGGCGCGGGCGCTGGAGGGCAACCCCGGCCCGTACACCGTGATCGCGGCCGACGGGACGCGGCCGGCCTGGCGCTCCGGCGGCTTCGACCGCGTCCTCGTGGACGTGCCCTGCTCCGGGCTCGGCGCGCTGCGCCGCCGGCCGGAGGCGCGGTGGCGGCGGCGCCCCGCGGACGTCGCCGCGTTCGGGCCGCTCCAGCGGGACCTGCTGCGCTCGGCCATCGAGGCCACCCGGGTGGGCGGCGTCGTCGGGTACGCGACGTGCTCGCCGCACCTCGCCGAAACGCGGGCCGTCGTCGACGACGTGCTGCGCGCGGAGGGCGGCCGCGTCGAGTGGATCGACGCCCGGCCGCTGCTGCCCGGCGTGCCCGCGCTCGGGGACGGCCCGGACGTGCAGCTCTGGCCGCACCTGCACGGGACGGACGCGATGTACCTGGCGCTGCTGCGGCGGACGGCCTGACTCCGTCTCTCCCGCGCTCTCCCGCGCGAGCCTCCGGCGCCGCACGACCGCTTCGGCGGGCGTGCGGCGCTCGCGTTTTCCCGGCCGGTGGGCCCTGTTCGCGGCCGTCGGCTCAGGGTGTCCGGCGGGTGTGGTGCGGCGGGAGCGGCTGCGGCTGCGGGAGGCTCGTGAGGAGGGCGTGCGCCTGGGCCCGGAGGCGGTCGATCGGCGGGTCCTCGCAGATCACCTCCAGCCCGAGGGCGGTCGAGTGGCCCCGGTGGTAGTACGACTGGTAGGCGAGGTACGGGCGGTGGTCGTCCGCCGGGTCGAGCCCGACCGTGAAGGTCGCGAACAGGGTGTGCCCGTCCCCGGGCCTGGTGTCCTCGGTGCGCGAGAGGTGCCACTCGAACTCGTACGGCTCGGGCTCGGCCGGAAGGTCCAGCAGTGCCTGGGCGAGGCGGCGGACGTCGTCGGGGCCGTCGAAGGGGATCGTTTCCGAGTGGACGGGCGCGGCGGCGAACAGCTCCCACGCCGACCCGTTGCGGATGACGCTCAGGTGCCAGTCGCCCTGAGGATCGTGCCACTGGCAGTCGAGGATCGGGCCCGGATTCGCGTCCAAGGTGGTCAACCTCCCTATGGCGCTTGGTCGTTCGATTTCCCCATGGTGGCACACCGGTCGGGTCGGCGGCATGGCGGGCGGGCCGCGACCGTCGGTCGTCAGCCAGTCGTCCCGCTGTCGGCGGGCGCGGGGTGCCAGGGGCGGTCGGGGCGCGTGGGGAGGGCGGCGGCGGTGAGGCGGATGGCGTACACCTCGCGGTCGGTGGCCGGGTGCGGGACCGGGCCGAGGTACTCGTGACCGGTCAGGTGGCACCAGGCCGGGAGGTCGAGCGGGGCCGCCGGGTCCGTGGTGTGGATGTGGACCACCGTGCCGGCCGGGTGGCCGGAGATCCGGCCGCGCAGGCGCAGCAGCAGCTGTACGCAGAGCAGGCCGGTGCCGTCGATGCTCAGGTCGGGGGTGGGGTGCTGGGCGGTGGTCATCGGGCGGTCTCCGGGGGGGTTGGGGGCTTGGGATGGCTGCTTTGGCGGGGTGGTCAGGTGGGGTGGTCAGACGGGGTGGTCAGGTGGGGTGGTCAGGTGGGGTGGTCAGGTGGGGGTGTTCGGTGTGGCGGCCCTGTGCTGGGTGACGCGCCAGAGGCGGCGGGGCAGGTCCCCCTCGTCGAACGGGTGCACCTCGGCGAGGTGCCAGCCCTTGGCGAGGGCGTCGACGAGGGCGCGCGGGAAGTAGTGCACGGCGAAGCCGCCGTGTTCCCAGATGTCGTCGCCGTGGCCGGTGCCCGCGCCGTAGTGGGCGTCACCGGTGTGGCGGACGGTGTAGACGAACGTCCCGCCCGGGCGCAGCACGCGGCGGACCTCCGCGACGAGCGCGTGGATCTCCTCGGTGGACAGCGCCATGCAGAGCAGCATGTGGGCGAACACGGCGTCGACGGAGGCGTCGGGGAACGGCAGCGGGCGGCGGACGTCGTGGACGGCGGTGGTGACGCGGTCGGCGAGCTGCCGTGCGGCGGCCGTGGCCCGGAGCTGCTCCAGGCCGGTCGGGCTGAAGTCGGCGGCGAGGACGGTGAAGCCCTCGCGGGCGAAGAACAGCGCGTCCCGTCCGTGGCCCGCGCCGAGCTCCAGCACCTCCTGCGCCCCGGCGGCGGCGAAGACACGGGCGGCGTGCCGCGCGGGGTCGGACGGCTGCTCGCCGTACATGCCCGGGTGGGTGCCGTACGTCCGCTGCCAGTGCTCGCGTTGGGCGGCGGCGAGGTCGAGCGCCTCGCCGTCGTCGCTGCCGTGCGTCATGGGGCGCCCCTCGCGCTGGTCCGGGCCGGTGGTGCGTGTCCAGCCTAGGTCGTCGCGCGGGGAGGGCCGGGGGTGGGGTGTGCGGCGAGGAGTGGGGGAACGACGATGCCGGGGTGCTGTGGTGGGCACCCCGGCATCGGTGAGGTCGAGAGCGAGGAAAGCGGACGGGCTAGGGTCAGGGAAGTGAGAAGGAAGCCCGTCCATGGCCTCGCCGGGGATCACCGTAGCAGTCAGGCGGGGATCAGGTCGCGCAGGTTTTCCGGGGTGATGACGACCGAGTCCGGGTGCAGGCCCTCGGGGCGTTCCAGGCCGATGTAGGTGACCGGGCCGGGCGGGGGCGTCGCGCGGGAAGCGGTGTTCCACAGGGTCGTGGTGGGGGCGCCCATGAGGTCGGCGAGGTAGCGGACGGTGAGGTGGTCGCGCTCGACGATGCCGCGCAGCAGGGTCGCGACGGAGACCCGGTTGCCCTCGACCCGGTTGGCGTCCGGGTCGCCCTGGAGGTACAGGTGCAGCCACTTGGCGTGCCAGCGGCCGTCCGGGGTGCGCAGGAAGGCGAGGGGGAGGGCGACCTTGCCGGGACCGCGCAGGTCGGACTTCATGCGGACGGTGCGCGGTTCGAAGGGGAGGCCCTGCTGCTCGGCTTCGCGCAGCATGTAGCCGAAGAACGACTCCTCGACCTGCTCGAAGCCCTCGCCGGAGTAGACGTTCACCTGCGGCACGATGTAGCTGCCGCGGACCGCGCCCAGGCGCAGGTTGATGAACTCGGACGCGCCGTCGGGGGCGTCCGTGATGTCGCCGGAGTGCTCGCCCTCGATTTCGCGGAGCTGGGTGTAGGAGAGCCAGGTGATCGTCTGGTAGGCGTCGTCCAGGAGCAGCGCGGACAGGTCGAAGTCGGTGGTGCGGCTGGTCTGCTTCCAGTGGACGAAGAAGCGCAGGAGCTCGCCGTCGACGGGGGAGAGGGAGCCGCGCGGGAGCACGCCGAGGCCGGAGGCGGTCGCCTTGCCGCTGAGGGGCAGGGCGACGTCGAGGACGGCCGGGTCGATCAGCAGGTGGCCGGGGGTGGGCAGGCGGCGGCGCAGCTCGGCGTCGAGGACGTCGATCAGGTGCTTGCGCACGGCGGCGGGCAGGGGCGGGCGGGTGTCGCCGGTGACCCACGCGCGGCCGAGGCGGTTGGCGAAGACGCGGCGGGTGGGGGGTGTGGGGTCGGTGCTCCCGCGGGAGGCGTCGGGGGTGTGGGTGTGGTCGGCGCGGTCGTCGTCGGCGCGGTTGTGGAGGTGCTCGCGGACGGAGAGCAGGACGCGGCCGGCGGTGTCCGGGGCGGCCCGTTCGGCGGCGGACACGACGGTGTCGAGCTCGTCCTGGGTGCGGCACGCGCACAGCAGCCGGTCCAGGGCGCGGAACAGCTTGCCGGGGGCGGACGCGAGCACTCGCACGGCCCCCGTCACGTCGTCGGCGCTGAGGAGCTCCTCGATGCGGCTCTCGAAGGAGCGGGCCTCCTGCTCGCCGCGGGCCACGGCGAACGCGTCGGCGGCGTGCGGGAGTCGCGGGTACTCGTGGGGGTGGAGGCGCTCGCCGAGGCGCTTGAACTGCTCGCGGTGGGCGGTGATGTCGGCCAGCTTGGCCGGGTTCCCGGCGATGACCGTGTCGAGGCCGGTGAGCAGGGTGCGGCGGACGCGCCGGGAGAACGAGCGGAAGCGGGTGGGCTCGGCGAGCGTCACGTCGCCGTCGGAGAGTGCGCAGGCGAGGCGCAGCACGTCGGTGGCCGTGTCGACGAGGAGCTCCGCGCCGGCGTCGAGGCGGGCGAGGTTGACGACGGCGCGGTTCTCGCGGACCGGGATCGCCTCGGGCTGGGGGCCGTTGACGCAGTGTGCGGCGAGCGTGCGCAGGTCGGCCAGGGCCTCCTCACCGAGCGGGGTGGTGCTGCCGGCCAGGGCCAGGTAGAGGGCGGTGACCTCGTCGGCCAGGGGGTTGCCCGGGTGCAGGACGGTGAGGCGGTCGCCCGCGGCGGCGATCAGCTCGTCGTGGGCGGCGAGCAACTCGGCGTAGGTGTGGCGGTAGTTGCCGTAGGTGGGGAGGGTCAGGAGGTCGACCACGCCGGTCCGCAGCTGGGCGATCGTGTTCTCGCGGGTGGCGTCGTCGGCGAGCGCCTCGGCTATGCACCGCGTCCAGAAGTCGAAGGTGTCCGGGACGTTGGCCGGGAAGTCGATGAAGTAGGCGTTGTGCGTGACGTGGTCGCCGACCATCGCACGGACGGTGTCCAGCGTGCGGGCGGCCGTGTCGACGACGGTGGCCGCGGGCAGCTCGGACAGGTGCTCCAGCAGGCCCGCCGACAGCTTGAAGCCCACGGACATCAGCGCGGCGTCGAACTGCCGTGCCGCGTCGGCCCCTTGGCCCCCGGCGGGGACGGGGGTGCCGGCGGGGACGGGGATCCGGTGCGTGTGCCGGACCACGAGGGGTTCGAGGTGCTGCGCCATTTGGGCATGATCCCAGAGCCGCGTCGGGCGGCGCACTCGGGTTTCCGCGTGGGCGTGCTTCCTCAGGTGTTTCCGTGCGGGCGTTAGCGGAGGGAGCCTGTGAGGGGGCCGAGGAGGGTGGCGAGGGTGGTGAGGTCGCCCGCGGGCCACTGGGCGAAGACGTCGGCGGCGACCTGGCGGGCGGTGGTCCGCATCTCGGCGAGGCGTTCGCGGCCGGTCGGGGTGAGGGCTGCGTAGGCGACGCGGGCGTCGCGCGGGGCGGGCTCACGGGTGACCAGGCCGATGCGTTCGAGTGGGGCGAGGCCGCGGGTGACGCCGGAGGCGGTCAGGCCGAGGGCCTCGGCGAGGTCGACGCGGCGCATGCGGCCGCCGGGGGCCTCGCCGAGGCGCAGGAGCATCGTGAAGTCGGAGAGGCTCACGCCGTGCAGGCCGCTGAGGCTCGCGTCGAAGCGCTTGACCAGCGTGGCCTGCGCGCGGACCAGGCGCAGGGCCGTGTCCAGGGGGTCGGGCGTCGGGGTGCCGGCGTTCGGTGTGTCGGGCTGCTGGGCGTCGGCGTTCGGTGCGTCGGACTGCGGCGTGTCGGGCTGCGGGGTTGTCATTGCCACCTCCTTGAGCGCTCAAGTATATACCGGTGCTGAGCGGTCAAGGAGATGGCGAAGGGGGGAGGGGGCTAGTTGGTGGTGGCGGCGGCGCGGCGCCGGCGCTTGCCGAGGGGGGCCTGGGAGAGGTCCTCGGCCTGGGTGCGGAGGTTCTTGAAGCCGTAGCCGCGCTCGCTGAGCCAGGCCTCGGCGGCCTGCTCGGCGCGCTCGGTCGCGGCGAGGATGTCCGCTTCCTCCTCGCCGGAGTCCAGGAACCGGAAGGTGAAGGCCGCCCGTGCGGTGAGGTCGTAGGCGAGGTGGCCCTCGCGGGTGAAGGCCGCGTGCAGGACGTCGTGCCGGGCGGCGTCGGCGAGGAGCTCCGCGCGCTGTTCGGGGCTCAGGCCGTCGAAGACGCCGCGCACCATGATGCGGAAGGTTCGAGTGGTCATCCTCCGACGATAGGCAGGCCGGGCGGTCGGCGGCCACCGGTTTCCGGGGGCCGCCGACCGTGGCGCACCGGGCCGGTCACGGGGTCGGCAGCTCGGTGTGGTGGACGTGGTAGCCGCCCTCGACGACCGGGTTGAACGGGGCCGGGGCCATGCACGTGCCGGTTATGCCGGGCCGGGGGCGGCCCTCGGAATCCAGGTCCGTGTTGACCACGCCCCAGGAGAAGCCGAGGCGGTCCTTGCCCTTGCCGTGGCTGTCGTAGACGCTCAGGCCGATCCGCTCGCCGACGGGCCGGACGTCGGACCTGGTGACGATCGCCGTCAGGGTGGCGACGGGGCCGCCGGTGACCAAGCAGTCCACCGCGGCCTCGGCGTGGCCGACCTGGCCGGTGGCGGCGACCCGGTGGGAGATCGTGACGGTGCCCCGGGCGTCGGTGGGCAGCCCGTGCGCCAGTGCGGGGACGTCGGGGAACGGGCGGCTGAACGGGACGGCCCGGGCGTCGATGGTGAACCGGATCTCGTCGTCGGGCGCGTAGTCGAACAGGATGCGGCCGGATCCGCTGACGCTCGCCGGACGGGCGTGCGGGGCCGCGTCGGCGCCCTGGGCGGGGACCGCGGCGGTCACGGTGGTGACGGCGAGCGCCGCGGCGGCTGCGGCGATCGCGGTGCGGACGCGTACGCGGGGGTGGAGGCGGGTGCGGGACATGGCTGGCTCCTCTCCTGCGGCGGCCCCTGCGGCCGCCGCTTTGATGTCCCCAAGCCTGGCCGCCGCACCCCCTCCGGGACATGTGCCGATCGGCACATCCTCGGCCCGAATATCCGTCATCATCCCTGCCGGTCGGCAGGGTTGGAGTAGGCGACCAGTAGCCCCTCAGGCCTGCGACGGCAGCGGGGTGCAGACCCTGCCGGTGGCGATCGCGGCCGGCTCGGCGTCGAGCGCCGCCAGTGTGAAGTCCGCGGTCAGCGCGCCGACGTCGGCGGCCTGCCGGACGAGGTAGTGGCTGCCGCCCGGGACCTCGTAGCGGGCGAGGTCCGGCACCACCTCGCGGGCCCGCAGGGCGTACTCCAGGGACCCGGCCGCACTCGCCTCGCTGTGGTCGCGGGTGCCGTGGACGATCAGCACGCGCCGCCCGGCGAGCTGGGCGATGCCGTCCCCGCTGGGCAGCCAGGGCGCGATGCCGGCCACGCCGGTGACGTTCCGGTGCCCGGCGCACCAGAACGCGGCGCGCCCGCCCAGCGAGTTGCCGATCAGGACCACCGGGACCGGCCCGTAACGGCGTTCGAGCTCGTCGAGCGCCCAGCGGGTGTCCACGGCGGTGTCGGCGTCCGCTCCGTTCCAGCCGCTGTGGCGGTAGCGCAGCAGGTGCACGGCGACGCCGTGGGTGCGTCCGCGCTCGGCGAGTCCGGCGGCCAGGTCGCGCAGGCCGAGTTCGGCGATCCGCAGCGGACCTCCGTGCCCGCGGACGAACCCGCCCGGCAGCAGCAGTGCGACCCCGCGCACCGGGCCTCCGGGCGTGTCCCCGGCGCCGCCTGCGGAAGCCGCGGACTCGTTCACGGACCCCGTGAAGCCCTCGCCCTGCCATGACGTCAACTGTGCGGAACGAAGCCCCCGCTGCTTACGGAACACGCGCATCCCTCCTGGTGCCTGTCGGCGGATTCTACGGTTCCGCGGCGGGGTCGTGGTGGGTGAGCAGCGACCACAGCACCCAGCCGGTGACCCGCGTGCGCACGACCATGACCTGGGCCCACCGGGCGCCGAGCGGCGACGTCCAGGTGTCCACGACCTCGACGCGGTCCCCGTGGTGGGCGAGGCCCAGCACGGTGTCGCCGCCGGAGTGGTCGAGCCGTACGTTCGCGGCGTTCGCGGAGACCTCCCACCACCCGCTCCCGATCTCGGGCGGGTGCGGGCCGCCGGTCACGGCCGCGGGGACGAGCAGGATCGTCAGGGAGAGGACGGCCGCCGTGGCCCGGCCGATCAGGGCCACGGGAGCCCCGGCACGGCGGCGTGTGCGGGCGGTGGGGAACACGTGAAGAAGCAGGGGGGCATGTACAGCAGAACGAGCCGACCCTTCGCGTGCACACTGATCCGGCGCGACGCCCACCCGGTCGGCGGAACGGCCGGGGTGTGGCGTCCGGCCATGCGGCGGACAAGCCGCTTGCGTCGTACCGAAGTTGGGTCAGTCGGTCGCGAGGACGCGGCGGAGGGCGGCGCGCCCGGCCGGGCCCCACGTCGCCTTGCCGCCGGGGAGGCCGCGTTCGCCCGCGCGGCCGATGTCGACGAGGGAGAGGCCGCGCAGGAGCGCCCAGCCGCGGGCCCGGGGGAGCGTTGCCGGGTCGGTGTCGGGGTAACCGCGGCGGAAGTCGGGGAGGGCGCCGTCGGGCAGGAGGAGCCAGGCGGCGGAGAGGTCGGTGGCCGGGTCGCCCGCGCACAGGTCGCCGAAGTCGATCACCCCGGCGAGCGTGCCGTCGGCGGTGACCGCGTTGGCCGGGTGGAGGTCGCCGTGCAGCCACACCGCCGGGCCGGCCCAGGCCGGGGCCGCGAGGGCGTCCTCCCAGGCGGCCCGGACCTCGGCGGTGGCCAGGCCGGTCGGGGCAATGGCGCGGAAGCGCTCCTCGAACTCCCCTTCCACCACGGCGAGATCGACTCCCCGCAGCGGGTTGGCCGGGGCGTCGGCGGGCGCCGGCCGGTGCAGCGCCCGGAGGAAGGCGGCCAGCCGCGCGGCGGCGTCGGCCGGGCGGTCGATCGGGGCGCGGTCGAGCGGTTCGCCGGGGACCCATTCGACGATCGTCCACGGGTGCGGGAAGCGTTCGGAGGGTTCCCCGGCCCGCACCGGGCGGGGCACCGGCAGCGGCAGCCGGTCGGTCAGCGCGGGCAGCCACCGCCACTCCTTGCGCAGCAGCGCGGGAGCGTCCGGGGTGCGCGGCATTCGTACGGCCAACTGCTCCCCGAGGCGCCACACTTGGTTGCTCCAGCCGCCCGGGACGCGCTGCAGCGGCAGGCCGGCGAGGTCCGGGTGCTGGGCGCGGAGGAGGGCGCGCACCAGCGGCTCCTCGATGGGGTGACCGTCCACGGGCCGTCCTCGCTTCGCTGTCGGGCGGGGGTGCGGTGATCGTCCAGTATGGCGCCGGGTGCCCGGGGCGTGGCCGCCGGGTGGTAGGGCCGTCGCTCAGCTCAGGAGCCACGCGCGGGTCAGGGCGGAGACCTCTTCGCGGCTGCGCGGGCCCTCGTCGGCGGCGATGAAGTGCCGGCCGATGCGGAGGGAGAGGGTGATGAAGCAGCGCATCTCGACCTCGGCCTCGTCCGGGCAGAACTCCCGGTAGAGCGTGCGCATGTAGGCCATGCGCCGGTTGTCGATGCGGCGGAGGCGTTCGGCGACGGCGTCGTCGCGGCGGGCCCAGTCGCGGACGGCGAGTTCGGTGGAGATGTCGGTCAGCGGGTCGCCGGGGGCGGAGGCGATCGCGTGGAGGCGGGTGAGCTTGGCCCGGGCGTCGCCGCCGTCGCGCTCGATCCCGTCGATCACGTCACCGGCGACGGCGTGCTCCCAGGTGTCGAGCATCTCGGCGAGGAGGCCGTCCCGGTTGCGGAAGTAGCCGTAGAACCCGCCCTTGGTGACGCCCAGCGACTGGGCGAGGACCTCGACGCGCACGGCGTCCGGTCCGCCCGCGGCGAGTGCCCGGAGGCCTTCGGCGATCCACGCCTCGCGCGGTGTGCGGGGGTTGGCCACGGGTGTCTCCGATCACGCGACGTCTCGCGACCCCGGTCTATACGTTGCCGTATAAACGGGTCTAGCCTGCTTGTATACGGCATCGTATAGACAGGGCGTCCGCACCGGGCGCCCGGACGAAGGGGCGGACGCATGAGACTCCCCAACGCGGCGCACACCTCGCGCCCGTGGCGGATCCACGAGATCGCCGGGGACTTCCGGGTCGAGGACGTGTGGGCGCTGCCCACGCCGGGCGGGCCCGACGACCTCCCGTACCTGGTGGGTCAGTTCACCGAGGGGGAGGAGCCCGGGAAGGCCGGCTCCTCGCGGGTGTACCGCGCGCTCTTCGCGATCCGGTGGCAGCTCGGGCGCCTGCTGCACCTGGACGACGCCGAAGGTGGCGTGGGCGGCCGGGTGCGGTCGCTCCGCGACCGGCTGCCCGAGGACCTGCTCGCGGCGCCGCGCGGGCCGGACTCGGACTCGCTGCCGTTCCGGTCCGTCTACCTGCTGCACGACGAGTGGGCGGCCGAACTGGCGAACCGGACGGTGCACGCCGTGCTGCACCTCGGCTGGGTCCCGGACGGCGCGGGCGGGTACCGCGGGCAGATGGCCGTGCTGGTGAAGCCCAACGGCCGGCTCGGTGCCGCGTACATGCTGGGCATCAAGCCGTTCCGGTACATCGGGGTGTACCCGGCGCTCGTGCGGTCGATCGGGCGCAGGTGGGAGGAGACGGCGGGGCAGCGGCGGTAGCCGGCGTGCTGCGCAGGACGTCGGGCCGGCCGACTTCCCGCGCAGCACGCGGCACGGGCGCTACTTGGCGGCGGCCTGCACCTTGTCGAGCTGCTTCTTGACCAGCGCCTGCTCCGGCAGGCCCGGGTCGGCGAGCGCGGAGTCGGAGACCAGGGTCAGCACGTCCCCGGTGTGCGTGACGACGTAGCCGCGCGCCTCGCAGAGCACCTTGGCGCAGTCGTCGGCGGTGAACGTGGCGTTGAGGGCGAGCGTCGCCTCGCCGGCCGCCGGGGCGGTGGCCTTGGCGAAGGTGACCTTCACCGGGGCCCCGCCCGCGCCGGTCGCGGTGAACGACGCGCACCCGGCGAGCGCGCCGTCGGCGGCGGTCAGCGCCTTCGCGGCCTGGCCGGCGCCGAGCTGGGTGAGCTGGACGAAGGTGAACTCGCGGCCGTTGGTCGCGTAGTACACGCCGGTGGCGGACGGCGACGGGGTGGCCGCGCTGCCGTCGTCGACGAGGTCGAGCAGGGGCTGGCAGGCGGGCTTCCCGGCGGTGAGCCGGTGGTCGGGCCGGGTCGGGCCGAGGGACGAGCGCTGTGCGTCGGCCTTGAGGTCGGCGGTGGTGAGCAGGGCCTTGACGAGCTGGTCCTGCGTCAGGGCCTTGCCGGCGGCCGGGGCCTTGGTGCCGGTGGCGGCCGCGGTCGACGCGGCGGTGGTCGACGCGGCGGAGGCGGACGCGGCCGCCGTGGTGGCGGTGGTGCCGCCGGGCTTGTCGTCGTTGGGCCCGCAGGCGGCGGTGAGCAGGGCGAGCGGGACGAGCACGCCGGCGGCGACGGATATGCGCAGAGAACGCATGGCAGGTATTCCCCCGAATACGCGTGTGCAGGGAGTGGTCAGTCGGCCGACTGACAGTCGATCAAGGTAGCGCATGGCGCGGACGGTGACGGCGGCGGCGCCGGAAGTTCCCCGGACCGTCGGCCGTCACCCAGCGCGACGACCGCGGCCGCCCGCCGGTCGTCACGCCGGGTGACGGCAGCGGTCCCGGAACGCTGATCTGACCCCGCAGGCCGGTTGTGTCAGGCTGGTGGGGGAGCACCGCCGAAACCGGGAGGCTCGTGATGGCCGAGATCAGGGTCAACGGGGTCTCGCTGCACTACGAGGCCCGTGGCGAGGGGCCGGGCGTCGTCCTGGTGCACGGCTCCTGGAGCGACGGCGACACCTGGGCGCACGTCGTGCCCGGGCTGGTCGGGTCGACCACCGTCGTCACCTACGACCGCCGGGGCCACAGCCGCAGCGAGGACCTGCTCACCCAGGGCTCGGTGCACGAGGACGCGGCCGACCTGGCCGGCCTGATCCAGGGCCTCGGCCTCGCCCCGGCGTTCGTCGGCGGGGACTCCTACGGCGCGCTGGTCACCCTGCGGCTGGCCGCCGCCCGCCCCGACCTCCTGCGGGGCATCGCCGTCCACGAGCCGCCCGGCACCGGCATCCTGCTCGCCGACCCGGACCTGCGCCCGATCGGGACGGCCTTCGCGGACCGGATCGCCGCCGTCCGCGAGCTGCTGGAGCAGGCCGAGTCGGCCGCGGCGGCCGAACTGTACGTCGACACCCTCGCCTTCGGCCCCGGCGCGTGGTCGCAGCTGCCGGCGCCCGTGCGGCACACCTACATCCGCAACGCGCCCACCTACCTGGACGAGCTGCGCGACCCGGACGCCCTGGACCTCGACCTCACCGGCCTCGCCCGCTACGGCGACCCGGCGCTGCTCACGCAGAGCGACGACAGCGCGCCGATGTTCGGCGAGGTGCTGGACCTGATCGACCTCACCCTGTCGAAGGCGGAGCGCCACCTGTACGAGGGCGCCGGTCACGCTCCGCACCTGTCGCAGCCGGAGGAGTGGGTGCGGGTGGTGCTCCCGCGGGCGCTGCTGTGACACACCTGTTGCGGGGGACGGGGGACGGGGGACGGCGAGGTGCTACGGGCGCGCCCCCGCCAGCTCCTCGCCGCGCGGCGTGCGCCGGTACAGCACCTCCCGGCCGCTGCGCACCCGGCTCACCAGCCCCGACCGGTGCAGCACGCCCAGGTGGTAGGAGACCGTGCCCGGGCTCAGGTAGTGCCGGTCCGCCAGCGCCGCCGTCGTGGCCGGGCCGACCAGCGCGGCGAGCAGGTCCGCCCGGGTCGGGCCGAGCAGCTGGGCCAGGGCCGGGCTGGGCTCCAGGCGGGCCGTCCGGCGGTCCGCGACCGGGTACATCAGCGTCGGCGCGCGGTGCACGCCGTCGATCGGATCCAGGATGACGTGGATCTCGCGGGTCACCAGCGTCGGCATCAGCAGCACCATCCGGGCCGGCAGCGCCACCGTGAGCCGGCTCTCCAGCCGGATCCGCCCCTGCGCCCAGGAGAGCTGCGGGGCGAGGGAGTTGATCAGGGCCCCGGTGCCGTACCGGGCGAGGAAGCGGCCCCGCCGGTCGATCTCGGCGTCGATGACCGCGCGGGCGTCCGGCCAGTACGGCGCGATCGCGAGCTCCCAGTAGCGGCCCAGTTCGTCCGCCGCCCGGTGCGCGAAGTACTTCGCGCCGCGATCGATCGCCCGCTCGACGGCCTCCGGCAGCGGACGGCCCGTCAGACCGGCCTCCGGGCGGCCGTGCCGGACGGTCAGCAGCTCGCCGAGGACGCGCTCCGGCGGCGTGGCGCGGACGGCCGCCAGCTGCTCCGCGACCTCGGGCGCCGGGCCGCTCGGGTGCGGTGACAGGAAGTCGGGCAGGTAGCCGCCGTCCGTGTCCAGGGCCAGCCCGGCGAGCAGGTCCAGCCGCTCCCGGCGCAGCACCCGGCGGGTGCGGCTCACCCAGGCGTACGGGCCGGTGCGGGACGTCAGCCCGGAGGACATCAGCGTGTTGACCGCTTCGTGCAGCGGCGAGACGACGAACCGCGAGCGGGCCAGGCCGGTCGAGTCGATGGTGAGCGTGATCATCGGTGTCCTTCCCCCGTCGGACGGTTCCGCCGGCTCCGGGCCGCTTCCGGGGGCCGACGTTTCGAACCTGCTCGAATCCTTGCAGGAATCGTCGCGCCGCGGTGCCCCCGCGGCACAAGCTCGTCCTCGACAACCGGTACGGGGAAGGACGAACGAACATGACGAGAACGCGCGGCCGCGTCGCCGCCCTGCTGGGCGCCGTCGCGGTGGTCGCCGGGACGACGCTGGGCTCCCCGGCGGTCGCCGCCCCGGGCGGTGCGGGCGGCGGGCTCACCGGGCAGGCGCCCTGTGCGGGCAGCCCCGGCTTCACCTGCGGCACGCTCACCGTCCCGCTCGACCACGGCGGCGACACCCCGGGCACCCTCGACCTCCGGGTCGCCGTCGGCGGCAACACCGACGCGCCCAAGGGCGACCTGCTGTTCCTCACCGGCGGTCCCGGCCAGCCCGGCGTCCCGCTGGTCAACCGGATCGTGGGCCGGCTGGCACCGGTCCTCAAGGACTACCGCCTGGTGATGTTCGACCAGCGCGGCACCGGCGGCAACGCCCTCCGGTGCCCGGAGCTCCAGGAGCAGATGGGCGCCTCCGACCTCGCCCCGCCCACCCCGAAGGCCGTCACCGACTGCGCGGCCGCGCTCGGCCCGGACCGGCGGTTCTACGGCACCGCCGACACCGTCGCCGACATCGACCGGCTGCGCCGCGCCCTCGGCGACAAGCGCCTCACGCTGGACGGCGTCTCGTACGGCACCTTCACCGCCGAGCGGTACGCGATGGCGCACCCCGCGCACGTCGCCCGGCTGGTGCTGGACTCCGTGGTGCCGCAGCAGGGCTACGACCCGCTCGACCCCGTCCCGCTGAAGGCCACCGCCCGGGTGCTCACCGCCGCCTGCGCGGCCACCGGGTGCACCACCGACCCGGCCGCCGACCTCGCGGAGACGGTCCGCCGCTACCACGACGGGCCCGACGTGCTCGACGCGATCACCAGCTTCGAGTTCGTCGACCCGGACTACCACGGGGTCCCGGAGGCGCTGCACGAGGCCGCCGCCGGGCGGCCCGCCATGCTCCAGCGCTACATCGACGGCGCGCACCAGGGCAACGCGGCGCCCGCCGAGTTCCTGAGCCAGGGCCTGCACGCGAGCACCCTGTGCGCCGACGGGCACTTCCCGTGGGGCACCTCGGACACCCCGGTCGAGGGACGGGCGGCGGCACTGGCCGAGGCGAGGGACGAGCTGACCCCCGAGGACACCTGGCCGTTCGACCCGGCCACCGCGACCGGGACGGGCACCCTGCTCACCTGCCTGGACTGGCCGCAGGAGGAGGTGCCGGCGACGCCGTCGGAGTACCACAGGCTGCCGAACGTGCCGGTGCT
Organism: Kitasatospora sp. NPDC059408; assembly: GCF_042751525.1. Classification (NCBI taxonomy): domain Bacteria; kingdom Bacillati; phylum Actinomycetota; class Actinomycetes; order Kitasatosporales; family Streptomycetaceae; genus Kitasatospora; species Kitasatospora sp. NPDC059408. The sequence continues at coordinate 131,592 of NZ_JBHYWI010000012.1, forward strand.
GCTGCTCGGCGGCGACCGCGACCTGTCCACGCCGCTCGCCTGGACGTACCGGGAGGCGGAGATGGCGCACGACGCGCGCGTCGTGGTCGTCCCCGGGGCGGCGCACGGGGTCCAGACCCGGGCGGCCAGCGACATCGGGCGGCAGGCGGTGTACGACTTCCTGCTCGGCGGCTGAGCCGCAGGGGCAGGGGATCCCGGACCGTTCCGCGCGGGGGCGGAACGGTCCGGGCCGGTCGTCGGGCCCCGAGCCGAAAGACGCGCCCTACGCGCCCCAGCCGTCGTCCGGCGTGGTGCGGTCGGGCCCGGGGCAGTCGGGGTGGTCGTAGCCCCACAGGCCGACCTTGTTCAACAGCCAGTCCTCGGACGGCGGTTCGCCGGCGCGATCGGAGTCTCCGCCCTCCGTGAGGACGAACGCGACCCGGACGTCCTCGGCCGGCGCCACCTCCAGGGTGCGCTGGCCGGGGATGTTCTCGTACGTCACCGTCTCCCACGTGCAGCCGGCCGCGGTGAGCGCGGCGACCAGCGCGGATTCCGTGACGTGCGTGTCGATCGTGCGCAACCCGCCATCAGGCAGCGGGAGTTCGAGCTCGCCGTGCCAGGCCGGGAGCGAGAGCGAGCGGAGCCGGCGGCAGCTGCAGAACACCGTCCACGCGTCGCCCCAGCCGAAGGCGTGCGGCCAGCGGGTGTCCTTGTGGACGCGCCCGCAGTCGTACGGATCGCCGTAGCGGGCGGCGAGTTCGGGCAGCGGGGCGTCGTAGCGCAGCGGGCCGAGGCCGCCGGTGGCGGCCAGCTCGGTGAGCCCGGCGAGGAATGCCGTCACCCCAGGCACCCGCGGACCGCCTGGATCAGCCGGGTGGCGCGGGCGTCGCCGTGGCCGATCATCCGGTTCGCCACGTACCCGAAGCCGATGCCGAACTCGTCGTCGCCGAAGGCGAACTGGCCGCCGGCGCCGTCGTTGCCGAAGCTCCGCGGGCCGTACAGCGGGCGGAACGCGGGGGAGTCCAGCAGGACGCCGGAGCCCCAGCGGGCGCCCATGTCGAAGCCCAGGAAGCCCGCGCCGGAGGAGACTTCGCGCACCGCGTCGGTCACGGTGTCGTGCGACAGCAGGCGCTCGCCGCCGTCGAGGCCGGTGACGGCCGCCGCGTACAGGGCCGCGAGGCCGGTCGCGGAGGCGACGGCGCCCGCGCCCGGCAGCTCGATCGCGTGCAGGGCCGGGTCGTTCCAGCCGTGCGGCGCGTCGAGGCCGGGGAAGACGAGGGCGCCGTTCATCGTCACGATCCGGGTGAGCAGGTGCTCAGGGCCGGGCATCGGGCGGCGGCCGTCGGCCTCCACCAGCCGTGCCAGGTGCGGGAGTTGCTCCTGCGGCAGGCCGATCCAGACCGGCAGGCCGCCGAGCGGCCCGGTGATCTCCTCGCGCAGGAAGGCGCCCGGGGTGAGGCCGGTGATCCGGCGGATCACCTCGCCGACCGCGAAGCCGAGCACGTGGCCGTGGTACTCGTACGTGGTGCCCGGCTCCCACAGCGGCGGCTGTTCCTCGATCGCCCGGACGACCGGCGCCCACGCGGCGATCTCCTCGAACGGGAGCACGGCGTCGAGCGCGGGCACACCGGCCCGGTGGCCGAGGACCATGCGGGTGGTGATGTCCTGCTTGCCGTTCCGCGCGAACTCCGGCCAGTAGCGGGCGATCGGGGCGTCGAGGTCGAGCCGGCCGCGCTGCGTGAGGAGGTGCGCGGCGATGCTCACGGCGCCCTTGGCGACGGAGAAGACCGGGACGACCGTGTCCCGCGTCCAGGCCCGGCCGGTGCGCTCGTCGGCGGTGCCGCCCCACAGCTCGACGACCTTGCGTCCGCCCGAGTAGACCGTGACGGCGGCACCGAGCTCGGGGAACTCGGCGAAGTTGCGGGCGAACTCGTCCGCGACGGGGCCGAAGCGTTCGTCGGCCCAACCCTCGTACTGCTGCATGGTGCCCCTCGTCGTACGGCCAAGATCGTCTACGGATCCACCGTACGGGAGACGGTGTGCGGGTGCGACGGGTTTGTCGGGAGTGGGGCGCGCGGGGCGGATGGGGGGCTCGGTGCGTGGGCCGGGCGCCGCTGGGCAGCGGTGCCAGGCGGTGCGGTGCTAGGCGCTGCGGCCGGTGACGTAGAGCGGTTTCATGTCGATGACGGTCGAGGTCGCGATGTGCCCCAGCCCCTCGTGGGCGGCGTTGGTGAGCAGGCCGGGGTCGGCCTCGGCGTGCTCGGCGAACAGGCCGCCGAGGTTGCGCGCGCGGGCGTACTCGGCCTTGGCGCGGACGGAGCGCGGGGTGTCGAGGGAGACGTAGACGCCGCTGTCGGCGCTGTGGAGGTAGTCGGCGTCGGCGGTGGTGTCCGTGTACAGCTCGAAGCCGTTGCGTCCCCGGCCGCGTTCGAGGTCCAGGAAGTTGCGCAGCACGTCGGCGAAGTGGCTCACGCCGGGCCGGAAGGACCCGACGACCTCGCCCGGGCCCGCGTCGTACCGGCCCTTCAGGGGCGAGACGCGGTCGATCCGGGCCCGGCGGGCGTTGCGCGTGGTGGTGGCGTAGCCGAGGTGGATGCGGGTGGACCGCACGCGGGCCTCGTCGAGGAGGTACGTGACGGCCCCGTCGATGCTGTCCGCCAGGGGGCCCGCCGGGTCGTGGTGCAGGGCCGCGTGGTGTCCGAGGCCGGGGGACCAGGGGCTGCCGAAGGCGTCGAAGGACATCACGTCGAAGCGCTCGGCGCCCTCCTCGACCAGGACGGGGACGTTCATCGCCTTGAGCTGGGCGACGGCGGCGGGCACCGCGACGGCGATCGTCGCGGGCAGGCCGGCGGCGGACAGGGCCGACCTGGTCTCGCCGACGAGCGCGGCGTAGTCGGTGGCCTCCTTGCCGAGGCCGGGCCAGCGCCAGTCGAGGTGGAGGGTGGAGAACATGGGGAACTGTTCCAGGAGTTCGACCACGGACCGGGCGAACCGCTTCCGCGCGGCGGGGTCGGGCGTGAGGCGGCGGAACGCCTCGCCCAGCTCCCAGCCGCCGACGTGCAGGCCGACGGCGAGGGCCGGGTCGCGGTCCTTGAGGCGCCGTGCGGCACCCAGCAGTCCCTGCGCCTTCCGCTCGTCGAAGAGGTCCCGGTAGTCGTTGGAGACCCAGCCCGCGAAGCCGTACCCCTGGTAGGCGGCGACCGCGCTCCACGGGTCGACGAAGACCACCGCGCCGCGCTCGGCGTCGGGGATCCCGAAGTCCAGGGCGGCCTGGGCGGTGGCGGCGGCCAGGCCGCCCTGGTCGCCGACGAGCCCGACGAGGCCGAGGACGATCTCGTCGAACGCACCGGGTGCGGCGTCGAGCCGGGCGAGGTCGGCGCCCGGACCGCCGTCCTGGACCGCACGGCCTTCCGGGTCGTCGGGGGCTTCGGTCAGGCGGGCGTCGTAGGCCCACGAGGTGTCCAGGAACCCGGACACGGCCTGGGAGCCGTTGCGGCGGTAGGAGTTGAACACCGGTTTGGCCACCCGGCAGGGGGTGTGGGACAGCCGGCCGTCGGTCGTCGCCGGGTCGAATCCGTTCCGCGCGTAGGTCCGCTCGGCCGCGCCGACGGCCCGTCCGTCGAGACCGGGGTCGGACGGGTGCACCAGCTCGCTCATGACGTGTTCTCCCTCCGGGGGCGGCCGTCACGGAGGACGCCCGCACCGGCGCCGGGCGTGACCGCACCCGTGCAGACTATGGGGGAACCGGGCGGGGCGAGGGACTTCCGCTGAACCGGTTGACGGGTCGCCGACACTGTGTACCCGGATCGACCCGGCCTTGCGGGCGCCCCGGAGCCGTTGTCGCCGTGGTGGGCGCGGCAGGTACGGCGGCTGCAGGGGCTACGAGCGTTTTACGACGGCGGCGCCAGGATGGCGGTGATCACCCGATCCAGTGAGCGCTCGAAGGCGGTGGACGGGTCCGAGGGCGGGCCGGGGGTGGTGAAGGCCTGTGCCAGGTGCGGGTACTCGCCGCTCATCGCCGCCTGGGTGAGGTAACCGGCCAGCTCCGCCTGCCACTTGGCGCCGGCCGCCGCGGTCCGCTCGTACTGGGCGTACTGGCAGACGAAGCCGTTGAACAGGGCCATCGCTTCCATCCGGTCGCCGCCGCTGCGGCCGCTCGGGGCGGTGATGGCCAGGTAGTGGTCGGTGTAGCGCAGCGCGTTGGGGCCGATGCCGGGGCGGGCGAGGACCAGGGCGGGCAGCCAGGGGTGGCGGCGGCACAGGTCGAGCTGCCGGCGGCCGAGCCGGACGAGGTCGGTGCGGCAGTCGCCGGTGGGGGCGAGGGTGGCGAAGTCGTACTCGCCGGCCGCCGCGTCGAGCATCAGGTCGAGGAGGTGCTCCTTCTTCGGCACGTAGTTGTAGAGCGACATCGTGCCCGCGCCGAGGGCGGCGGCGACGCGGCGCATCGAGGCGGCGTCCAGGCCCTCGGCGTCCGCGATGGCGATCGCGGCGGCGGCGATGGACGCCCGGCTGTGGGCGGGCCGGGGGCCGCGGCCGGTGCGCTCGGGGCGCAGCCAGATCAGTTCGGGCGCGTCGGGGGGCGTCGGGGGCTCGCCGCGGCCCGGGGTGTCGCGGTTGTCGGGGGTGTTGCTGGACGGCACTGAAGATCACCTCGCTCACCCATCTTAGATACGTACGGCGTACGTAGTACGATGAGCCCGCACGCGCTTCTACGTACGCTGTACCTAGAGAAGGGTGGAGACAGCCATGTCCGACCGCTCCGACCACCGTGGGCCCGCCATCGAGATGGCGGGCGTGGCGAAACGCTTCGGCGCCACCGAGGCCCTGCGCGGCCTCGACCTCACCGTCCCGGCCGGCACCGTGTGCGGCCTCCTCGGCCCCAACGGCGCCGGCAAGACCACCGCCGTCCGCGTCCTCGCCACCCTCGTCGCCCCCGACCGCGGCACCGCCCGGGTCGCCGGGTTCGACGTCGCCCGCGAGTCCGAGGCCGTCCGGCGCGCGATCGGCCTGGCCGGGCAGCACGCCGCCGTCGACGAGGGCATCACCGGGCGCGACAACCTGCACCTGTTCGGCCGGCTGCACCACCTCGGCGGCCGCCGGGCGCGCGCCCGGGCCGACGAACTGCTCGACCGCTTCGGCCTCGCCGAGGCCGGCGACCGGCTCGTGCGCACCTACTCCGGCGGCATGCGCCGGCGCCTCGACCTGATCGCCAGCCTCGTCACCAGCCCGCCGGTGCTCTTCCTCGACGAGCCCACCACCGGGCTCGACCCGCGCAGCCGCCAGGAGATCTGGGACACCGTCAAGGAGTTGGCCGACGACGGCACCACCGTGCTGCTCACCACCCAGTACCTGGAGGAGGCCGACCGGCTCGCCGACGACATCGTCGTCGTCGACCACGGCGCCGCGATCGCCACCGGCCCGCCGGCCCGGCTCAAGGCGCAGATCGGCAGCCGGGTGTCCGTCACCATCGCGGACGCCTCCCAACTCGGCTCCGCCGCCGTCGTGCTGTCCCGGCTGTCCGGCGGGGACGCGCAGGTGGACGTCGCCGAGCGCCTGGTCACGGTGGTGACACCGCCGGGCGTCGACGTCCTGCTCCCGGCGCTGGTGCGGGAGTTGGACGGGAAGGGCGTCGTCGCGGAGGACGTCGCGGTCCGGGCGCCCTCGCTGGACGACGTGTTCCTCGCTCTCACCGCCACCCGCACCACCGACCTGAGGAGGGTCGCCTGATGACCGCCACGTACGCGGGCCCGGTCGCCGCCGGACCGTCCCGGCTGATCGCCGACACCGGGACGTCGATGCTCCGCATCCTGCTCAACTACCGCCACTCGCCGGGCCTGTTGGCCGCCTCGCTGGGCGTGCCGGTGATCATGGTGGTGGTCTTCGGCTACGTCTTCGGCAGCGCCATGCAGGTGCCGGGCGGGGGCGACTACCGGGAGTTCCTGATGCCCGGCCTGTTCGCCATGGTCGCCACCAACGGCATCATGCCCACCATGGTCGGCGCCGCCCGCGACGTCGGGCGCGGGGTCACCGACCGGCTGCGCTTGATGCCCGTCTCGCGCACCGGCCTCCTGCTCGGCCAGACCCTCGCCGACCTGCTGGTCAGCACCGTCGTGCTCGCGCTGCTGGCGGCCGTCGGGCTGGCCGCCGGCTGGCGCGTCCGGCACGGATTCGCGGACGCGGCTGGGGCGTTCGGGCTGCTGCTGCTCTTCCGCTTCGTCATGACGTGGGTGGGGACGTGCCTCGGACTCGCCGTCGGCAAGGAGGAGGCCGCCGGTCAACTCTCGGTCGCCGTCTTCCCGTTGGCGATGATCACCAACGCGTACGTGCCCACCGGCGGCATGCCGGGCTGGCTGCGGACCGTCGCCGACTGGAACCCGATCAGCGCGGTGGTCGAGGCGAGCCGGAGCCTGTTCGGCAACCCCTCGGCGCCCGGCGACGCGTGGCCGATGCAGCACGCCGTGCTCGCCTCGCTGCTGTGGAGCGCGGTCCTGCTCGTGCTCTGCATGCCGCTGGCCGTACGGAAGTTCGCCACCCACGGGCGCTGAGGCGGCGCGGGCGCCGAGAGTGTGAGCACGGGCGGGTGCTGACCCGCCGGTCCGGTGAAGGTGCTGGACACCCGTGCCGGTGCGGCCGAAGGTGGACGCCATGGAGTACACCCACCTCGGCCGCACCGGCCTGACCGTCTCCCGCCTCTGCCTGGGCACCATGAACTTCGGCCCGCACACCGAGGAGTCCGACGCCCACCGCATCATGGACGCCGCCCACGACCAGGGCATCAACTTCTTCGACACCGCCAACGCCTACGGCCGCGACCCCGAGGGCAACCTCAAGGGCCGCACCGAGGAGATCATCGGCCGCTGGTTCGCGCAGGGCGGCGGGCGCCGGGAGCGGACCGTCCTCGCCACCAAGGCCTACGCCGCGATGGGGGACTGGCCCAACGAGGGCAAGCTCTCCGCGCTCGCCGTCCGGCGGGCCGTCGAGGCGAGCCTGCGGCGCCTGAACACCGACCACATCGACCTCTACCAGATGCACCACATCGACCGGGACACGCCCTGGGAGGAGATCTGGCAGGCGATGGAGGTCCTGGTCGCCCAGGGCAAGATCATCTACGTCGGCTCCAGCAACTTCGCCGGCTGGCACGTCGCCCAGGCCCAGGAGGCCGCCCGCAGCCGCCACTTCCTCGGCCTGGTCAGCGAGCAGTCCCTCTACAACCTGCTCGACCGCACCGTCGAACTGGAGGTCGTGCCGGCCCTCCAGCACTACGGCCTCGGCCTCCTGCCGTGGTCCCCGCTGCGCAGCGGGCTGCTCGGCGGGGTGCTGCGCAAGGAGCGCGAGGGCACCCGCGTGCGGGCCGCGCTCGCGCACGCCGACGACCTCCTGGCCACCCACCGCGACCGCATCCAGGCCTACGAGGACCTCGCCGACGAACTCGGCGTCGAGCCCGCGGAGCTCGCCCTCGCCTGGCTCCTCGGCCGCCCGGCCGTCACCGCCCCGATCATCGGCCCGCGCACCCAGGAGCACCTCGACTCGGCGATCCGGGCCCTGGACGTCGAACTCGACCGCAAGACCCTCGACCGCCTCGACGACCTCTTCCCGGGCCACCGCCCGGCCCCGGAGGACTACGCCTGGTAGGCGCTCGGCGCGGTCCCGCCCCGGTCGTGGCGGCCGGGGCGGGACGGTGCGGCCTCGCGTGTGGCGCTCGCGTGGGGCGGTGGGGCGTGAGAGCGTCGGGGGATGGGTGACGAGGCGGTTGTGCACGACGTGCCGTACTACGCGCAGTGGGAGTCGGCGGAGCTCGTGCGGGAGATCGTCGGCGGGGCGCTGGACGCCGCCGACGATCCGCGGTGGGGGCAGTCCGGGGCGGCCACGCCGGAGGAGTACGGCTGGTGGTCGTGGCGGCTGTGCGGGGTGGCCTGCCTGCGGATGGCGCTCGACTTCTGGTGGGGCCTCGCGCCCCCGGCGCTCGTGCTCGCCCGGGAGTGCGAGGCGGCGGGCGCGTACGTCCGGGAGGGCGACGGCCTGCGCGGGCTGATCCACGTACCGTTCGCCACCCACGTCCGGGAACGGTGGGGACTGGCCGCCGAGGCGCGGGAGTTGGCGCCCGGGGAGATCGCGGCCGAGGTGGCCGGCGGGCGGCTGCCGATGCTGTCGGTGCACCCGTCGATCCGCGAGCCGGAGGGGCCGGACCCGGTCCGCCGCGGCGGGCACCTGGTGCTGGCGGTGGGGGCCACGAGCACGGCGCTGGTGATCCACAACCCGTCCGGGTTCCCGGGCGGGTCGCAGTCCTTCGCGCACGTGCCGTGGCGGGACTTCGGACGCTTCTTCGCCGGACGGGGGATCGTCCTCGGCCCGCCGGGCGAGTCCGGTGCGTCCGGCCCGCCCGGTGAGCCCGGTGAGCCCGGTGAGTCCGAGGGCGTCAGGGCCTGATGCTCGGCAGCCCGAGCAGGTCGACCGGCAGTTCGCCGCGACACAGCGCCGAGATCGGCTTCAACGCGGCCGCCAGCCGGTCGAGTTCCCGGCGCGGGTAGTCCTCCCACACCCGGGCGGCGGCCAGGTCGGTCGCGGCCTCCAGGGACTGGTGCCGGATCCGGCCGAGCTCGGTGACCGCGCCGTCCGCCGTCAGCCAGCCCCGCTCGACCAGCCGCTCCGCGGCGGCCTCCCACTCCTCGTCCGTCCACCCGCGCCGCGGCTGGAGGTCCTCGCGCCGCACGTCCAGCGCGCAGCGGACGACGAGCGCCTCGCAGCCGTCCAGCCCGGCCGTGACCAGCGCGGCGACGTGGCCGTCGCCGCGGTGCTCGCGCATGACGGTCGCGGCCTGCCACAGCCGCCCGTAGCGGTCGGCCGGCCGGGGGAGCGCGGCGTTGGCGGCGGCCAGGACGCGCCCGGCGCAGTCCAGCCGTGCCGCCGCCCGCTCCAACGCGTCGGCGGCCAGCTCGACCTGGGCCGGGTCCACGTGCTCCAGTACCCGGGCCAGCGCCGCGGACGACCCCTCGGCCCGCGCGGCCAGGGCCTTCTCCGGGCCGGCGTGCCTCCACACCTCGGGCACCGCGCGCTCGACGACCGCCGGCGCGAAGCTGAAGAAGGCGGCGATCACGGGCGGCGCGTCCACCGCGCCCAGCGGCGCGGCCCGGCCGGCGAAGTAGCCGCGCCACCCGCCCCGCAGTCCGGCCGCCTCGAAGGCCGCCTGGCCCTCGGGCGAGAAGTACGTGAGGGAGTGCACCGGTTCGAAGAGCCACCAGAGAGAACGGGCGGGGTGGACGAGATCGGCCATCGGGAGACCCTCCTTGAACGGGGGTGGGACGGGTCGGGGCGTCGCTCCAGTGCTGATGACCACGGCGGCGGCCGCGGTAACCCCGCCCCGGGTGTGATGACGGTCACGCGGGCGACCGCGCGGTGCGCGGGCCGGTGCCGGCGCGCGAGATGATGGGGCGGGGTGCCCGGCACGGTGGCGCCCGAGCCCTCGTGTGAAGGTATTGGTAATGGCGCAGATCAACCCCAGCATCCTGTCCGCGGACTTCGCCCGTCTCGGCGAGGAGGCCGAGGCCGTCCGGGGCTCGGACTGGCTGCACGTCGACGTCATGGACAACCACTTCGTGCCCAACCTCACCCTGGGCGTCCCCGTCGTCGAGTCGCTCGCGCGCGCCACCGACATCCCGCTCGACTGCCACCTCATGATCGAGGACCCGGACCGCTGGGCCCCGCAGTACGTCGAGGCCGGCGCCGGCTCGGTCACCTTCCACGCCGAGGCCGCCGCCGCGCCCGTCCGCCTCGCACGCGAGATCCGCGCCAAGGGCGCCCGCGCCTCCATGGCCCTCAAGCCCGCCACCCCGATCGAGCCCTACGAGGACCTGCTGCCCGAGCTCGACATGCTGCTGATCATGACCGTCGAGCCCGGCTTCGGCGGCCAGGCCTTCCTGGACATCATGCTGCCGAAGATCCGCCGCACCCGGGAGCTGATCGCCAAGCACGGCCTCGAACTGTGGCTCCAGGTCGACGGCGGCGTGTCCGCGAGCACCATCGAGCGCTGCGCCGAGGCCGGCGCGGACGTCTTCGTCGCGGGCTCGGCCGTCTACGGCGCGCAGGACCCGGCCGAGGCCGTCCGCAAGCTGCGCGACCTGGCGACCGCCGCCACCACCGACGCCTGGTGGGCCTGCGCGCACTGAGTCCGCGTCGCGGGCGCGGATACCGGGTGCACTGAGGGACGATCACTGACGAACGTCTCTCATCGCCCCTCTCCGTACGGTGGTGGACCCGCACATGAGCAACCTCGACCGCAAGCCCGTCCCGACCGCCTGCGGCCGGGAGGCCGGCGGCGGCCCGGTGAGGGAACTCCTCACCGGGCGCCGCGTCCCCCTCGGCGAGAGCACCGTGGTGCGGCGCCTGCTCCCCAACCTGGGCCGCCGGATGGTCGGTGCCTGGTGCTTCGTCGACCACTACGGCCCCGACGACATCGCCGACGAGCCCGGCATGCAGGTCCCGCCCCACCCCCACATGGGCCTGCAGACGGTCAGCTGGCTGCACCAGAGCGAGGTGCTGCACCGCGACAGCCTCGGCAGCCTGCAGACCGTCCGCCCGTACGAACTGGGCCTGATGACCTCCGGCCGGGCCATCTCTCACTCTGAGGAGTCCCCCCGCCCGCACGCCCGCCACCTGCACGGCGCGCAGCTCTGGGTGGCCCTGCCCGACGCACACCGGCACACCGCCCCGGCCTTCGAGCACCACCCGGACCTGCCGGTCGTCACGGCCCCTGGCCTGAACGCCACCGTCGTCCTCGGCACCCTGGACACCGCGACCTCGCCCGGCACCACGTACACCCCGCTCGTCGGCGCCGACCTCGCCCTCACCGCCGGCGCGGACCTCCGGCTTCCGCTGGTCCCGGACTTCGAGTACGCCGTCCTCGCGATGTCCGGCGGCGTCGACGTCGACGGCGTCCGCGTCGAACCCGGCTCGATGCTCTACCTGGGCTGCGGCCGCCCCGAACTCCCGCTGCTCGCCCGCACCGACGCCGCCGTCCTGCTGCTGGGCGGCGAGCCCTTCGACGAGAAGATCGTCATGTGGTGGAACTTCATCGGCCGCTCCACCGAGGACATCGCCCGGGCCCGCGCCGACTGGATGACCACCGACCGCTTCGGCACCGTCCACGGCTACGCCGGCGACCGCCTGCCCGCCCCGGAACTGCCCGCCACCCCGTTGAAGCCCAGGGGGCGCGAGCGGTGAGCCGGGCCGGCCGTTCCGTCCCGGTCCCAGGGGGCGCATGCGAAACGCTCGGACGGGAAGTCCCGGCCGAGCATTCCGCACGAACCCGCCGCGGTCCGGCCGGATCGGCCGCTCGCGCGGCAACGACCCCCGGGGACCGCTGGGTTCAGGATTTCCGGGGGCGGGGCAGCTTCATCGACGCGACGGCGCTGAGCAGGGCGCCCGCAGCCACCAGCATCGCGGTGACGAACATGGCGTGGGCCGACGGGTTCGCCCCCTGGCCGTCGGCGGTGCCCAGGAACACGCTGCCGTAGGTCGCGATGCCGAGGACCTGGGCGATCTGGGCCGAGGTGGTCATCACGCCGCTGGCGTCCGACGCGTCGGCGGGGACGACCCGGGCCAGCGAGACGGTCAGCAGCGGGCTGGTGATGTAGCCCATGCCGAGGCCCACCACCAGTTGCAGCAGCGGCAGCGCGACGCCGCCGTGCCCGCCCGAGCGCACGGCGAAGCCGATGCCGAAGTGGCCGACGGCCGTGACGGTGCACGCGATGACGATCATCCGGCGGTGCCACCGGGCCGGGACCTTCTGCCAGGTGAGGCTGCCGGTGGCGACGCCGAGCGCGAGCGGCGCGAAGGTCAGGCCGGTGCGGGTGGCGGACTCGCCGAGCCCCGACTGCATGTGCTGGGAGAAGGAGAACAGGAAGCCCGCGTAGCCGGCCATCGCGAGGAACATCGCGCTGGCCCCGGGCAGCAGGCCGGGCGTCTTCAGGACCCGGCCGGGAATCAGCGGCGAACCGCCACGCCGCGCGACCGAGCGCTCGACGATCGCGAACGCGGCGAACACCGGGACGGAGAGGACCAGGGAGACCACCATCCAGGCCGGCCAGTGCTGTTCGTGGCCGAGCACCAGCGGGATGACCAGCAGCAACAGCGCGGCGGTCAGCGTGATCAGCCCGGGGATGTCGAGGCCCTTGGGGTTCTCGGGCCGGCCCTTCGGCAGCACGCGCAGCCCGGCGGCCACCAGGACCACCCCGACCGGCACGTTGATCAGGAACACCGGGCGCCAGCCCGTACCGAACAGGTCGGCGCTGACCAGCAGTCCGCCGGCGACCTGGCCGACCACGACGCCGAGGCCGATGGTGGCCGCGTACAGGCTCAGCGCCCGGGCCCGGGCGGCGCCCTCGAACTTCAGCTGGATCAGGCTGTAGATCTGCGGCATCATCATCGCCGCGCCGACGCCCTGGACCACCCGGGCAGCGATCAGGGTGCCCTCGTCGGGCGCCAGTCCGCAGGCGAGCGAGGCCACGGTGAACGTGACGAGTCCGGCCAGGAAGACCGTCCGGAAGCCGTTGCGGGCACCGAGACGGGCGCCGGTGACGAGCAGCGTGGCGTACGCGATCGTGTAGCCGGAGACGATCAGCTGGAGGGCGGACCCCGTGGTGCCGAGGTCGGTCCGGATGGTCGGGGTGGCGACGTTGACGATCGTCGAGTCGAGCAGGGCCATGAAGACCGCACCCAGCAGGACCACCAGCATCTGGTTGTTCCGGCGGGTCTGTGCGGCCGCGTCGGGGGCCGGGAGCGCGGTCTCCGGCTCTGCGGGGGGCGTGGGCGGGGCGGCGGCTGCCGCCCGCTCCTGAGTCTTCTCGGTCATGGCAGCGATGATCCCGGCGGCCCCGTGGGGGGTACCAGATATCCAGTGATCCTGGAACCGGGAGTACCCGGCTACCCGGATCGGCCCGTTGTCCAGCAGAATCGTGCGGTGACCCGACCGACCGACGGCCCCCCTCCGACCGCCGAGGCCCAGCGACGCGCGGAGCTGGGCGCGTTCCTGCGGCTCCGACGCGAGCGCATCAAGCCCGAGGACGTCGGACTGTCACCCGGCCCGCGGCGGCGCACGCCAGGCCTGCGCCGCGAGGAGGTCGCGGAGCTCTCGGGGATCGGTGCGGCCTGGTACACCTGGCTGGAGCAGGGGCGGCGGATCAACCCGAGCGTCCAGGTGCTCGACGCGATCGCGCGCACGCTGCGGCTCGACCGGGCCGAGCGCGGTCACCTCTACCGGCTCGCGGCCGTGCCGGCCGTGCCGCTGGACGCCTCGGCGCGGCTCGCCGACCCGGCCGAGAACCAGGCCATCCTGGACGCGCTGAACCCGTTGCCGGCCTGCATCGTGACCGCGCGTTACGACGTGCTCGCGTTCAACGACGCGTACGGGGCGCTCGATCCGGCGATCGTGCTGCTGCCGCCGGGGGAGCGGAACGTGCTGTGGCACCTGTTCACGGTCGAGCGGCGGCTCCAGCCGCTCGTGGAGTGGGAGAACGAGACGGCCGTCATGGTGGCCCAGCTGCGGGCCGAGTTCGGCCACCGGCTCAAGGACCCGCACTGGGGCGACTTCGTGCGGCAGCTCGGGGAGGCCAGCCCGCGCTTCGCCGAGCTGTGGGCCAGGCACGAGGTCGCCGCGTCGAACACCCGGCGCAAGTCGTTCTGGAGCGTGGACGGCGAGCGGCTGAGCGTGATCACCAACGCGTTCACGACGGCCTCCGCGCCCGACACGAAGATGTGGATCCACACGCCCGACGGCCCGGAGACCAGGCGGCTGCTGGAGGACCTGGTCGGCCGGTACCGGGAGGCGGGCCCCGCCGCGCTGCTGGCCGCCGGACGGCGCACCGGCCGCGGCGCGCCCGACCCCGGGGGCGCGCCGGCTCAGCCGTGCGGCGAGGGCGGCCGGCGGCCGGGGAACGCGGATCCGGTCAGCCGGAGCAGCGGGGCCGACTTGACCGCCGTCTCCTCGAACTCGGCCTCCGGGTCCGACAGTGCGACGATCGCCCCGCCGACCCCGTAGCGCACGCGCCCCGGTGTGACGACCGCCGTGCGGATCGCGACGCTCAGGTCGGCCGCGCCGGACAGCGAGAAGTAGCCGATGGCGCCGGAGTAGATGCCGCGCGGCCCGGCCTCCAGCCGGTCGATGACCTCCATGGTCCGCAGCTTGGGGGCGCCGGTCATCGAGCCGGCGGGGAACGCGGCCCGCACGCAGTCCACGGCGGTGCGGTCCCGCCGGAGCCGCGCCCGCACCGTGCTCACCAGCTGGTGGACGGTCGCGTAGGTCTCGACGTCGAAGAGGCCCGCGACCTCGACCGAGCCGATCTCGGCGTGCCGCCCGAGGTCGTTGCGGACCAGGTCGACGATCATCAGGTTCTCCGCGCGGTCCTTCTCGTCCGCCCGCAGCCCCGCCACGATCGCGGCGTCCTCCTCGGGCGTCGCGCCGCGCGGCCGGGTGCCCTTGATCGGCTTGGACTCCGCGACGCCGTCCGCCCCCACGCGCAGGAAGCGCTCCGGCGAGGTGCTGAGCACCGCGAGCGGGCCGAAGCGGAGCAGTGCCGCGTACGGGGCGGGGCTGAAGCGGCGCAGCACGCGGTAGCCCTCCCACGGGTCGAGGTCGTCCTCGGCCTCGGCGACGTTGGTCAGGCAGACCTCGTACGTCTCTCCGGCGGCGATCTCCTCGTGGCAGGACCCGATCAGCCGCAGGTACGCGTCGCGGTCGTGGCGCAGCCGGACGGCGGACCGCGGAGCGGGTGGGACGGGGTCCGCGGCCGGGCGGCCGGCCACGGAGGCCAGGGCCCGTGCGGTGGTCTCCAGCCAGGACCTGGCCGGGGCCTCGTCCTCGTCCTCCGCCAGCGCCAGCAGGTAGGTGGTGCGGGTGAGGTGGTCCAGGACGACCGCGCGATCGGCGAACACCATGGCGGCGTCGGCGTCCTCGGCCCGGTGGGCCGCCCCGGCACCGCACTGGGCCTTCAGCTCGTACCCGAGGTATCCCACCCAGCCGAGCGCGAACTCGAAGGGCAGGCGGGGGAGTTCGGTGCGGATGCCGCGGAGGTCGCGGTCGATCCAGTCGAGGAAGTCGCCGGTGACGGTCCGTGAGCCGGCGGCGGAGCGCACGGTGACGGTCCGGCTCCGGACGTCGGCCTCGGCGATCCGCGCGAGCGGGCCGGAGGCGTCCCCGAGGACGGAGAACCGGCCAGCGTCGCCGTCCGACCGGCTGCTGTCCAGCCAGAACGCGGTGTCGGCGGCGCCGAAGAGCCGCTGGAACGCGACCTCGTCGACCCAGTCGGTCCGGAGGCGGTCCACGAGGACCCGGAGCCGTCGGGTGCCGCCCCGGTCCGCCGGGTCCGCCGGGTCCGCCGGGCGCGGCGCGGGAGCAGGCGGCGACGGGCGGACCGCCGTGCCCCGGGCCGCGTGCCACTCCCGGCTCAGCCGGGTGAAGTTGGCGAGTAGTTCATGGCCGAACCGGGTGAGGACCGACTCGGGGTGGAACTGCAGTCCCCAGATCGGCCGGTGCCGGTGCCGGTGTCCCATCAGCACGCCGTCGGGCGTCCGGGCGACGGCCTCCATTTCGTCCGGCAGTTCGGACACGGTCAGTGAGTGATAACGCACCGCCTCGAACGGGGACGGGAGTCCGTGGAACAGGCCGCGGCCGTCGTGCAGGACGGGCGAGGTGCGGCCGTGCCGTGGTTCCGGGGCGCGGGTGACGGTGCCGCCGTGCAGCAGCGCCGCCCCCTGGTGGCCGAGGCAGATGCCGAGCAGCGGGATGTCGCCCTGCTCGACGATGTCGCGGCAGATTCCGAAGTCGGCCGCCCGGGCCGGATCGCCCGGTCCGGGGGAGAGCACGACGTTGTCGAACCCGGAGAGCCGGGACAGGTGCCAGGACGGGTCGTCGTTGCGGATCACCACCGGCTCGGAGCCGTTCACCCGGGCCAGGCAGTGGTAGAGGTTGAAGGTGAAGGAGTCGTAATTGTCGACGAGTAGAGTTCTCATGACGGTGCGGCGACGGAGATCTCCAGGAGAACGTGCTCGACCAGGTCGTCCCCTTCGTGCACCCGGAGGCTGCGGAGTTCACGGACTTCCCGGCCGTTTTCGGCGGCGATCGCATTCAGTCGGGCGGTGTTCCCGCGATTGCTGAAATGCAGCAGGATTCTCCCGTTCTCGGTCAGGAATGACGGGGCGTCGGCCAGGAATCTGCGGTGGTCCCGGTAACCGGGGTCCACGTAGGCGCGTTCGTGGATCGTTTTGTGCCGGTATTCCGGCGGGGCCAGTACGAGATTGGAGTGCCAATAGACGGTGTCGAACTTCCGGCCGGCCGGAACGTTCTCGAAGAGGTCGCTGTGCACGACGGTCAGCCGGTCCGCCACGCCGTGCCGTTCGGCGTTCATCACGGTGTTCCGGACGGCCGGTTCGCTGATGTCCAGGGCCGTCACGCGTTCGCAGCCCGCCAGTGCGGCGGACACGGCGATGATGCCGGTGCCGCAGCCGACCTCCAGGAACGAGCCGGGGCCGGATGTTTCGGGTGTCCCGGACGTTCCGGGCGTCCCGCCCAGACCGAGCAGTTCCAGGGCGATCCCGGACGACACCGAAAAAGGCGGCGCGAACACCTCGTCCAAAAGGTCCCATTCGCGCCCGGCCAGGGTGAAGGTGTTGCGCCGGTCGGCGTGGAGCCGCGCGGCCCGGCTGCGGGCGAGTGAACGCCCGTAGTCCGTGAGCCTATTCATATGTCCCCCGTTGTCATGCGAGCGGGCACCGCTCCCGCGGTGCCCGCCTGGAATTGTTCCCCTCGCCGGCCGCTTCCGGGAAGGTGGCGGGGTGACAGCGTGCCGTGTTCGGTGCGGTGTCCCGGTCACTACGGGCGTGTTAAATCGCAGGCCAGCGCCTTGACCCCCCTCTTGCGTGGCGCCTACTCTCGGTGTAGATGATCTTCACCGGCTGTGGAGGGGGAACCATGCCGTTGGATTCCGGGTTCGCGGACGCGCCTGCCCTGGCGATTCTCGAACTGCTCGCCGCGGAGGCGCCGTTGGGCCGCTTCCACGAATTGCTGTACCGCGCCGCGGATCCGGGCGGGGAGGGGATGCCACCGGACCGGCGCGCGGAGCTCGAACGGGCCGTCCGGCTGGGGCTGAGGATCCACGCCTCGCTCGACCAGCGCCGGCAACGGGAGGCGGCCACGGCGGCCCTGGTGGACATGATCCACGACATGACCGCCCCGTACGACCCGGACACCCTGCTGAAGGTCATCACCAGCCGGACCCGTCGGCTGCTGGGCTTCGACATGGCCTACATCAGCCTGCCGCTGCCCCGGGGCGGGTCGTACGTCCACTGCTCGGAGGGCCAGACCACGACGCTCAACGTGGGCCTGGTGGTCGAGGAGCACCACGGCCTCGGCCAGATGGCGCAGGGGCAGGGCGGCGCGTTCTGGTCGCCGGACTACCTGAACGACGACCGGATCCCGCACAGCGAGCAGATCGACGAGGTGGTCCGCGCCGAAGGGCTGCGCGCGGTGATCGCGGTGCCGATCCAGGTGGGGGCGGACTCCATCGGCGCCCTCTACGGCGCCGACCGCGTCGTGCGGCACTTCACGCCCGACGAGATCAGCCTGATGCGCTCCCTGGCGGACTTCGCGGCGGTGGCGCTGGAGCGGGCCAGGCTGCTGGACCGCACGCGGCTGGAGATCGCGGAGCTGGAGTCGGCGGGTGCCCGCGCGCGCGACACGATCGCGCGGACCCGTGAGCTGGCCGACGCCCGGATCCGGCTGGCCGACCAGGTGTTGAACGGCTGCGACCTGCACGTGGTCGCCAGGACGGCAGGGGAGGTGCTGGGCGCCACGCTCGCGGTCGGTGACGCGCACGGGCAGGTGCTCTCCTCCACCGGGGAGGTGCCCGGCCTCGCCGAGGTGCTGACCGGCCGGGCGGCTCTGGAGGCGCACGCGGCGAGGGCCCCGGTGAGCCCGGCGCAGGACGTCTGGGTGGCCCCGGTCGGTGCCGGCGTCGAGGACCTGGGGGTGGTGGTGGCCCGGTTCGCGCGACCGCTCGGCCCCGACGAGGAGAGCTTCCTCGCCTTCGTCGGACGGGCGGTCGCGCTGCAACTCGTGGGGCAGCGCAGCGTGCCCGCGACGGCCGGGCCGGGACGGGACGAGTTCTTCGACGTCCTGCTCGCGACACCCCTCCAGCCTTCGAGTCAACTCGTCTATCAGGCAGGACAGTTCGGGATCGACCCGGAGGGCCCGCATGTCGTCGTGGTGGCCCGGCCGGAGGGCGGCGAGCACGGGAAGGCCGCGGTGTGGGCCGCGTCGTACGCGTACCGGCGGTCCGGGCTCAAGACGGTGCGCGACGGCTGCGTCGTGCTGCTGCTGCCCGGTACGGACGCCTCGGCCGCCGCCCGTTCGGTCTCCAAGGAGCTTTCCCCGCTGCTGCGGCAGCCCGTCACCGTCGGCGCGGCCGGTCCGGCCACCGGGCTCGCGTCGGTCGCCAGGGTGCACCAGGAGGCGGTGCGCTGCCTGGACGCGCTGACGGCGCTGGACGGCACGGGGAGCGCCGCGGCGATGGCCGACCTCGGCTTCCTGGGGCTGCTGCTCTCCGACGACCACGACGTCGAGGGGTTCGTGGCCTCGCTCCTCGGCCCGCTGCTGGAGCACGACACCGAGCGCGCGACCAGTCTGATCGCCACCCTGGAGGCCTACTTCGCCTCGGGTGGCAGTCCCACCCGGGCGGCCGAGGACCTGCACGTCCACCCCAACACGGTGGCCCGCCGCCTGGACCGGATCACCGAACTCCTGGGCCCAGCCTGGCAGCAGCCCGGACGCACGCTCGAAGTCCAGCTCGCGCTGCGCCTGCTGAGGGCCCGGGAGGTCCTGTGGCGGCAGCGGGACACCGTGCTGGCGCCGTAGCGGGGGCGGGGGTCCGGCCGGCGGGGGGGGGGGGTCCGGCCCGCCCGCCGCCGGCGGGGCGGTTTAGGGGGGGGGCGTGTGAGCGGGGTTCCCGGGGGCGCCGGGGGGCGGCCGACGGACCGCCA
>NZ_JBHYWI010000013.1:0-64530 GCF_042751525.1 Kitasatospora sp. NPDC059408
TTCGGGGGGGGGTACCCCCCGCGGGGGGGGGGCAAGGGCACCCACCCGGCCCGCGCCTGCACCCTGCGGGGGGGGGGGTTGGCTGGCCGCCCCCCCCTACACCCAACCCCCACGCGTCCCTATACGCCCGACCGCCCGCGGCCGCATCACCGGTCGGCATCTCGCTGATGCCGGTGATGCGGCCGCGGGCGGGGAAGGAGGTTCAGCGGTCGAGGTCGATCATGAAGCGCCTCGTACCGGGAGCGACCGTGTCCGCGTGGATCGAGCCACGGGCGCGGTCGAAGTCCCCGGTGCCGCCGGTGATCGCGTTGTCGAACGAAGGCGGCGCGCCCGGGTTGAGGTTGCCGAAGACCATCCCCTGGGCGGTGATCTGGCCACCGGGGAGGGTGTAGGTCACGGTGCACTCCTCGGCGCCACCGTTGTCGGTGCGGGTGGTGGTGCAGGTGCCGCCGGTCTCGCCGACCTGGTTGCCGTCCAGATCGGAGAGCACCGAGCGGAAGACGGTCCGGTCGCCCTGGGCGGGGGCGCCGCCGGGGTTGACGGGGAAGAACGACTGCTGGGCGAGGCGGCCGATGAGGGTGATGACCCGGTCACGGGCCTGGGGGGCGGGCGATTCGGTGTTCGTCGCGGCCGTCGCGACGGGGGCGGAGGCGAGGAGGGTGACCAGCGCGGCGGCCGTGCCGAGGCAGGCCGTTCTCACAGGGCGCATTCGTGTGGCTCCTGAAGTCGGTGTTCATGAGGGGTCGGGCGGCTCATTCATAACCTCGGCCCTGCCGTCGCCCGGAACGTCCCGGCACGACCCACCGGCAGATTCGACCGCACGGACCACCGGGGGCAGATCCCCGACCGGCGTTCGCCGCTGCCGGGCGCACCGCGCCGTTCGACGCCTCCGCGGAGGTCATGGCCACGGTCGCCGCCTGAAGCGGGTGGGAGGTGAGGGCGTTTGTCGGTCGGGAGTGGCAGGGTGGGGAGCATGCGCGGCCGTTTCGTCTCCACCACCACGCCCCAGGACCTCGTCGGCCTGCTCGGCGAGCTCCGCTGGGACCCCGCCGAGGCCCTCGCCCCGAGCTGGAACGTCGCCCCGACCGACCCCGTCCCGGCGGTGCTCGAACGGGTCGACCGCGAGACCGGCGAGCTGCTGCGGCAGTTCCGGCCGCTGCGGTGGGGCCTCGTCCCGTCCTGGTCCAAGGACGCCTCCGGCGGCGCCCGCATGATCAACGCGCGCTCGGAGACCGTCCACGAGAAGCCCGCCTTCCGCAAGGCCTTCACCGCCCGGCGGTGCGTGATCCCGGCGGACGGCTACTTCGAGTGGCGCGAGGTCCCGGCGGAGGCCGACCGCAGGAAGTTCAAGCAGCCGTACTTCCTCAGCACCGGCTCGGTGATGCTGATGGCCGGGCTGTACGAGTTCTGGCGCGACCGCACCCTCGCCGAGGACGACCCCGCCGCCTGGCTCGCCACCGCGACCATCATCACCACCGACGCGACGGACACCGCCGGCCGCGTCCACGACCGCATGCCGCTCACCATCGCCCCGGACGACGTGCCCACCTGGCTCGCCCCGGACGTCACCGACGCCACCGAGCTGCACCACCTGCTGCGCCGCCCCGCCGACGGCGCCCTGCGCGTGCGGGCCGTGTCGACGGCCGTCAACAGCGTGCGCTCCAACGGCCCGGAACTGCTCGACGGCGCCGAGGACCCACTGGGACTGGCGGACTGACGGTGCGGAGTGACGGTGGGGCCTGACGGTAGGGCCTGACGGCGCATCACCCACCTGCCCAAATCCGCTGACAGCCCGCTGATCTCCCGTTACGGTTGGCGAGCAAGCGTCAACGGGGGGTGGGCAGCACGGTGATCACGTCGATGACGACGCACGCCCGGCCCGAGGGCGGCCTGCCCGACCACGACGCGTTCGAGCAGCGCCGCCGCCCGTCCGCGCCCTCCACCACCGCCGTCAACCCGCACACCGAGCAGCGCAGCGTCGTCCTGCCGCCCGCCGCCGCGCGGGCCGCGCTCAGCGTCGAGGCCACCCCGCCCTGGCACAACCTCCCGCCGCGCTCCGGCGGCGGCTTCGTCGGGCGGGACGCCGCGCTCCAGGCCATCGGCGAGGCGCTCGCGGACGGCGACGGCAGCGGGCTCGTCACCCAGGCCACCACGCTCCACGGCCTCGGCGGCGTCGGGAAGACCACGCTCGCCCTGCACTACGCCTACGCCCACGCCGACCACTACCGGCTGATCTGGTGGATCACCGCCGAGTCCGAGGAGCAGCTCGCCGAGGCCTTCGCGGACCTCGCCGTCCAGCTGTACCCGTCGTGGGCGCTCACCGCCACCCCGGGCCAGCAGGTCGAGTGGGCGCTGGCCTGGCTGCGCGCGCACGACCGCTGGCTGCTCGTGTTCGACAACGCCGAGGACCCGCTCCACCTCACCCCCTACCTCGGCCGCCTCCTCGGCTGCGGCCACCAGCTCGTCACCAGCCGGCGCGCGAGCGGCTGGCACCCGGGCATCCGGCGGGTGCGGATCGACGTGCTCGACGGGCCCGAGGCCGCCCGGCTGCTGTGCGACACCGCCTACCCGGGCAGCGCCGTGGACGCCGACGAGCAGGCCGAGGCCCGCTCGCTCGCCGACGAGCTCGGCCACCTGCCGCTCGCCCTCGCCCAGGCCGGGGCGTTCGTCCAGCAGACCCGCACCACGTTCGCGGCCTACCGCCGCCGCCTGCTGCGCTCCACCGGCCCCAGCACGGGCACCCGTCCGTCCACCGTCGAGACGGTCGCGCGGCTGTGGCAGACGACGCTGCACACCGTCCAGACCACCGCGCCGTTCGCCGTCGAGCTGCTGCGCACCCTCGCCTGGTACGCCCCCGAGGCGCTGCCGCGCGAGGCCCTGGTGCCGTTCGGTGCGCGCCGGCCGGACGAGGTCGCGGCCGGGCTCCGGCTGCTCGCCGACTACAACCTGATCACCCTCGGCACGTCCACGGTCGCCGTGCACCGGCTGCTGCAGAGCGTGCTGCGCACCGCGGACGGCGGGCGGCGGATGCGCGAGCGCGCCGAGCAGCAGCTCGCCGAGGCGGCGGCGCGGCTGTGGCCGGCGTCCGACCCGCGGATCCGCCGGGCGCTGCTGCCGCACATCCGCGAGCTGGCCGCCACCGGCCCGTCCGAGCGGCCGACGGCGCGGACGGTCGCTCTCTACCGCTTGGCGGCGGAGGAGTTCACCGACAAGGCGCAGCGGGTGTTCGCGCTCCCGCTGGTGACGGCACTGGCGGACGGCCAGGCCCGGCTGCTGGGCACCTACCACCCGGACACGGTCGCCACCCGCGGCCGGCTCGCCGAGCTGCACGCGCGCACCGGCGATCCGGCCCGGGCCATCGCGCTGACGCGGTCCGTCATCGCGGACCGCCTGCACCTGCTCGGCCCGGACGACCCGGCGGTGCTCGGCGACCGCAACACGCTCGGCCACGCGTACCGGCGGTCGGGCCAGCACGCGCTGGCCGTCGAGGAGTTCGGCTCGGTCGTGGCGGACCGGACCAGGGTGCTCGGCGCCGACCACCCGGACACCCTGTCCAGCCGGGCGGGCCTCGCGTACGCGCTGCAGGTGGCCGGGCGGCACGCGGAGGCGGTGGCCGAGTTCGAGCGCGTGCTGGCCGACGCCGCCCGCGTCCTCGGCCCCGACCACCCGGACACCCTGACCCGCCGGATCGGCCTGGCCTTCGCCCAATTGACGGCGGGCGAGCACCGGTTGGCCGTCGCCCTGTACGAGGAGGCGGTGGCCGACCGCACCCGCGTGCTGGGCCCGGACCACCCCGACACGCTGACGAGCCGCGGCTGGCTGTCCGCCGCGCACGCCGTCGCCGGCGACCACCCGGCGGCGGTGGCCGGCTACGAGGCGGTCGTGCGCGACCGCACGCGCGTCCAGGGCCCGGACCACCCGCAGACGCTCGCCGCCCGCTGCCGCCTCGCCCTCGCGCGCAGCGACGCGGGCAGCCCGGCCGCGGCCCTCGCGGAGTACACGGAGGCCGTCGCCGACTACGGCCGCTCCCTCGGCCCCGACCACCCCGAGACGCTCGCCGCCCGCACCGGCCTCGCCCGCGCGCACCGCGAGGCGGGCCGCTACCGGCGGGCGGTCGAGCTCCACCGCGCGCTGGTGCAGGACCGCGAGCGTGTCCAGGGGCCGGACCACCCGGACGTCCTGGAGGAGCGCGGCGACCTCGCGTTCGCGCTGCGCCTCGCCGGGCCGGCCGCGCAGGAACTGCCGGAGCGGGAGCGGCTGGTGGCCGACCGCATCCGGCTCCACGGCCCGGACCACCCGCACACCCTCGCCGAACGCCACCGCCTCGCCTGGGCGTTGCAGGCCGCCGGTCGTCCGCGGGCGGCGCTCGCGGAGTGGGAGCGGCTGGTCGAGGAGCACGCCCGCGTCCACGGCCCGGACCACGGGGAGACGTTCAACGCCCGCCTGGGCCTCGCGCAGGCCTGCGGCGCCGCCGGCGACCACCGGCGCAGGGCCGACCTGTGCGACGCTCTGGTCGAGGACCGCACCCGGGTCCAGGGGGCGGACCACCCCGACACCCTCGGTGCCCGCCGCTGGCAGGCGCTGGCCCACGGGGAGGCGGGGGACCACCGTCACGCGCTCGCGTTGCTCACGGCGCTCGCGGCCGACGCGGCCCGCATCCAGGGGCCGGACCACCCCGACACCCTCGACAGCCTCTACTGGCTGGCCACCGCACACCAGCGCGTGGGTGACCACCGCAGCGCTCTGGCGGTCTACACCGGGCTGGTGGCCGACCGCACCCGCGTGCTGGGCCCCGACCACCCCGACACCCTGGACGCCCGGCACTGGCTCGCCGCGACACACCGGGACACCGACGACCCCCGCACGGCCGTCAGGCTGTACGAGGAGCTGGCCGCCGACCGGGCGCGCGTCGAGGGCCCGCAGCACCCCGCCACCCTGGGCGACCTCCTGGCCCTCGCCCGCTGCCTGACGGTCACGAGCGAGCACCACCGCGCGCTCGCCCTCTACCCGACGCTGGTCACCATCGGCACCCGCGTCCTCGGCGCCGACCACCCCACCACGCTCGGCATCCGCTGGTGGCAGGCCCACGCACACCAGGTGGCCGTCGACCACGCCCGCTCGCTCGAACTCTTCGAGGCCCTGGTCGCCGACAGCACCCGGATCCACGGCCCCGACCACCACGAAACGCTCACCAATCGCTGGTGGCAGGCCACGGCGCACCGCCTCGCCGACGACCACGCCCGCGCCCTCGAACTCTTCGACGTCCTCGTCACCGACAACGCCCGGATCCACGGCCCCGACCACCATGAAACGCTCCAGGCCCGCTCCGGCCTGGCCTGGGCCTGCTCCGCCGCACGGAGCCACCGCCGTGCCCGGGACATCGCGGAGGAGCTCGTCGCGGCCCGGACCCGGCTCGTGGGCCCGGACCACCCGGACACCTTCGGCGCCCGGTTCACCCTGGCCTGGTTCGTCCAGGAGGCCGGCGACCACCGGCGCGCGATCGCCCTCTTCGAGTCGCTGGCGTCCGACCGGGCCCGCGTCCTCGGTGCCGACCACCCGGGGGCGCTCGGCGACCGGTGGTGGCTCGCGGTCGAATACCGGGTGACGAACGACTTCGGGCGGGCGACGGAGCTGTGCGAGGCCCTGCTCGCCGACCGGCTGCGCCTCGACGGGCCGGACCACGCGAGCACGCTCGGTACCCGGTACCTGCTCGCCTCGACGCACCAGGCAGCGGGCGACCGGCACCTCGCCGCCAGGCTCATCGAGGAGCTGCTCCAGGACCGCATCCGCGTCCAAGGCCCGGACCACCCGGCCACGCTGACCGAGCGCGCCAACCTCGCCTTCGCCCGCCACGAGGCGGGGATGATCCGTCAGGCCCTGGACGACCGGGAAGCGCTGCTCGCCGATCGGCTGCGGATCCAGGGCCCCGAGCACCCCGCCACCCTCGACCTGCGCCGCGCGATCGCCCGGACCCGGCGCGAACTCGGCGAGGCCGACCGGGCCGTCGAGCTGTACGAGGCGCTGGTCGCCGACCGGACCCGGATCCAGGGCCCCGACCACCCCGACACCCTCGACGAGCGCCGCGGCCTCGCCCAGGCCCTCAACCTGGCCGGCCGCAAGCGGGCGGCGATCGCCGAACGCGAGGCCGTCGTCGCCGCGCACGCCCGCGTCCTCGGCCCCGACCACCCGGACGCCCTCGCCGCCACCGAGTCGCTCGGCCACGGACTCCGCCGCGCCTGGCAGCACGACCGCGCCGCCGCCGTCTTCGAGCACGTCAGGTCCGGCCGCGTCCGCGCCCTCGGCGCCGGGCACCCCCTCACGCTCGACGCCTGGGACAGCATCGCGCTCAACCACTGCGACGCCGGGCGCTACGCCGAAGCCGTCGCCTGCTACGAGGACGTCCTCGACGCGGCGACCCTGGCCCTCGGCGAGGGCAGCCTCCAGGTGCTGATGACGCGCCGCGACCTCGCCGACGCCCGGCTCCTGGCCGGTTACGCCGGTTTCGCCGGTTTCGCCGGTAGCGCTGAAGCCGCCGTGGCCGACTACACCGCCCTGGCCGCCGACGCGGCCCGGCACCTCGGCGCCGCCCATCCGATGGTCCTCGCGACGGAGGGCAACCTCGCGCTCGCGCACCGGGCGACCGGCGACCAGGAGGCCGCCACGCTCCTGGCGGCGGAGCTCGTCGCCCGCACGCGCGAGACCCTGGACCCGACCGACCCCCGCGCCCTCCTGGCCCGCGAGATCCAGGGCCTCGTCCTCGCCAACGGCCCCCGCCCGCTGCGCGCCGTCGTCCTCCTGGAGGAACTCGCCGAGGAAGCCACCGAGGCGCACGGCCCCCGCCACCCGGGCACCCTGAGCATCCGCCAGAGCCTCGCGTACGCCCGTCTCCGCGCCGGGGACCACGCCGGGGCCGTCCGCGTCTACGCGGGCGTCGTCGCGGACCTCCTGCCGCCCGACAGCCGGAGCGCCGTCACCCTGCTGACCGACGGGCACCGGCGGCTCGACGAGCGGGCCCTGTCCGTCGGGGCCGAGCGGCCCCGCGTGGTCGGCCACTACCCCACCCTCGCCGTCGGCCTCGCCCGAGCCCTCGCCGGGGCGGGCCGGCCGGAGGCCGCGCAGGAGCTGCTCGACGCCGTCCGGGCCGGGCGGGAGGCCGTCATGGGCCCCGAACACCCGCTGGCCGTCGAGACCCGGGCGAGGCTGCACGGTTCGGCGGAGCCTCCCGCCCTCACCGCCGTGCCCGACCTGCCGCTCCCCGCACGACGGGCCCGGCGGACGGCCGTGACGGTGTCCCGCAGCGCCTGGCGCCCCCGGCTCACGCTGCTCGACGAGCCCGCGCCCGGCACCACCGTGCGGCTCGAACTGCGGCTGGAGCCGGACGCGCCCGGCGCCGACCCCCGCGAGCTGCCGGACCTGCGGCTCGTCGCCGCCGTCGCCTCGGACGCCGCGCTCGAACCGCCGGTCGCCGCCTACGCGCCCGGCCGCGAACCGGCCGTACTGGCGCTGACGCCCGCCGTGCCGGGGCGGCACCGGGTGCGGATCACCGTGTACGACGCGGGCCACGGCGCCGCCCTCCAGGACCTCACCGCCGTCGTGGACGTGCCGCTGCCCGGTCCCGTCCGCAGCCTCCCCGATCCCCAGTCCACGCAGGAGTGACGCACGTGCCCCAGGAGCTCCTCGTCGAGATCCGGCAGAACCCCTCCGCGAACTTCACCCGGCTCCCCCGCCAGCGCAGTCCGCGAGAAGCCGAGGACGCCAGGGACGCCAGGAACCCCGAGGACGCCGAGGACCCGCTCCCGCTCGACCTCATCGTCTCGCTGCGCCGCCGGCGCGACGACACCCTGGACATCCACGCGTTCCGGCCCGGCGAGCGCACCCCGCGCACCCGCCCGCACCGCGCGGAGCTCGCCGTCACGGGCACGAAGCTCCTCGCCAGGGCGGCCCGGCTGCGCACGACCTGGCGCGACCAGCTGGTCCGCTACGCGACGGTCGACGACTTCGGGATGCCCGACGACTACCCGTTCGCCTCCGCCGTCGACGTGTCCCACCTGCGCCCCGTCGCCGAGGGCCGGGCGGCCGAACTCGCCGAGGAGGGACGGTACTTCCTGGAGACGATGCTCGACGGGCCCGGCCGGGAGCTGACCGTCTTCCGGGAGTACCTCAACCGGACGCTCACCGAGCACGGCCCGCTCCGGATCAGCTTCGACTCCGACCTGCACCTGCCGTGGCCGATGCTCGCCGTCGACGGCGGACCGGGCCCCGACGGCCGCCCGGACCCGTGGGCGGACTTCCTCGGCCACCGGCACCAGATCGAGCAGACCGGCGCCGCCTACCCGCCGATCCAGCCGCCCCACCCGGCCCGGCCCCGGCCGGTCACCAGCCTCAACACCGACGACACCCTGGAATCCATCGGCCGCGCCCCCGAGGTCCGCAAGCTGCTGGAGGACCGCTCGCACCTCACCGTCCGCACCGAGTCCCGCGGCCTGCTCGACGCCCTGTCGCGCGCGGTGCTGGACGAGGACGTCATGTACTTCTGGTGCCACGGCCAGTTCGTCGCCGACGGCTCCGCCTTCAAGCAGCTCGCCGTCCGCCTCTCCGACGACCGGCACATCGACGCCGACCTCGTGCGCCGCCACCGGCGCCGGCACCTGGACGCGCCGGAGGCGATGTTCCGGCCCTTCGTCCTCCTGAACGCCTGCCACACCGGGCAGTCCGCGGAAGGCGAACTCGAACACCTGGGGCGGGCGTTGGTCGACCTCGGGGCGGAGGGCGTGCTCGGGCCGCAGATCGAGATCCCGCAGGTGTTCGCCGCCGAGTACGCGTTCGCCTTCCTCGACCTCTACCTGACCGGCGGGCTGACGGCGGGCGAGATCACCCAGACCCTCGTCAGGCGCTTCGCCCGCGAGCACGGCAACCCGCTCGCGCTCACCTACTCCCTGCACTGCGGCATCGACAGCATCCTGGAGCTCACGCCGTGACCCGCCGCCCGCCCCCGCCGTCCGTCCGGCCCGTCACCGTGGACCTCGACGAGGACGGTCGGCTGCTCGTCCCCGGCACCCGGACCCCGGTGCCCGAGGCGCGCGTCGCCGAGCACCTCGCCCGGCACGTGCGCGTGCCGGAGCGGGCCACCGACATCTACGTGTACGTCCACGGCTGGCAGACCAGTCCCGCCGCGGCGGACCGCGCGGCCACGGCGCTGCTCTCGCGCGCCGCCGACCTGCACCGGGGCCGCCCGGGCGCGTACCCGGGCCTGGAGCGCGGGTACCGGCCGTGGTGCGTCGTGGTGCGCTGGCCGTCGTCGAGCCTGCCCTCGCTCGGCGGGTACCGCCGCGTCCGTGAACGGGCGCACGCGATGAGCGCGCCCGGCCGCGGCCAGGCCGGGTACGTGCTCGGCCACCTGCTCGGCTACCTCGACGCCGACCGCGGCCACCCGGCCGACCCCGCCGTGCTGGCCAACCGCAACGGCCAGTACCTGCACCTGGTCGGGCACTCCTTCGGCGGGCGGTTCCTGTGCGAGGCCGTCCAGCACGCGGCCGAGCGGCCCGCCGGGCCCCGGGTCCTGAGCTGGAGCCGGCCGGGCGATCCGGCGCGGCCGTTCACCGTGGACAGCGCGCTGGTCTTCCAGATGGCCGCGCCCCGCGACGCCTTCTCCCGGCTGTTCCCGCGGCTGTTCCCCGAGTCCGACCGCAGGCCGGCCCACGCCGCGCCGCTGCGTGGGCCGCTCGTGCTCACCCACTCCCGCTGGGACCGCGCCACCGGCTTCTGGCACCTGCGGGCCGAGGGGCGGCCGGGCATCGGCCACTCCGGCACGGGCGTGGCGCCGGTGCACCAGTTCTCCACGCTCCTGCGCCCGGCCGGTTCGCCGTACCCGCACGACGTGCTGGACCACCCGATCGTGAACGTCGACGCGAGCGCGGTGTACCGGGGCGGCCCGGCCACCCGGCTGGCACCGGCGGGCGCCCACTCGGACTTCCAGCACCCGGAGTCGGCGCACCTGTTGCTGAGCCTGGCGTCGCACTCGCGCTGAAAACCCGTACGGGGGCGGCCCGGGCGTCTGGCAGGATGCCGCGCGTGGACCTGGAAGCGATCTTCGAAGCGATCGACGCCGTCGACTGGGAGGCGCACCCGCACCGCCGGGACCCCTACACCGCCGACACGGCGGTGAACCTGCGGGCCCTGGCCGCCGCGACCACGCTCAACCAGGCCTCGCGCGGGATGACCAGGCTGCTGGACAGCGCCATCACCGACGACTTCGAGGGCACGGTGTACCCGGCCGCCGAGCTCGCGGTGCCGATCCTGCTGGACGTCGTCGAACACGGCCACCGGCGGGCCGCCTCAGCCGCGCTGGACCTGCTCCAGACGCTGCTGAATCGTTTCCCCGACCCCGACTTCGGCCGGGTCGGCGCCCCGGGCCTGCCCGGCCTCCAGGCGTGCTGTGTCATCGCCGACCTGGTCCGGGCCCGGCGGGACGTCCTGGTGCTCCACCGCGACGACGGCCGTCGGCTCCTGGCGCTGGCCGCCGACCACTGGCGGTTCGAGGTCCGCGAGGTGGTGGACGCGGACGCGGACGGCGTGGGCGTGTTCGGCGTCCTGACCGGACGGCCTCCGGCCCGGCCGGTGCGCGCGGAGCTGCACTTCGAGCGCGGGTTCCTCGGCGTCCCTGCCGTCGAGGTGGAGCACGGGCCGGAGGACGACAGCGGAGAATCGTTTCTCCGGCTGGTCGGGATCCCCGAGGCCTTCGTGGCACCGGGCACGTTCGTCGTGCCTTGGGAGTGCTACGACTTCGAGGGCTGACGACGCCTTCGGGGGCCCGGTCCCTCGGCCGGTCCTTCGCCCACCGAGGATCTCGGGTGAGCGGCAGTCTGATCATCGGCTATATTCGCCGGGCGGCCCGCCGGGAGCGGGCCCTTCGCCCACCGAACCGCCCCGGGGAAAGCAGCCACCGTGTCACGGCCCATTGACGACCCGTCCGCCGAACCCGCCACCGGTCCGTCGGCCGCCCAACCGGCCCCCGACGTCGAACCGAAGCCGAGCGCCGAGCGGGAGCCTGCGGACGCCCGGCCCGCCGCCGCAGTGCCCGCGCAGCCCGCCGCTCCGGACGTCAACGCCAACCCGTACGCGACCGGCTCGGCTGCCGCTCCGGACGTCAACGCCAACCCCTACGCCACCAACCCGTACGCGACCGGCCCGGCCGGCGCCGGCCTCGCCGCCGGACGGCAGTTCGGACCGGTCCCCGGGCAGCAGGCCTGGCCGCCGTACGTGCCCGGCGCGCCCGGCGCCCCCGTACCGCCGCCCTTCGTCCCGCAGCCGAAGGCCAAGGTCAGCGGGATGGCCGTCGCCTCCTTCGTGCTCGGGCTCATCGGGTTCCTCCCGCCGCTGTCGCTGGTGTCGATGGGCCTCGCCCTCGGCTCGTTCGGCCGGATCTTCCGCCGCCGGCAGGGCGGCTTCGGCTTCGCCGCCGTCGGCCTGATGTTCTCCGTCACCTGGACCCTCTTCGTCGCCATGCTCGGCGGCATCATGGCCTTCGCGTACCACGACCTGACGTCGGGCCCGACGCGCGGCGCCGACGGCCACCCGGTCGTCGCGGGGCGGGCCGGCTCCTGGTACCTGCAGGCGGGTGACTGCGCCGTCGGCGACATCCACACGTACCGGAGCGGGTCGGACCACTACCAGGTCGTCCCGTGCGCCCAGCCGCACCGACTGGAGGTCTTCGCCTCGGTGACGCTCCCCGGCAACGGCTCCTACCCCGGCGTCGCGAGCGTCGAGGCGAGCGCGCGCCGGATGTGCCAGGACCGGGCGAGCTCCGCCGACCTCCCCGAGGACGGAATGATCGGGTACTTCTACCCGAGCCAGGGCCGCTGGTGGCTGTTCGACGACCGCGAGGCGCTGTGCGTCTACTCCTCCCTCACCCCGTGGTCGGGCCAGGTGAAGTCCAAGGACTCCGGCAAGCCCGGCAGCCCGGTCTAGTACCACCCTCCGCCGCTCCGATGGCCCCTGCCCTCACCGGGTGGGGGCCATCGTCGTTCTTCAAGTCCCCGGCCGAGGCGGGGCAGCATCCAATGCGCCGAGGCCGACGGCTCGGCAGCCCTGATGGACCACCTGCGGTCGCTCGGACATGAACGCATCGCGGTCATCGCCGGCGACCCCGGGTTCAGCAATGCCCGCGAACGCGTCGCCGGCGCCCGCGCCGCCCTGGGCGAGGGCGGGCTTCCCGAGCAGTACGTCATGGCGCGCGAGCACACGGCGGCGTGGGGCGCCGAGGCGTTGCGGCGCCTGATGGAATTGCGGCCCGAGCCGACCGCGGTGTTCGCTTCCAGCAGCGATCTCGCGCTGGGCGCACTGCGCGAGGCCGACGCCCTCGGCCTGGACGTCCCCGGCCGGCTGTCCTTCGTCGCGTTCGGCAACGCCGACTGGTTCGAGGTCTGCCGGCCGCCCGTCACCGCGTTCGCCCACCCCCTGCACGAGATCGGCATGATCACCGCGCAGGTGCTCCTGTCCCGGCTCAACGGAGACAGCCCCGCCGAGCCGTCCCGGATCCGGGTGGAGGGCCGCGTGATCCTCCGCGAATCGACGGCACCCCCACTGGTCTGACGACTGGCCGTCCTGGACGCCGTTGCCGTAGGGGGTGCCCGTTCCTTTCTCGGACGTGCTGTACGTGCCGTACGTGCCGGGGGTCCGCTCAGTGGAGTTCCGTCAGCAGCCCCTCCTCCCGGACCATCCGGCGCTCGGTCGCCAGGTCGAGGCTCCGTGCGAAGGTCCAGTAGAGAGCGCCGGCCACCGGCAGGCCGACCAGGAGCGAGTAGTCGACACCGTCGAGGAACTTCGCGACAGGCCCGACGTAGAGGCCGGTGATCACCATGAACGGGGCCATGCAGGCCAGGCCGATCACGTAGGCGAGGTTTCCGCGCCAGCCCCAGCGGCCGTATATGCCTTGCGGGTTGAAGATCTCCCGCACGACGTACTGGCCGCGCCGGACGAAGAAGAAGTCGACCAGGTTGATGGCCGTCCAGGGGATGAACAGGTACGTCAGCACGACCACCACGTTCGCGAAGAACCAGTTGAAGCGGTCGATCCCGACGAGGGTGGAGACCGCGCCGACGGCCACCAGCATGATCCCGATCGTCGCCACCCGGATGGCCCGCGTCGGCCGGACCGGACGGAACGAATCGACGATCGAGATCATGGTGAGGCTGCCGCCGTACTGGTTGATCGCCATGATGGAGAGCAGCCCGACCAGCAGCACCACGACCGCGATCGTGCCGAACCCGTCGAACAGCCGGTCGGCCGCGAGCTTCAGCGCGGTCACCGGGTCCGTGTCCGCGGGGGCGGCGGCCGAGACCACGGCGCCGAGGACGAACACCCACACCCCGGAGACGGCGCTGGGCAGATAGGTCCACCAGAAGGTGCTGCGGACGGACACGTCGGGTCTCAGGTAGCGCGAGTAGTCCGAGACGTACGGCGCCCAGCCCAGCTGGAAGCCGGCGACGAAGACGAACACCAGCATGAACGGGGCGAGTTCGAACGGGCCCGGGTGCCAGATGCCGGCCGGCAGACCTCCTCCGAACAGCGCCGCCGCCGTGACCGCCACGGTGACCACGACGAACGGCCAGGTCAGCCACCTGTTCAAGCGGTGGATCCAGTCGTAGCCGAACAGGGCGATCACGGCCGCGACCATCGCGGCGATCAGATAGCCGACCACGTTGGGGATCCCGAAGAGCGTGTTCATGGCCTGACCGGACAGCAGGGCGTCCGAGGTGTTGAACGCCACGTAGTTGACCAGGGCGAACACCCACACCGTGAGCGCGGCCCCGAGGTAGCCGAACTGCGGCCGCGACTGCACGAGTTGGGGCAGTCCCAACTGGGGTCCCTGGGCCGCGTGGAACGCCATGAAGAACGTACCGAAGAGCGAGCCCAGCACGGTGGCGATCACCGTCCAGACGAGTGAGGCGCCCATCGAGAGCGTGACGACTCCGGTCGCCAGACCGGTGAGGTTGAGGCTGCCCACGAACCAGATGGCGCCCATGCTCGACGGTTCGCCGTGCCGCTCGTCCAGGGGCACCCAGTCGATCGAGTGCTGTTCGATGCCTGCGGGACGTGCGTGGCCCTCGGCGTTCGAGGCGATTTTCCCCATGTGATGGCCTTCTGTGTGCGGGGCCGTCCGCGGCCCACGTCGACTACCCCGGCATTCCGTGATCACGGGGGGCGGCGCCACCCTAGGGACTGACTTAAAATTCAGTCAATGGTTCTGACGAAACGCACCGTCGCCCCCGCCGCCGTACCCGGCCGGCGTACACCCACACGCGGCCAGGCACGTCGGGCCTGAACCGGGTCGGACCCGCCCAACTCGGATCCGACCCGGTTCAGGCCCGGGTCAGTTGACGTTGACCGCGGTCCAGGTGGCCGCGACCGCCCTGTTCACCGACGTCACGCCGCCGTCGGACTTCTGGTGGACGACCAGGTCGCCGCCGATCACCCGGCAGGCCGGCGTAGGTGCGTTCGTAGCGCAGGTGCCGGGTGCCGTCCTGGTCGAGCACGGCGTCCTTGGCCTTGCCCCGTGCCACCGACATGGTCTGACGCGCCAAGCCGAAACGGGCGGCACACCTAGCCGCCGGCCCGGCACCACCGAGAGCCGCCGACCGGCTGCTTCGTCACCCGCCGATCGACGGGTGTTCACAGTGGTGCGGAAGTTGCCAGTCTGGCGATCACATTGACCGACGCCCGTGGCCCGCAGACCCCTCCGCCGGCCCGGGCGCCGCGCACCCGGCATCCACTGCACCGCGCGGAATCCCGACACCTCCACTGGGGATGACCCATGCCCTCCTCCAAGCGCACCGCCCTGACCGCCCTCGGCGCCGCCGCCGTCGCCACGGTCACCACGCTGCTGCCCTCCGCCCAGCCGAACGCCACGGCCGCACACCACCCCACCGCGCACGCCCGCCCCATACCTGCGAGTGCCGGGCACCTGCACCGGGTCGACGCGACGGCGCCGAGCTCCACCGCCGACTGCCAGGCCCAGTCGGGCACGGACTGCTACGGCCCGCTGCACTACCGCACCGCCTACAACCTGCAGCCGCTGTACGACGCGGGCATCGACGGCACCGGCCGCACGATCGTCATCGTCGACTCCTTCGGCTCGCCGACGGTCCAGCACGACCTGGAGGCCTTCGACCGCCAGTACGGGCTGCCCGACACCCAGGTCGAGGTGGTCAAGTGGGGCAACGTGCCGGCCTTCGATCCGACCAACAAGGAGCACACCGCCTGGGCCGGCGAGACCACCTTGGACGTCGAGTACGCCCATGCCGTGGCGCCCGGCGCGCACATCCTGCTGGTCGAGACCGGCACCTCCGAGAACGAGGGCACCTCCGGATTCCCCGAGATGATGGACGCGATCAAGGACCTGGCCGCCAAGGGCCGCGGTGACGTGATCAGCTTCAGCCTGGGCGCCACCGAGGACACTTTCGCCGAGGAGGCCGGCCGGGCGGGCGACTACCACTTGCTGCAGAACCTGCGCTACGGCCTGCAGGCCGCCGCCGCGCAGAACACCACCGTGCTGGCCGCGAGCGGCGACAACGGCGCCACCGACAAGATGCTCGACGGCAAGACCTACTACCAGCAGCGCGAGGTGGGCTGGCCGGCCTCCGACCCGCTGGTCACCGCCGTCGGCGGCACCAGGATGTATCTGGACGACAGCGGTACCCGACTCTCGCCCGACGAAGTCTGGAACGACGGAAACGGCGGCGCCACCGGCGGTGGGATATCCCGGGTGTTCGCCCGTCCCGACTACCAGGCCGGTGTGGCGGCCACCACCGGTGCCAACCGGGGCATCCCCGACCTCAGCATGAGCGCCTCCCCGCAGGGTGGCGCCTGGATCTACAGCAGCTACGACCCGGCACACACCGGCTGGGAGGTCATCGGCGGCACCAGCCAGGCCACCCCGATGCTGGCCGGCGTCACCGCGCTGGCCGACCAGGCAGCAGGCACCCGCCTCGGCGCCCTCGGCCCGCGCCTCTACCCGCTCGCGCAGGGCCAGGACGCCGACCACCCGCACGGGATCCTGGACGTGACCAGCGGCGACAACTCCGCCCACGGGGTCACCGGCTACTCGGCCGGCCCCGGCTACAACCTCGCCACCGGCTGGGGCACCATCGACGCCTACCAGTTCGTCAAGTCCCTCAGCGGCCGCGCCGACCTCTGACGCGCTCCAGGACACGATCGTCCCCCGGCGCTCCGATGGCCCCTGCCCTCACCGGGCGGGGGCCGTCGTTGTGTTCCTCGGCGTTCCGAATCCCGTTCACAGTTCAGCTCTTTGAACGGGCCAATCGCCAAATACCCGCCTACAACTCCGCATTCGGCTTCTCTCCGGATTCGCGGATCTGGACGAGAGGTCTTGACCACCACCCCGCCGACCGCTTCACTCCCCGTACCGCACCTCCCTCGCACGGCACCTCCCTCGCACGGCACCCATCACCCGCGCGCCACCCCCGAGACGAGGCGATCCCCCATGAGCCGGCCCGGCCCCACTCCCCGCAGGATCAAGCCCGTCCTCCTGTACTCCTTCGGCGCACTCGGCGGCGTCCTCTTCGGCTACGACCTCGGCGTGATCGCGGGCATCCTCGTCGTGGTCGCCAAGTCCTGGCAGCTGTCCGGCTTCGAGCAGGGCGTCCTGACGGCCTCGC
Source organism: Kitasatospora sp. NPDC059408 (assembly GCF_042751525.1). Classification (NCBI taxonomy): domain Bacteria; kingdom Bacillati; phylum Actinomycetota; class Actinomycetes; order Kitasatosporales; family Streptomycetaceae; genus Kitasatospora; species Kitasatospora sp. NPDC059408. Next base: position 16,677 of record NZ_JBHYWI010000013.1, read on the forward strand.
TGTCCGCGGGCGCGATGCTCGGCGCGGGCCTGGCCGCGCGGCTCAACGGGCGGATCGGCCGCCGCCGCACCATCATGGCGGCCGGCGGCGTGGTGATCGTCGGCACGCTCGCGTGCGCGCTCGCGCCGGACTTCGGTGCGCTGGTGGGCTTCCGGACGGTGCTCGGCCTCGGGGTCGGGCTCTCCTCGGCCACCGTGCCGACGTACCTGTCCGAGCTCGCGCCGGCGCGGATCCGGGGCGCGATGGGCTCGCTCAACCAGATCTTCATCGTCGGCGGCATCCTGATCGCGTTCCTCGTCGACTACTGGCTCCAGCCGCACCACCTGTGGCGCTGGATGTTCGCGGGCGCGCTGGTGCCCGCCGTGATCCTCGTCGCCGGGCTCGCGTTCCTGCCGGAGACGCCGCGCTGGCTGGTCAACCTCGGCCGGGAGGACGAGGCCAGGGCCGTCCTCGCGGCCACCCACCCGGCCGGGGAGATCGAGGCCGAACTCGCCTCGATCCGCGCGGTGATCCGGCTCGATGCCGCGCAGACCGCCTACCGTGTACGGGAGTTGTGGGCCCCCTGGGTGCGGCCGATGCTGCTGGTGGCCCTGCTGCTCGCGGTCGGGCAGCAGTTCGGCGGCGTCAACGCGATCAACGCGTACTTCCCGACGATGCTCGTCTCGCTCGGGCTCACCACCGACACCGCACTCCTCTCGGCGATCATCCTCGGCATCACCAAGCTCGCCTTCACCGCGTGGGTGGTGTTCGTCGTGGACCGCTGGGGCCGCAAGCCGCTGTTGCTGATCGGCAGCGCCGTGATGGTGGTGACGCTGGGCCTGACCGGCTGGGTCGTCACGCACGTCCACGACAAGGCCGCCCTCGGCACGCTGACCGTCGTGCTGCTCGTCCTCTACCTGGCCGGGTACGAGCTGGGCTGGGGCGCGGTGGTGTGGGTCATGATGGCGGAGGTGTTCCCCCTCAAGGCGCGCGGCGCCGGGACGGGCGTCGCGGCGGTGGTGCTGTGGGCGGCGACCGGCGTGGTCACCGCCGGCTACCCGGTCATGTCCGACCGCCACCACCTCGGGGTCGGCGGCTCGATGTACGTGTTCGCCGGCGTCAACGCGGTCCTGCTGGTGCTGACCCTCCGTCTCGTGCCGGAGACGAAGGGCCGCACCCTGGAGCAGATCGAACTCGGCCTGCGCGCCTGAACCCCGCCTGAATCCTGCGCACCTGAACCCCGCCTGAATCCTGCTCGTCCCCGAGGGGCCGCAGGTCCTTACAAGCGGTCGGCGTCGAGGTCGGGGAAGGTGAAGGGCCCGCCCAAGTAGGCGAAGACGGGGTCGTCGTGGGCGGGCCGCCCGTGCGCGGCGTGGACGGTGTCGGCGTGGACCTCGGCGTCGTCGGCCGGGGCGTAGCCGAGCGCGCGGGCCTCGTCGAGGGAGACCCAGCCGCCGCGCGTGTTCGGCGAGACGCCGTAGACGATGCGGTAGCCGGGCTTCTCGACGGCCAGGCAGGCCTCCAGCAGGCGGGCACAGTCGTCCGGGGAGAGCCAGGTGGAGAGGGCGCGGGGGTTCGGCGGTTCGGCGAAGCAGGTCATGATGCGGACGCAGATGACGTCGAGGCCGTAGCGGTGGTGGTAGAGCGCGCCGAGGGCCTCGCCGGTCGCCTTGGAGACGCCGTAGTAGGTGTCGGGCAGTGGCGGGGTGTCGGCGGTGAGCGGGTACTCGGCGGGCGTGCGGTAGCCGACGACATGGTTGGAGGAGGCGAAGACGACGCGGGGCACGCCGGCGCGGCGGGCGGCCTCGAAGACGGTGTAGGTGCCGTGGATGTTGACGTCGAGGATCCGTTCCCAGGGCGCTTCGAGGGAGATCCCGCCGAGGTGGATCACGGCGTCGACGCCTTCGCAGGCGGCGCGCATCGCGTCGGCGTCGGTGACGGAGGCCTGGACGGCCTCCTCGCCCTCGCCGGGGTCGAGCGGCACGAGGTCGAGCAGCCGGAGGGTGCGGCCGGGGCGGGCGAGCCGGGGGCGGATGAGGCTGCCGACGGCGCCTGCCGCGCCGGTGACGAGGATGCGGGACACGGTGACTCCCTGGACCGGGGACGGGTGCACCCCATGCTCACAAAGGCTGAAGGCAGTTCACAAGAATGACTGTCATTCAGATATGAGAACGCCGATCCCTTGACCGCCGCGCGCGGGCCCTCCTACGCTCCTCGGTGTTCCCACCGCTGGACGCTCTCCACGAAGGGACCCACCCCGTGCCCGCACGCACCGGCCTGCTCCCGCTCGACGGGCTCCTCTTCTTCCCCGTCACCGCCTTCGCCCCCGACGGCTCCTTCGACCCCGGCGCCCACCGCGCCCACCTCGACGGGCGCCTCGACGACGGCCCCGCCGCGGTGTTCGCCGCCTGCGGCACCGGGGAGTTCCCCGCCCTCGCCCCCGCCGAGTACGAACGCTGCGTCTCCGTCGCCGTCGACGCGGCCGGCGGACGCGTGCCCGTCGTCGCCGGCACCGGCTACGGCACCGCACTCGCCCTCGCCTACGCCCGCGCGGCGCAGGACGCGGGCGCCGACGCCCTGCTCGTCCTGCCCCCGTACGGCCCCGAGGGCGGCCAGGACGGCCTCGTCCGCCACATCACCGCACTCGCCGACGCCACCCCGCTCGACCTGATCCTCTACCAGCGCGACCGGACGGCCTACGAGCCCGGCACCGTGGCCCGCCTCGCCGCGCTGCCCGGCGTGATCGGCTTCAAGGACGGCCTCGGCGACCTCGACCGGATGCTGCGCACCGTCAGCGCCGTCCGCGCCGCCGGACACCCGGACTTCCTGTTCTTCAACGGCATGCCGACCGCCGAGATGACCCAGCTCGCCTACCGCGCCATCGGCGTGCCGCTCTACTCGTCCGCCGTCTTCTGCTTCGCCCCGGACATCGCGCTCGCCTTCCACCGCGCCTTCGCCGAGGACGACCGGGGCACGCTGACGGTGCTGATCGAGCTCTTCCTGCGGCCCTACGTCGAACTGCGCACCCTGCGGCCCGGCTACGCGGTCTCCCTGGTCAAGGCGGCGACGCGGGCCGTGGGCCACCCGGTCGGGGGCGTGCGCGCGCCGCTGACCGAGCCGGCGCCGGAGCACGTGCGGGCGCTGCTGGACCTCGTCGACCGCACGCGGGAGGCGCTGGCGTGACGCCGGCCTTCGGCGCGTACCTCTACCCCTGGGACGTGGACGGCGACCCGGCCTGCGGCGCACGCCTCGCCGGGCTCGGCATCCGGCGGGCCGCCGTCGCCGCCGCCTACCACAGCGTGCGTGCGCTGACGCCCCGCCACCCGCGCCACAAGGTCGTCACCGCCGAGCACTCGGCCGTCTACTACCGGCCCGACCAGGACCGCTGGTCCGGCCCCGGACGGCTGCGCCCGGTCGAGGCGCCGTGGTCGCCGCGCTCCTTCGGCCGGGCCACGGAGTCGCTGGCCGAGGCCGGGGTGGAGGTGTACGCCTGGACGGTCCTCGCACACGGGCAGCGCCTCGGCGTGCGCCACCCCGACGCGGCCGTCCTCAACGCCTACGGCGACCGCTACCCGTGGGCGCTGTGCATCGCCTCCCCCGCCGTGCGGCTCTACTGCGCCACGCTGGCCGCCGAGACCGCCGCCCAACCGGGCCTGTCCGGAGTGGAGTTGGAGTCCTGCGGCTGGTACGGCTTCGACCACCTGCACGCACACGACAAGGTCGCGGGGGTGTCCCTGCCGCCGGCGGCGCGGCTGCTGTTCTCGCTCTGCTTCTGCCCGCACTGCCGGGACGGCTACGCGGCGGAGGGCGCCGAGCCGTGGGCGCTACGCGCGAAGGTCCGGGACGCGCTCGACCCGGTCTTCGCCGGCACGACGCAGGACACGGCGCTCGACCCCGAGTCGGCCGCGGCCGTCGCCCGGATGCGGGTGCGCACCGCCGCCGAGCTGCGGCGGTCCGTGCTGGCAGCGGTGGCGACGGAACGCCCGGACCTCCCCGTCCTCCTGCACGCCCAGCCGGACCCGCTCGGCTTCGGCCCGTCCCCGGGCCTGGCCCCCAAGGACGCCCGCGGCGCCGTACCCGTCGTGCTCGCCCCCACCCGCGCGGAGGCCGCCCTGGCCGCCGTCCGCGCGTACGCCGCTCCGGGCCGACGCCTCGCAGCCACCGTGAGCGCGGTCGCCGGCCTCGGCGGCGATCTCGCCGACCTCCCCGCCTGGTGCGCGGACCTGGCTGCGGCCGGCGCGACCGAGCTGCGCTTCTACCACCTCGGCCTGGCCTCCCACCAGGATCTCGCCGCCGTCCGCACAGCCGCCCGTACAGCCGTCGAGAAGGTGAACACGGGCCTGCTCCCTACCGAACTCCCGGAACGGTGAGGTAGGTTCGGACCCATGCCGGTCTATACCTGTGCAGTGCAGCGCAAGCAGATCTGGCCCGACGACTCCGTCGTGTGGGCCACGAACGATGACCGTGTGAACGTGATCGCATGGCCTGGTGAGCCTTCCGACCTGGGCGAGATGCTCCTGGAGAAGTTCCTCGAAGAGAACCGGACAGGCATCGCACCGGACGGATTCCGCGCGGTCGTCTGGGCCGGTGACAGACGCGGCGAGAAGCTCGACGGGAGCGCCGACGCGCTGGCCGTCGTCGAGGTCACCGCTGGGGCCGCCCGCTCTGCACCCGAGCCTCCCAAGACCACTGCGCGCCGCCGTTGGGGCTGGCTCCGGGGCCGTTCCGCGCCTGATCCGAAGTAAGAAGCCGTCCGCGGAGCTCCTCCCCCGCCCTGGGAAGGAGCTCCTTCGCGTTTCGGGCCGGACCGCTCAGTGGCGGTACGCGGCCGTCGCGATATCGACGAACGACCGGACCAACGGGTTGGTGTCGCCCTCGTTCCACACCGCCACCACTCGGCTCGGCGCCATGTCGACCAGCGGTACGACGGCCAACTCCGCTGGCAGGTCGTGTCCGAGCGGGGCCAAGCCGACCGTGGCGTTCCACAGCACGGCCTGCAGGCACTCCTGGACGGCGCGCACCACCGGGCCCTCGCGCGGCGTGCCGCCGTTCCAGTACGACTGCCAGACGGGGTCGGTGCCCGGCGGGAACTGGAACCAGCGGCGGTCGCTCAGCTCGGCCAGCCGCAGCCGGTCGCGGCGGGCCAGCGGATCGTCGGCGCGCAGCACCACGCCGACCGGATCGGCCCGCAGCGCACGCACCGTCAGGGCGGTCTCGTCGAAGGGCGCCCTGGTCAGCGCGACGTCGACGAGTCCGGCGCGCAGCCCGCAGGTCGGGTCGGTCAGATCGGTGTCGCGGATGCGGATGTCGACGCCGGGGTGGCTCCGCCGGTAGGCGGCGGCCAGCCTGGCCACGCCCGGATCGGTGCCGTCGCCCAGGATGCCGACGGTGATGGTCGCGTGGCCGGCCGCCGCGCTCACCCGCTCCCGGACGCGGTCGGCGTGGTCGAGCAGGGCCCGCGCCTCGTCGAGCAGCACCGCGCCCACCGGCGTGAGCGTGACGCCCGCGGGCGAGCGGGCGAACAGCAGGGCCCCGACCTCGGCCTCCAACCGCTTGATCGCCCGGCTCAACGGCGGCTGGCTCATGTGCAGTCGGGTGGCGGCCCGGCCGAAGTGGAGTTCCTCGGCGACGGCCACGAAGTAGCGCAGGGTTCGTAGCTCCACGCTGCAACGATACCCACGAGGTATCGGCGCTGCGGGACAGGTCTTGGACGGCCGTGCGGTCCCGGCGGTGCACTGGTGAGCATGACCGAAGAAGCGAAGACCAGCGAGCCCGCCGTGCACGTCGTGGGGCCCGGCCAGGGCGAAACGATCGTCCTCGGCACCACGCACATGCGCGTCCTGGAGGACGGCAGCCACACCGGACACCGCCTCGCGATCGCCGAGTCCGTCCTCGCCCCGCACACCCAGGGGCCGCCCCAGCACCGCCACGGCCGGCACGACGAGGGCTTCTACGTCCTCTCCGGCACCGTGCGGTTCACCGTCGGGACGGACGACTACGAGGCCACCACGGGCACGCTCGTGATCGTCCCGCCCGGCACCCCGCACACCTTCGCCAACCTCACCGACCAACCCGCCGTCATGCTCAGCACGTTCACCCCCGACCTGTACGTGCAGTACTTCCGGGACCTTCAGGAGTCGCTCGCCGACGGGCGGCCCCTGACGCCGCAAACCAACCTCGACGCGATGAGCCGCTACGCGACCGAGCCCGCCACCGACCACGCGTGATTCACCGAACGGGAACCATGAACCACATCGCCTACGGGATCGTCGCGGGACTGCTCGCGCTCTTCTACGTCTACTCGGGCACGCTGAAGGCCGTCCGTAGCCGGGACCAACTCCGGCCGATGATGGCCTGGGTCGATCGCATGCCCCTGCCCGCCGTCAGGGCGCTGGGGGCGGTGGAGGTGCTCGGGGCGGCCGGTCTGATCCTGCCGCCGCTGACGGGTGTCGCCCCCGCACTGGCCGTTGTTGCCGCCGTCGGCCTCGTCCTCCTCCAGGCCGGCGCGATCACCGTCCACCTGACCGGCGGAGACCGCCGGATCGCCCTCAACGCCGGGCTCATCGTCACCGCGGCCGTGACCGCCTGGCTGGCCACCGGGCTGTGATCGAGCGCGGCTCGACGCTTCATAGAAAGTCGACGGGTCCGACTTTCTGTGCGGCTGGATTGGTTGCGCACTTCGGGTTCTCGGGCGCCGCTTCGGCACTGTCGAAGCGGCGCCGATGGTGGGCCCGTCCTCTGTACGCAGGAAGTCGGCGTGGTCGACTTCCTGCGTCAGCGGATCGGGACGGGGGTGCCGTGGAGGAGGAGGGGCCGGCCGGCGCCGTGTTCCCAGGCGTCCCAGGCGTCGTGGACGCGGCGGGCCTGGTCGGGCGGCATCACGGTGTCGAGCAGGTAGCAGGGTACCCAGTGCAGGGCCCGGATGTTGGCCGGCGGGCGGTGCAGGGTCGTGGCTCTGGCTTGGCGCAGGGTCACGATGCCGCCCGCGTAGACGAAGTTGATGCCCTCGGGGTAGTTGTGCCGGGAGACGTAGTCGACCGTGAGGATCGTCCGCAGCGGCAGGACGAGACCGGTCTCGGACTCCAGGTGGCGGCGGGCGGCGAGGTGGGGCAGCTCGTCGGCCTCGGCGCTGCCGCCGGGGAGGGTGTAACCGTCGCGGTAGACCGGGTCGACGAGGAGGACGCAGAGTTCGCCTCCCAGGTCGGCGTTCTCGTGGAGGACGAGGGCCTGCTGGCCCAGGCGGCGGCCGGGCGGCTTGCTGATGAGGTGGTCGTTCAACTCGACTCCTGATGGGCGGACTTGGGAGGCGTGTTCCATGGCAGCGAATCCCCCGGCAGCGAGGGAACTTACGCGGAGGGCAGCGAGGAGGAGATCGCGCGAATTCACGCCGGCTCGTCGTTGAGGAGCCGGCGGCGGGAGTGGGCGCCCGAACCGGGCGCGATCTGGCGGGGATTGAGGACGCTGACCTGGTCGGCTCGGGTGGTCCATTCGATGCCGCCGCCGATGGGCCGGAGGTACATGACGCCGGCGCACTGCTCCATGAAGACGCCCTCGCGGGGCCGGCCGTCATCGAGGTGCCCACGGTCGATCACCACCTCGTGGAGGAGGGGGACTTCGGACAGCACGGATCTCTGGTCTTCGAACATGGGGGTCTCCGTAGTCGCACAGCGCTATCGGCGCATCACCTGGTGTAGCCATGGTGGCGTGATTGCCCCTACGATCGGAAGTCATTCCCGCTTGACAAAATCCCCGCGTGGGATTCAGAGGGCAACGGAGTTCTGATCATGCGTGAAACCGAGCTGGATCCCTCCGCATCGCCGCTCAAGGCCTTCGGCGCGCAACTGCGCAGGCTGCGCAAGGCGGCTGGGCTCACGCAGATCCAGCTCGGGAACCTCACGAACCTGAGTGACAGCCAGATCTCCAACCTCGAAAGAGGGACACGCAATCCCACACTCGAATGGGTCCTGGCGGCTGATCAGGTCCTGAAGACCGGGGGAACGCTGGAACTGACGTTCTGGACGCTGAGCGGCTCATCTCTCCTGGAAGGGTTCCCGGAGTACGCGCAGCAAGAGGCAAAGGCGCAGAGCATCAACCACTTCGAGTTGGGAGTCGTACCCGGTCTCGCTCAAACCATGGAGTACGCCGAAGCCTTCGCCGGAGCCGCTGTGCGGCGTGGCAGCATCACCGAGGATCAGGCCGCAGACCGACTGGACTTCCTCTCCGCGCGGCAGAAACTACTTGAGCGCCCATCAGCGCCTCGCCTTCATCTCGTCCTTGACGAGGGCGCCTTGATGCGACCGGTGGGCGGGCCCAGGGCCATGGCTCGACAGCTGGCGCACCTCGAAGACCTCGCTACCCGTCCGAACACCACGATCCAGGTAGCACCGTTCGCGCTCGCGGAGGAGCTGCCGTTCACCATGATGGTTACGCTGCTGACCCTCCCGAATCGGACGCTCCTGGCATACTCAGAGTGCCAGTTGCGCGGCATCCTCGCGCGGGACTCTGGGACCGCCCAGGCTTGGGAGCGGGACTACCATCAACTTCAGGTGGAAGCGCTTCCCAAGGCCGCGTCACTGGAGATGATCCGCAAGTGCAAGGCGTGAGAGGAATGTCATGATCCCCCCTGTAGACCTGACCGACGCCGCGTGGTTCAAGAGCAGCTACAGCAACAACGGTGGGTCTTGCGTCGAGGTGGCTGCAGGCTTCCTCGGCCTCGCCCCCGTCCGTGACTCGAAGGACCCCCAGGGTCCCGCCCTCGTCTTCCCGGTCGAGGCCTGGCGGTCGTTCGTCACGGCTGTCCAGGCTGGCGAGTTCGGCGACGTCTGAGAGGAATGCCATGATCCCCGCTCCCGACCTGACCGACGCCGCATGGCGCAAGAGCAGCTACAGCGGGAATGGAGGCCAGTGCGTCGAGGTAGCCGACGGATACATCGGTGTCATGCCCGTCCGTGACTCCAAGGATCCGGAAGGCCCCGCCCTGGTCTTCCCGGTGGAGGCCTGGCAATCATTCCTCGCTGGCATCCGGGCTGGCGAGTACGGCGATGCCTGAGAGGAATGCTGTGATCCCCGCTGTAGATCTGGCCGACGCCGCGTGGTTCAAGAGCAGCCACAGCAACAACGGGGGCAACTGCGTGGAGGTGGCTCCAGGCCTCCTCGGCCTCGCCCCTGTCCGCGACTCGAAGGACCCGGAAGGCCCCGCCCTGATCTTCCCAGTGGAGGCCTGGCGGTCCTTCGTCGCCGGCATCCAGGCCGGCGAGTTCGGCGACGTCTGAGCCGAACGCCCCGTAATTCCCTCGCCACCGCCCCCCCATCACCGCTCCTGCGCAGGAGTCAGGACGACGGCGTGTTCGACCGCTTCGCCGGTCACGTCGAGGACTTGTGGGCGCGTGGGCGCGACGTGTGGACCACCCCGGAGGTTGAGCATGCCCAGGCGTGACTACGAGGACGACCCGAACGCCCCCAAGGCCAACAGCCTGGTGCCGGCCGCCTCGGTCGTCGTGGTCGACGGGGGCGGGCGGGTCCTGCTCCAGCGCCGCGCCGACAACGGCATGTGGGCACTCCCGGGCGGCAAGATGGAGCTCGGCGAGTCCCTCGGCGACTGTGGCATCCGCGAGACGTACGAGGAGACCGGAATCCGTATCGAGATCATGGGGATCGTCGGCACCTACACCAACCCGGGACACGTCTTCGCCTACGACGACGACGAAGTCCGGCAGGAGTTCAGCATCTGCCTGCTCGGGCGACCGGTCGGTGGCGAGCTCCGGGTGTCGGACGAGTCTTACGAGGTGGCCTGGTTCACCGCAGGAGCGACAGATGAGCTTCCGATGGTCCCCAGCATCCGAAAGCGGTTGGCCGACTGGCGGTCGGGGGCCATTCCGGTGGTGCGCTGAGGTCTGAAGCGACCTACGCTCGGCCAAGGCTTTCCCCGGCCGAACGCGCCGTAATTCCCTCGCCACCAACGCCCCTTCACCGCTACCGTCCCCCCAAAGATCACGGAGGGGGTGCGCCGATGCGGCCGCTGCTGCTACTCGACGTCGACGGGCCGCTCAACCCCGCCGCCCGCAAGCCCCACCGCCGACCCGCCGGCTACGAGACCCACCGGGTCCTTACTCCCCGCTGGGAGGCCTCCGAACGGCGGCGGCTCACCGAGTGGGGGCTTCCCAACAAGGCCCCCAAGCCCCTCCGGCTCTGGCTCAACCCGGACCACGGGCCCCACTTGACCGCCCTCCCCTTCGACCTCATCTGGGCGACCACCTGGGAAGACGAAGCCAACGCCTTCATCGCCCCCGTCCTCGGGCTGCCCGAACTCCCCGTCATCACCTGGCCCGAACCCCGGCCCACCCCACCCCGCGGCGTCTTCTGGAAGACCCCCGAGATCGTCGCCTGGGCCGAGGGCCGCCCGTTCGCCTGGGTCGACGATCAGATCACCGACGCCGACCGCGACTGGACGGCCGCCCACCACGACGGCCCGGCCCTCCTCCACCGCGTCGACGACCGAACCGGCCTGACGACCGACGACTTCGCCACCCTCCGGCAGTGGGCGAATCAGCTCACAGGTGACGCGTAGCCAGCGCCAGCCGCTCCTGGGCCTCGAACAGCGCGTCGCGGATCATCTGTTCGCGCCCCGGCGTGAGCCGCGCGAGCGGGACGGAGCAGCTGACCGCGTCCCGGGCCGGCGTGCGGTACGGGACGGCGACGGCGTAGCAGCCCAGGCCGAGCGTGTTCTCCTCCCGGTCCGTCGCGTAGCCGCGCTCACGGACCGCTCGGAGGTCGTCGAGCAGGGCCGCCCGGGTCGTGTGGGTGTGGTCGGTCAACGGCTCCAGGCGCTCGGGCAGCAGCCGCCCGATCTCCTCGTCCGACATCGTCGCCAGCAGCGCCTTGCCGAGGGCCGTCGCGTGGGCGGGCAGCCGACGGCCGACGCGGGTGAACGGGCGGAGGTAGTGCTGGGAGGCGCGGGTGGCGAGGTAGACGACGTCGGTGCCGTCGAGGCGGGCGAGGTGGATGGTCTCGGTGGTGTCGTCGGCGAGGCGGTCGAGGGCCGGGCGCGTGGCGGCGACGGCTTCGTCGCCGTCGATGTAGGCGGTGCCGACGAGCAGCGCCCGCACCCCTATGCCGTACCGGGTGCCCGTCAGGTCGGTCTCCACCCAGCCGAGGTCGACCAGCGTGCGGAGCAGCATGTAGAGGCTGCTCTTCGGGTAGCCGAGGGCCTCCTGGACGTCGGCGAGGCTGTGCAGTCCGGGGCGCTCGGCGAAGTACTCCAGCACCTCGATCGTGCGGACGGCGGACTTCACGCCCGCTGCTGCGGCGGCGGTGGCGGAACTCGGCTGCGCCATAGGGGTCCTCCCTGTTCGCGTGCGCGTGGACGGCGAGAGCAATATAGCCGCGCCGTCAGCGCCGAAACCGGCGGCGCGTTCACATCCCTGAACTTCGTCCAGACTCTTGACTGGGACACGCCCACGGCCGTGTCATGGTGAGCGGTCCCCGCACGACGCAACACGACGCAGCACGATTTCCCCCGCCGCCTCCAGAGCCGAAGGACCGTCATGAAGCGCTTGCTCACCGCCCTGTGCGTCTCCCTCGCCCTCCTCGCCACCGCCCCCGTCCAAGCCAGCGCCACCACCGCCGCCACCACCTCCATAGAAGCGAAGACCACCGACGCAGCCTCCTGGACCGGCGACTTCACCGGCTACGGCAGCAGCACCTGGACCAGCGCCTGGGGCACCCTCACCAAGGGCAAGTGGGGCCAGCAGAACCTCAGCCTCGTCAACGACCCCGCCGCCCCCGGTGACGGCTCCGCGCTGCAGGTGTTCTACGGCGCCGGGTCCTCCGCCAACTCCTGTTCCGACTGCCCCTCCAGCGGCGGCGGCCAGTTCTACACCGACCTCCCCACGCTCGGTCTCGGCGACCTCGCCAACTCGCCCACCCTGGACCTGAAGTACAGCCTCAAACTGCCCGCCGGCTTCGACTTCGGCAAGGCCGGCAAGCTCCCCGGCCTGTACGGCGGCTCCCCGGGCGAGGCGTCCGGCGGCAACCACGGCAACGCCTGGTCCACCCGCTACATGTGGCGCAACCCCGGCTCCGGCGCCGGCGACGGCGAGGTGTACCTCTACACCCCCACCAACTCCGGCCCCACCGGCTACGGCGTCGACCTCGGCCTCGGCTCCTGGCAGTGGCCCGCCGACGGCGCCTGGCACAGCGTCGAGCAGCTCGTCGACCGCGGCAGCGGCGACGTCACCGTCTGGCTCGACGGCGCCCAGGTCTTCACCCAGCCCGGCGCGGGCGCCCCGGACCTCGCCTCGATCCCGTTCAGCGGCGTGTTCTTCTCCACCTTCTACGGCGGCCACGACACCTCGTGGGGCCCGTCCACGGACCAGTACGCGTACTTCGCGCACTTCAGCCTCGCCACCGGCGTCCAGCACTGACGGCAGCCGGAGCCGGCCCCCGGCCACGAACGCCGGGCTGAGAACGCGCGGTCCGAGGCGCCCCGGCCGAGAGCGCGTGCGGGCCGGGAGGCGCCGCACCACCTCCGGGTCGGAGCTCGCGGCGCGAGGACGCGCTCGTCAGCCGCGAGCAGCCCCGGGCCGTGGGAAGTCCCGGTGATCCGAACGAGTGGACTCGCCGGGGTGGGCGGCGGGGACGGGCGGGACGGGCGGGCCGCCGTGGTGAATGGTGCCGTCCGAGCCCGTGACCCCCTGGAAGAGGCGCCCCGACGTGCGACGCACCCACTACCGCAGGCTGTTCGCCACGACGCTGTTCGTGGCCTCCGTACTCGCCCCCGTCGCGGCCGCTCCCGCCGCAACGATCGCCACCGCGACCGTGCCCGCCGCAGCCGTCGAGCACTGCCACCACGGCGTGTGCCCCGGTTCCACCCTCGGTCCCGAGTTGACCGCTCGGCTGGACGCGAAGATCGAAGAGGTGCGCCGGCAGGCGGGCATCCCCGGGGTCGTCGTCGGACTGTGGATGCCCGGCAAGGGCGACTACGTCCGCGCGACCGGCGTCGCCGACAAGACCACCGGCGCGCCGATGGCCCTGGACTCGCGGATCCGGATCGGCAGCGAGACCAAGACCTTCACGGTCACCGCGCTGCTGGAGCTCGTGGACGAAGGCAGGGTCGGGCTCGACGACAAGATCTCCGACTACGTCGACGGCGTGCCGTGCGGCGACCGGATCACGCTGCGCCAGCTCGCCGAGATGCGCAGTGGCCTCTTCCCGTACACCTCGGACGCGGGCTTCGCCCACGACCTGGAGAGCGATCCGACCCGTGCCTTCACGCCGCAGGAGGTGCTCGCGTACGGCTTCAAGCACGACAACACGTTCGGGCCGGGCGAGCAGTTCCAGTACTCCAACAGCAATCTCATCCTGCTCGGCCTCGTGGTGGAGAAGGTCACCCGGCGGCCGCTCACCGACGTGATCCACGAGCGGGTGGTGCGGCCGTCGCACCTGCACCACACGTTCCTCCCCGGCGGGGCCGAGTTCCCGGAGCCGCACCCGCGCGGTTACACGGATCAGACGCCGACCGGCGCGACCGCGGACGCCACCGACTGGAACCCGAGCTGGGCCTGGGCGGCCGGCGCGATGATCTCGGACCTGCCGGACCTCCGCCACTGGGCCGAAGTCCTCGCCACCGGGCGCCTGCTGAGCCGCGAGACGCAGGCGCAGCGGCTCACGACGTTCCCGACCGGGTTCCCCGGGACGAGCTACGGCCTCGGCATCTTCGACACCAACGGCTGGATCGGCCACAACGGCTCGATCCCCGGCTACGAGACGGTGACCATCTACCTGCCGGCCCAGCGGGCCACCCTGGTCATCATGATCAACACCGATTCCAAGACCGGGGGTCAGGAGCCCTCCACCCTCCTCGGCCGCGCGATCACCGCCATCGTGACCCCGGACAACGTGTACGACGGCGCGGCCACCGCGGGCTGAGCGACCAGGGGGCGTGCAGCGGCCGTCGGCCGGTGCACGCCCCCGGCCACGCGCCCTTCGTGCGGGGTGCTGTCGCAGCCGGTCACGGACGCGGGACCGTTCGTCACGGCCGCTCCGGCCTGGCCGTCCGGGCGTTGCCCGGTGATCCGCAGGGGCGGAGAATGAAGCACGGGGTGTGTGCCTCAGCCTCAGGAAGGGAGCTTCCGATGGCCTGGCGTATCGAGGGCACGTATTTCGAGAACTGCAATTGCGACATGGTCTGCCCCTGCTCCACCTCCGGCCTCTCGGCTCCGGCGGACTACGACCGCTGCCGGGTGTTCCTGGCCTTCCACGTCGGTTCCGGCCGGGTCGACGACGTCGACGTGAGCGGTCTGACGGTCGCCGTGGTGGCCGACACCCCGCCGCTCATGAGCGAGGGCGGCTGGCGGATGGGCGTGATCATGGACGCGGCCGCCTCGCCCGAGCAGGCCGAAGCGCTCGGGGCGGTCTTCTCCGGTCAGCGCGGCGGCCCGATGGAGGCCCTCGGGCCGCTGGTCGGGGAGATGCTCGGGCTGGAGGTCGCCCGGATCGACTACGCCGAGGAGGGCCGCAGCCACCGCGTGCGGATCGGCGACGCGGTCGACATCGAGGTCGAGGACTTCGTCTCTCCGCTCGACGCGACCGGGAAGGGCGTGCGGGTCAGCGGCGTGGGATTCCCCGCGGACACCCTCGCGGCCGGAACCGCGACGAGGTCGCGCGTGAACGCCTTCGGCCTCGAGTTCGGAAACGAAGGGAAGAACGCCTTCTCGGCGCCGTTCTCCTGGGCGGCCTGAATGTCCGTCCAGACCGCTCGACGGGCCGTCGTCCCGGCGAGCCGGGCGGCGCTGTTCGCCGCGGCGGCGCTGGCCTGGGTCCTGACGGTCCGCAGCTCGTCGGGCATGATGCCCGGACCGGGCACGATGGGGCGCGACCTGTGGGGGTTCCTGGTCCTGTGGGGGCTGATGATGGCCGCGATGATGCTTCCCTCCGTCACGCCGGTCGTCTCGTTGTACCTGCGGACGCTGCGCGCCCACGCGACGGGCTGGACGCGCGCGGGCCGTAGCACCGGTCTGGTCGTCGGTTACCTCGCCGTGTGGGAGGCCTTCGGGCTGGCCGCGTTCGGCGCGGCCTGGGCGGGCGGTGAACTCGCCGCCAGGGCGCCGAGCGCCGCGCCCTGGGTCGGCGCCGTCCTGCTGGCGGCGGCCGGCCTGTACCAGGTGACCCCGCTCAAGGACCGCTGCCTGAGCCACTGTCGCTCCCCCATCGGGTTCCTCATGCACTTCGGCGGCTACTCCGGGCGGCTGCGCGACCTGCGCGTCGGCCTCTACCACGGCGGCTACTGCGTGGGCTGCTGCTGGGGCCTGATGGTCGTCCTGATCGCGGTCGGCGTGATGAACCTCGCCTGGATGGCCGGTCTGGCCGCGGCCGTGTTCCTGGAGAAGACCTGGCGCCACGGCAAGGCGTTCAGCCTCGTCCTGGGGGCCGCCCTGATCGGCTACGCGTGCTTCGTGCCCTGGAACCCGGGCCTGGTCCCGGGACTGCACATGTCGTCGGCCATGCCCATGTGAGCGGACCTCCGGCGGAGGAAGGGACCGGAGGAGGAAGGGACCGGAGGCGGGCGGGCACCGATGAGGGCCGAGGTGCACCGCCCGCCGCCCGTCCCGGTCAGTCCTGTGCGGAGACGCTCGACAGGTAGGCCGCCGCCTTGTCCGGGTCGAGGAGCCAGCGCTCCCAGTCCCCGGGGTCGTTGAAGCCGTTGGCGAACCGGTCGGCGACGGCGGGGAGCCGGCCGGCCACGGCGATGACGTTCGCGACGTACTCGGGCGCCGGGTCGAGCATCGCGTTGGTCCACTCGGTGACGGCGCGCGCGTCCTGCCAGAAGCGGTCGAAGGCGGCCTGCATGAACCCGCGGTCGAAGGGCCGGTCGCCGTGGGCGAGGATCGCGTCGAGGTAGACGGCGGCGCACTTGGCGGCGTTGTTGGAACCCTGGCCGGTGATCGGGTCGTTGGTGACGACGACGTCGGCGACGCCCAGCACCGCGCCGCCACCGGGCAGTTCGCCGACCGGACGGCGGACGACCGGGGTGATGCGGCCGACCAGCGTGCTGCCCGCGTCGGTCACCTCGATGCCGTTCAGAGTCCGCTCGTACTCGCCGGGCACGAAGGTCCGCATCAGGTCGACGATCCCCCGCAGGACCTCGTCCGGCTCGGTGACCCCGCCGAAGACGTCCGCCGGTCCGCCCGGGAGCGCCTCCCAGAGCAGGACGTCGCATGGGCCGGCCGCGGTCAGCGCGGGCAGGACGAAGAACTCGCCGGCCTCGGGCACGAGGTTGAAGCCGACGACGGGGATGTCGTGCCCGGGGCGCGGGCCGAGCCCGTCCACGTACGCGGCGGCGAGGGCGCGCCGGGGCCGGTCGAACGGGGAGCGGTCGGCGTCGCGCTCGAAGAGCGAGGCCAGTTCGCCCTTGCCGACGGCGACGAGCACCAGGTCGTAGGCGGGGGCGAGCCGGTCGAGGTCGGCGACCGTGGCCTGCCGCACCTCCACCCGGCCGCCGCGCGCGGCGAAGGTCTCCAGCCAGGTGGACATCTTGAGCCGCTGGTCGACGGACTGCGCGCTGCCGTCCAGGCGGCCCACCCAGTCGATCGCCCGCGCACCGTCCGGGCCGAGGACGGTGACGCCGATGCCCTCGATCTGCGGTGCCTCGCCCGCCCAGAGGTCGAGTCCGAGGACGCGCTCGGTGCGCAGCGCCGCGTCGAACATGCACTGGGAGGACATCACCCGGCCGTCGCGGATCGCGTCCGCCGGGCGGTCGGTCATCACGGTCACGTCGTAGCCGTGGGACTGGAGGCCCAGGGCGAGCTGGAGGCCGGCCTGGCCGGCGCCGACGATGAGGATCGTGCGCATGCTCCCCGCTTTCCTGCCGTGCGGCGTGAGCCGCGCGTCATGACTGGCGTGTGACTTTCCGTGTCTGGATACCAGGCGGCCCGCGCCGCGTCCACACCCCCGGCACGCTCCGTGCAACCCGGCTGACGCTCCGCCACGGACCCGCGCCTCCGAACGCCCGTGCACGAACCGGACGTTCACGACTCGTCATCTGCAATGGGAACCGTTTCCAAACAATCCCCCATCGGATGGTCAATCTCTCGTGTAACCGGAGGGTACGACGTCGCAGGTCAGGCAGGGTGATCACATGAGAAGCAAGAACTCCTCCGCCGCAGTGCGCATGCCAAGGAAGACGTCCCGCCGGACGCCCTTCCGCGCCCTGCCGCTGGTCGCGCTGGCCACCGCCGGCGTGGTGATATCCCTCGGCACCGTCGTGCCCGCCTCCGCCGCGACGTCCCGGGTGGACCTCAACGTCCTCGTCGTCACGGACGGCAACCCCTGGGTCGAGGGCATCCGCAAGCAGCTGGTCTCCGAGGGCGTCCCGACGACCGTGGTCGACCTCACCAGCGCCAACCGCGCGACCATCTCGGCGGCCTTCCTCGCCGACACCCTGGCCGACGGCACCCCGCACGGCCACTTCGAGGGCGTCGTCCTGCCCAGCGACTCCCCCGGTCAGCTCTCCGCCGCCGAGCTCTCCGCCCTCACCGGCTACGAGGCCTCGTACCACGTGCGGCAGGTCGACTCGTACGTCTGGCCCGGCGCCAACACCGGTCTGAGCGCCCCCGCGTGGACCGGCTCGATGGACGCCACCACCGCCACCGCGAGCGCCTCCGCCCGCGGCGACGCCTTCCGCTACCTCAACGGCCCCGTGTCGTTCGAGGGCACCGCCGGCGGCAGCGGCTCGTACGGCGCGCTGCCCACCGCGCTGCCCGACAACGCGGCCACCGGCTCGCACTTCGAGCCCTACATCACCGAGACCATCCCGGGCACGTCGACGCAGGGCGTGCTCGCGGGCGTCTACACGAGCGGCGGGCGCCAGCAGCTCGTGCTCACCTTCGCCTACAACTACTACCAGCAGCAGTTCCAGCTGCTCGCCCACGGCATCGTCGACTGGGTGACGCGGGGCGTGCACCTCGGCTACTGGCGCAACTACTTCTCCGCCCACATCGACGACCTCTTCAACGCCAATGCGCGCTGGAGCCAGAGCGGCAAGTGCACGCCGGGCGAGGGCGACTGCGCGGCCGGGGTGCCGAGCACCAACCCGCTCCGGATGACGGCCGCGGACGTCTCCACGGTGGTGAACTGGCAGCAGCAGAACAACTACCAGCTGGACTTCCTGTTCAACGCCGACCCCGGCCTCGAGTACGCGCAGGCGCAGGGCGGCACCGACCCGCTGAGCGTCGCGCTCCTCGCGAACAAGAACAGCTTCATGTGGCTCAACCACACCTACGACCACGACTTCCTGGGCTGCGTCCAGGACTTCTCGGTCATCCCGTGGCGGTGCCAGACCGACGCCTCCGGCGCCATCCAGTACGTCGACCAGGCCACCATCGACGGCCAGATCGCCCAGAACATCCAGTTCGGCCTGGCCAACGGGCTGCCGTTCCGGCCCAACGAGCTGGTGGGCGGCGAGCACTCCGGCACGTTCAGGCTGCCGCAGCAGCCGAGCGACAACCCCAACTTCCTGACGTCGCTGGCCGCCAACAACGTCCAGTGGCTGGGCGTCGACGCCTCCCGCGAGACGGGCCAGCGCCAGATCTCCTCCGCGCTGGGCGTGCCGCGCCACCCGGTCAACGTGTTCTACAACGTCTCGACGCAGCAGGACGAGGTGAGCGAGTACAACTGGCTCTACACCTCGAAGGCGAACGGCGGCAGCGGCAACTGCGAGGCCAACCCCGCCACCACCACCTGCATCTCGCCGCTGGACCTCAACACGGCGTGGTCGAGCTACGTCCTGCCGCTGCAGACCGAGATCACCCTCGGGTACGTGCTGTCCAACGACCCGCGGCCGTTCTTCATGCACCAGTCCAACCTGACGGACGACCAGCTGGCGCTGCAGACGATGAGCGGCATCCTGTCGGCCTACCGCACGTGGTTCACCACGGACACCCCGGTGGTCAACCAGACGCTCACCGACGCCGGGACCGTCCTCAAGAACCAGAACGCCTGGCAGCAGACCCAGAACGCGGGCTCGGTCACCGGGTACGTCCAGGGCGGCGTCGTCACCGTCAACGGCCCGGCCGGCACCACCGTGCCGGTCACCGTCCCGGCCGGCACCACCGTCACCGGCGGCGGCGCGTTCGGCGCGGCGTACGGCGGCGAGCAGTCCGCCTACACCGCCCTCGGCACGACGGCCACCGGCCTGACCCTGCCCACCGCCGTGTTCGGCACGGTCGCCGACTCCACCCCGACCGGCCTCGGCGCGGAGCTCGCCTCCTACGCCAAGGGCTCGCCGCACGACGTCCGCCGCACCGGCGACGCGATCGTGATCACCGACCCGACCGGCAAGCACGTCCTGCCGAAGCTCGCCGGCAAGCCGGAGGAGCAGCTGCACATCGGCGACCACCACCACAACCCGTACAACGTGCTGCCGCCGAACCTGAAGAAGAAGTAACGCCTCAAGCAGGCTCCCTGCGGCCCGCGTTCGCGCGGGCCGCAGTGGTCGCTCCCGCCGTCCGCAACGCGGGCGAGGCCAGGCCCGCCGCTGCCGCCGCGCCTCCGAGGACGGCGCACAGCGCGAGCGCGCTCCTCGCCCCGGCCGCGTGGGCGAGGCCGCCCAGCACGTTGGTCGCCGGCACCAGCGCCGCGCTCTGCACGAGCGTCAGCGCGGACTGCACGCGCGACAGGTGCGACCCGGGCGCCGCGCCCAGGACCAGCGGGCCGACGTGGCAGGCGAACAGGCTCGACCCGGCGCCGACCACCACCGCCGCGAGCACGGCCACCGCGGGGACGGGAGCCGCGGCGAGCGCGCCGGTCCCCACGCCGGCGACGGCCAGGCCCAGGCTCGCCCCCACGCCGGTCCGCCGCAGGGGACCACGGCGAGCGGCCACCAGCGCGACCGCGAGTACGCCCGCGCTCTGCCCCGCCCCCACCAGACCTGCGGCCCCGGGGCCCCAGCCGGCCGACCGGGCCAGCAGCGGCCCGAGCAGCGAGACCACCGGCAGCAGTCCGGCCGCGGCGGCCGCCGTCAGCAGCAGCGCCGGGCGCAGCACCGGATCCCTGGCCACCAGCCGGACGCCATCGGCGATGCCCGCGGCCAGGCCCTCCCGCCGCGACGGCCGTTCCTCCTCCGCCATCGGACGCACCCGCACCATGACGGCGAGTACGGCCGCGAAGGTGCCCGCGTCCACCAGGGCCGCCCCGCCCAGGCCCGCCGCCGCGACCAGCGCCGCGCCGATCGGGGCGCCGAGCAGCGCCGCCACCTGGCTGCCGGCCTGCTGGAGGGCCATCGCCCGGGGCAGTTGCTCGGGGCCGACGAGGCGGCGCGGCATGGAGCCGGTCGCGGGGAGGTAGAACGCGTCGACCGTCCCGGTGACGGCGGCGAAGGCGATCAGCATCCAGACGGGCGCCGCCGACGCCCCGCTCGTCGCGGCGAGCCCGAGTGCGGCGGCGAGCATGACCGCGTCCCCGGCGATCATCACGCGGCGGGCGCCGGCGCGGTCCCCCACGGCCCCGCCGAGCAGGAGGAGGACGGTCCGGGGCAGGGTGATCGCGGTCAGGACGAGGGCCGCCGTCCGGCCGCCGTGGGCGCTGGCCGCCCACCCGAGGGCGAAGGTCAGGGCCGCGTCGCCGGCCAGTGAGGCCCGGGTGCCCGCGAGCCAGACCAGGTAGGGCCGGGGCAGAGCCGGTCGCCGTACGGGCGGGACGGGCGGGACGGGCGGGACGGGCGGGACGGGCGGGACGGGCGGGACGCGCGTGGTGCCGATGGTTCGCATGACGGGCGACCGTAGGGCCCTCCAGTTGGTCGAGGGCAAGCCGAGAACGAGCCGCCGGGGCCGCCGGGGCCGGCACCGCCACCTCCACCGTCACCGGCGGCGGCGGACGACGGCCAGGAGGACGAGCGACGCGGCCTGGATCGCGGCCACGACCGCGACGAGCGCGGGGATCGACGTCTCGTACAGGGCGCCCGTCAGGACGCCTCCGGCCAGGGTGGCCGCGCCCGTCACGGCCGCGAAGACGCCGTACGCGGTGGCGCGGTTGGGGGCCGGGACGAGGTCGGCGATGGTGGCGCGGAGCGTCGCCTCGCTGAGGCCGGTCGCCGCGCCCCAGAGCAGTGCGCCCGTGACCGCCGCCGCCAGGGTGTCCGTGAACGCCAGGGCCGGGACGGCGGCGGCCAGGGCCGGGAGCGCCAGCAGGACGCGCGGGCCGACGCGGTCGTACAGCCACCCGGCCACCAGGGCCGCCGCCGCGTCGGCGAGCATCGCGCCCGCGTACAGCACCGGGATCAGCGAGACGGAGAGCAGGTGGCGCTGGACGAGGTGGTAGGAGAGCAGGCCGAAGGTCGCGAAGCCCGTCATCGTGGTGGCCGTGAAGGCCGCGTAGACCCAGAACACCCGTGGCAGGCGGCGCGATCGGGACCGCTCCCGGCGGGCTTCGGGCACTGCGGCGGGCTCGTACACCGCCGGGTCGGGCACCCGGGTGCGCAGCCACCCGAGCAGCACCAGGACGGCCGAGCCCGGGATCGCGAGGACGCCCAGCGCCGGGCCGTACCCGCCGCCCGCCGCCAGGACCCCGGCGACGGTGAGCGGCCCGACCACCGCGCCGACCTGGTCGAGCGCCTCGTGGACGGCGAAGCCCCGGCCGCGGCCGGTCGCGGCGGTGGCGTGCGAGAGCAGCGTGTCCTTGGCCGGGGAGCGCACCGCCTTGCCTACCCGCTCCGCGACGACGAGCACGCAGGCCGGCCCGAGCGCCCCGACGACGCCGAGCGGCGGCACGGACAGCACGGTGAGCGCGTAGCCCGCGATCGTCAGCGCCCAGAAGCGCCCGGTGCGGTCGGCCAGCGGCCCCGACACCAGCCGCAGGCCCAGCGCCGCCGCCTCCCCGGCGCCCGTCACCGCGCCGACCACCACGGCGGAGGCCCCGAGCGAGGCGAGCAGCGGGCCGGTGACCGACCGGGCGCCCTCGTACACGAAGTCCGCCAGGAGGCTGATGATCCCCCACCAGACGACGAACCGCCACGGTCGCATCGGGGCGCTCCCTCCGGTCCCCCGGTCCCTGGTCACCCGCTGACGATCCGCCGTCCGGTGACGCCGTCCGGCCGGATCCGCACCCACAGCGGCCGGTCGCCGCCCGCCCACGGGGCCGAGCCCGGCAGGCCCGCGAGGTGCCGGAGCTCCTCCTCGTCCGTGACGTGGTGCGCGGTGCCGAGCACGAGGACGGTCCAGCCGCGGCCGAGGTACTCGTCGAGGTGGTCGACCTGGAAGGACGCCTCCACGCCGTCCTCCGGGTCGGTCACGCTGCCGGTGGCCGTCCGGTACGCGAACGAGCCTTTGTCCACGACGTAGTTGACCGGGAACACCACCGGGCCCGGCCGCACCGGCAGGCCGACCCGGCCCACCCCGTGGGTGCCGACCAGCGCCCAGCACTCGGTCTCGCCGAGGTCGAGCAGGCGCGGGCGCGGCCCCGGCGCCCCCTGCCCGGGCGGGGCGTCGGCGCGCCCCTCCACGAGGACCTCCCGGGTGGTTCCGAGCACGGCGGCGATGCGGACGAAGCCGCCCGGGTCGAAGGCGGGGCCGGCCGTCAGCAGGTGGCGCAGGTAGTTCGGCGCCATCGCCGCGCGCTGCGCCAACTCATCTTCGCTGATTCCGAGTTGCTCACGCCTTTCGGCGATCCTGCGGGCCGCGGCGGCGGCGTCGGGCTCGGCGGCTGGGGTGTCGGTCACGGTGGCGGCTCCTCGGCTGGGCTGGTCCGGACGGGCCCCGGCCCCCTCGGCTCCGGCGGGGCCCTCGGCACTGGCGCGGGCCCATCCAATCGCCCGGCCGCCGCCAAGTCGAGCACGGCCGGGCCACCGTGCGTGTCGCCGGCCCGGCCCGCCCCACCCACCGCCCGGTGGACGCGCCTTGATCCGATTCCCGTCGAACTGCGATCATCTGACCTGATGCGTAATCAGGTTCGGTTCGAGCACGGGGAGAAGAGATGTCCATGATCGTAGTGACGGGTGCCACCGGCACGGTCGGCTCGAAGATCGTGACGGGGCTGCGCGAGCGCGGCGAGAGCGTCCGCGCGCTGCTGCGCAATCCCGCCGAGGCGCCGGCGGAGTGGGACGGCGGGGTCGAGAAGGCCGCCGCCGACTTCTCCGACCCGGCCTCGCTGGACGCGGCGCTCGCCGGCGCCGACGTGGTCTACCTGCTGGTCGCCGTCCACCCGGACATGGCCGGCCACGAGCGGAACGTGATCGACGCGGCAGTGCGCACCGGCCGCCGGCCGCGCGTCGTCCTGCACGCCGCCGCGGGCATGGAGCAGCGCCCGGCGGGCGTCCGGTTCGTGGCCTCGCACGTCGCGGGCCTGGACCACCTGCGGGCGAGCGGCCTGCCGTGGACCGTGATCGCGCCGAACGGCTTCTATCAGAACTTCCTCGGCATGGCGCAGAGCGTGCGGGCAGGCCGGCTGGCCGTGCCGGGCGGCGAGGGCGCGGTGTCGTACGTCGACGCGCGGGACGTCGCCGCGGCGGCCGTCGAGGTGCTGGCGACGGAGGGCCACGAGGGTGCCGTCCACACCCTGACGGGCCCGGCGGCGCTCACCCACGACGCCCTCGCCGAGCAGCTGGGCGCGGTGGCCGGCCGCACGGTGCGGTACACCGCCGTCGCCCCCGACGCCGCCCTCGCCGGCATGCTCGACGCCGGCTGGGACCCGTGGCGCGCCGAGGGCATGGTCGAGCTCTACGGCCTGTACGCGGCCGGGCACGCCTCCGCCGTGAGCCCGGACGTCGAGAAGCTGACCGGCCGTCCGGCCCGCTCCTTCGCCGAGTTCGCCGCCGAGCACGCCGGGGCCTTTGCCGACTGACCCAACGTCGGCTGATCCCACGTCGGCTGACCCCACGTCGGCGGGCCGCCGCCGTCGCCCTCACCCGGACGGCCGACGGCGGCTGCTCCGCCCGTGTGATCACCGCCACTCCGGACCGCCCCGGTTCACCGCCGGTTCAGCGCGGGCGGAAGATCTGTTCACCTCCCCCGTCTAAATTCTTCACCCCGGGGATCACCAGGCCCCCGGAACCCGCGTCCGAGCGCGGGCCGTGAAGAACGAGGGGAAACGAAGAGATGCTCCAGCGGAACCGCCGGTCCAGCAGCCTTGCCCTGAGTGCGGTGGCACTGGTGGGCGCCCTGTCGCTGACGGCGTGCGGCAGCGACGACAACAACCCCGCCCCCGCGGCGAGCGGTTCCCCGGCCGCCGCCGGCGCGTCGATCAGCTGCGGCAAGAACGGCTCGCTCCTCGGCGCCGGTTCCACCGCGCAGGGCCCCGCGATCGACGTGTGGAAGAACCTCTACGCCGCGTCCTGCTCGGGCACCACCGTCAACTACAGCGGCGGCGGCTCCGGCGCGGGCGTCCAGCAGTTCAACCAGGGCAAGGTCCAGTTCGCGGGCTCCGACTTCGCGCTCAAGCCCGCCGACGTCGACGCCTCGAAGGCCGTCTGCACCGGCGGCAAGGCGATCGACCTGCCGATGGTGGCCGGCCTCGTCTCCCTGGTCTACAACGTCGACGGCGTCGACAACCTGATCCTGGACGGCCCCACCGCCGCCAAGATCTTCGACTCGCAGATCACCAAGTGGAACGACCAGGCGATCGCCGCCCTCAACCCGGGCGCCAAGCTGCCGGACGCCGACATCCAGTCCTTCCACCGCTCGGACGACTCCGGCACCACCTTCAACCTGACCTCCTACTTCGCCAAGACCTCCGGCGGCGCGTGGAGCGCCGCGCCGGACAAGGCGTGGAAGGGCAAGAACGGCCAGTCCGCCAACGGCAGCGCCGGCGTCGCGGCCCAGATCAAGCAGGTCAAGAACTCGATCGGCTACGCCGAGCTGTCCTACGCCCAGACCAACAACCTGAAGAGCGCCCAGATCAGCACCGGCGCCGCCAAGCCCGCCGCGGCGACGGCCGCCAACGCCGCGCTCACCCTCGCCTCCTCCACCGTCGTGGGCACCGACGGCGACCTCGCCCTGTCCCTCGACTACGCCACCAAGGCCGACAACGCCTACCCGATCGTCCTCGTCACCTACGAGATCGTCTGCGACAAGGGCAACAAGGCGGACACCCTCGACACCCTCAAGGGCTTCCTGACCTACACCGTCAGCGACGCCGCCCAGAAGGCCATCGGGGACAAGGGCTACGTCCCGCTGCCCGCCGCCATCGGGGACAAGGTCAAGGCCGCCGTCACCAGCCTCGGCTGACCCGCGCCCGGCACACGTCCGACCGGCACCCGCCGGCCCCGCAGCAAGGGGCCGGCGGGTGCCGCCGTCTTCCCTCCGGGAGGCATCGGCGGCAGGCTGGTCCCGGGAGGGTGACATGACGTGGATCGGACCCAGCACGGCCCCCGAGGTGACGGTGCCCGACGTGGTCGGGCTGCTCGTGCCCCAGGCGCGCAAGGTCGCGGGGGAGGCGGGCCTCGCCATCGCCAGCGGCGATCCGGACGGCCCGCCCGTCAGCGCGCTGACCTGGCCCGGTGTCTGGGTCGTCACCGGCCAGCACCCCGCCCCCGGTGCGAGGATGCGCCGCCACGGCTCGATGGTGGTCGAGTTCGCGGAAGTGCACGACGAGAACGGCCCGCGGCGCCCGCGCTGACGGCAGGCACGAAGACTCCCCCTTCCTCCCTCGGGAGGTGCCACCGGGAGGAAGGGGAGGCCTGGGTGCGCGGACGCTCAGGCGTGTCCGCGCGTGGCGCCCGGCGGGACCGGCACGGTGACGGCCCAGCCCGCGGCCAGCGAGTCGACGAACTCGCCCAGCAGCTGGCCGACGTGCTGCGCCACGGCCCAGTGGGTCACCAACTGCTCCCGCGGGGCGTCGAGTTCGCGGTGGACGGCGGTCGGCGCGGCCTCGCAGTACTCGCGCTGGAGGCGCAGCCGGTCGCGCAGGTCCCCGGAGCGCTTGCCGGTGATGACGATCGTGGGCACGTCGGCGCGGGGCAGCCGGCCCTCGTGCCGCAGGAAGCGGGCGCGGGCGCCGCGCCACTCGCGCCGGACGGCCGCGCAGGTGCGGGCGTCGGCGTCGAGGCGCAGGACGACGCCGTCCGGGGACGCGCCCGCGGGGCCGGTGTCGACCCGGCCCAGCGGTTCCCCCGGGTGGGAGGGGTCGACGAGCCCGAGGGCGAGCACGTGGCCGGGCAGGCGGCGGGCGGCGGTGGCGGCGAGGTAGCCGCCGAGCGAGTGGCCGACGAGTACGACGGGCCGCTCGCCGGCGACGTGGCGGACGAGGTCGGCGAGGTCGGCGGCGGCCGCGTCGATGTCGAAGTGCCGGCCGCCGGTGTAGCTGCTGCGGCCGTAGCCGGCGCGGTGGTACGTCACGACCGGTCCGGTGGTGGCGAGTTCGCGCAGTAGCCACTCGGCGTGGCCGGCCCCGTCGCCGAGCGCGCCGTCGAAGACGACGAGCGGCGCGGACGGGTCGGCCGGGGCGTCGTCCGGCGGCCGGTGCACGCGGTACGCGAGCACGTTGCCCGCCGTGGTGGTCATCGTCCGCTCGTCGCCGTGGGCCGCCGGCGCGGCGCGGCGCCGCCGTACGGCCTCGACGGCCCCGCCCACCACGACCCCGGCGAGGACGGCGGCGGCGAGGGCGGCGGAGCGGCCCAGCACGGGGGACGAGGAGGCGGCAGGCCAGAAGCGGTGCGGCAGACGGGCCATGGCGGAGGTCCCTTTCCCGGTGCTGGCGGAGCGGAGGTGATACCGGCCCGGGGGCGCCCCGACCCCGCCGACGGGGGTACGGCAGGACGGGGCGCACCCGGGGTCCGGTGGCGGCGACCGGTGCGCAACGAGGCGCGGGTGGCTCGGTCGCGTCCGGCGCCGGGCACCAGCATTCGCTAACCGCTGCCGCACTGTCAACTGGTATGGATCAACTATGTCCTGACGTTCATCCTGGCTGAATCCGCCGGGGCGGCGAAGTCGTCGCCGCAGGGGCGCACGGAGCTGCCGCTCGCGCCCGGCGTCGGCTTCCGGCACCGCTCGCCCGCGCCCGCCGGGAGCCCCGGCCACCACTCGCCCGCGCCCGGCCGGGCGCTCGCCCGCCCCCGCCGGACTCAACGCCCCGGCAGGGCCCGGCCGTTCCCCGGCGCCGGGGGCATCCGGAGCGTAACGATTCGTCAAGGCCCGTTCCGCTCCCTGTCGGACGTCACACCCCGGGCGCATACTGTGCTCCGCGGCTCGCACCCGTGCGACAGGGCCACTCCGGTCCCGGCGCGGGCTGCGCCGCGGCGGGGGAGGTCGCAGTACCGTGGCGATAGTCGTACTCATCCTGGTCCTGGCCCTGTTCTGGCTCGTCACCGGCGTCCGCGTGGTCCAGCAGTACGAGCGCGGGGTCGTCTTCCGGCTCGGCCGCGTGCGCAGCCGGGCCCGCCAGCCCGGGCTCACGCTCCTCATCCCGGTCGTCGACCGGATGCGCAAGGTCAACGTCCAGGTCGTCACCATGCCGGTGCCCGCGCAGGAGGGCATCACCAAGGACAACGTCTCCGTCAGCGTCGACGCCGTCCTGTACTTCCGGGTCATCGAGCCGATCAAGGCCACCGTCGACGTCCAGAACTACAGCTTCGCGATGCTCCAGGTCGCCCAGACCTCGCTGCGCTCGATCATCGGCAAGAGCGAGCTCGACGACCTGCTCTCCGGCCGCGAGCAGCTCCACCGCGGACTGGAGATCATGCTGGAGAGCCCGGCCACCGGGTGGGGCGTGCACATCGACCGGGTGGAGATCAAGGACGTCACGCTCCCCGAGACCATGAAGCGCTCGATGGCCCGCCAGGCCGAGGCCGACCGCGAGCGCCGCGCCCGCATCATCACCGCCGACGGCGAGTTCCAGGCCGCCGCCAAGCTCGCCGAGGCCGCGACGACGATGGCCGAGACCCCGGCGGCGATGCAGCTGCGCCTGCTCCAGACGGTGGTCGAGGTGGCCGCCGAGAAGAACTCCACGCTCGTCCTGCCGTTCCCGGTCGAGCTGCTGCGCTTCTTCGAGGCCGCCGCCGCCAAGGCCTACGCGGCCGTGCCCGACTCCCCCGCGGACGGCGCCTGAGGACCGGCGTCCGCCGCTCTCACGGACGGACCATCGGCAGCAGGACCTCGTCCACGATGGCCTCCGGGTCCAGCCGGACGGGCGCGCCGCCGCACATCTTGAACCGGTAGAGCATCAGCGCCGGGACGACGTCGATGACCAGCGGCGTCACCGCCGCCGCACGGACCTCGCCGCGGACGGCGCCCCGGGAGAGGACCTCGGCGATCAGTCGGGTGGTGGGTTCGACCACGCGCACCAGCACGATCTCCAGGAAGGCGTGCGCCCGCTCGTGGTCGAGCTCGCTCATGACGGCGCGCACGGCCGCGCCCGACTCGCTGAACATCGCCGTCCGCAGCCGGGTGACCACCTCGACGAGGTCCCCGCGCAGGCTGCCGGTGTCCGGGGCCGGCCCGGCCGGGGGCAGGCTGGCGCGCAGGGCGTCCATGACCAGCTCCTCCTTGGACGACCAGCGGCGGTAGAGCGCCGCCTTCCCGGTCTGCGCCGCCGCCGCGACGCCCTCCATGGTGAGCCGCGCGTAGCCGTCCGTGACGAGCTGCCGGAGCGTGGCCCCGAAGATCGCGCTCTCCAGCACCTCGCCGCGCCGGCGCAGCGGCACGGCGTCGGCCGCTCCGCGCGTGGCCTCGGGTTCGGCGGTCATGCCGGCACCACCTCTCCGCTGTCCCGGATCCACCTCCGAGTTTAGTGAACGAACGCGTTCTCTCCTACTGGGCCGCTTTGACGCGTTCGCGCCTCGCGGTGCGCTGCGGACCCCTATGCTCGCCGGATGGAGTCGAACGGGACCTTACAGCCGTGCGAAGTACTGGTGGCCGGCGCGTACTTCGCGGACCTGGTGTTCCACGGGCTGCCCCGGCCGGTCGAGCCCGGCGGCGAGGTGTTCGCCGACGGCTTCGCGTGGGTGCCCGGCGGCGCGTACACGCCCGCGATGGCGCTGCGGCGACTCGGACGCGACGTCGTCTGGAGCGCCGACTTCGGCACGGACGCCTTCAGCGCCCAGGTGCTGGCCAGTGCCCGCCGGGAAGGGCTGGACGCCTCCGCGTTCCGCCACCACCCCGTCCCCGTCCGGAGCGTGACCGTCGCGATGGCCTACCCCGGCGACCGCGCGATGGTCAGCTTCCAGGACCCGGTCGCCCCCGCGCCCCTCGTCCCGCTGCTGCGCCGGTACCGTCCGCGCGTCCTGATGGTGCCCCAACTGCGCTGGGACGACGACATGGTGGCGGCCGCCGGGGCCGCCCGGCGGCTCGGCACGCAGGTGGTCATGGACTGCCACGACTCCCCCGCGACGCTCGACGACCCGGCGGTCCGCCGCATCCTGTCGCTGGTCGACGTCCTCACCCCGAACGCCGCCGAGGCGCTGCGGCTGACCGGCGCCGCCGGGCCGGAGGACGCGATCGCCGAACTCGCCGCCCTGGTGCCGACCCTGGTGGTCAAGCGCGGCGCGGACGGCGCCACCGCGGTGCGCGGCGGCGAGCGCCACGACGTCCCGGCCGTCCCGGTGCGGCCGGTCGACACCACGGGCGCCGGGGACTGCTTCAACGCGGGCCTCGTCCACGGCCTCCTGGACGGCCTGGGACTGCCGGACTGTCTCGCGGCCGCGGTGGTCTGCGGAGCGGCGGCGACCACCGGCCCCGGCTCGGACGCGGCCCTGCGCGCCGACGAGCTCGCCGCCCTGCTGCCGTCGGCCGCCGTCCCGCACACCTGAGGTGAACACTTCACACCGCTGAGTGATCGTGCTAGCGTCCGGCGGATGTCACGGATGTCACCCGTCACAAGGGTTCTGGTCACCGATCTGGACGGCACCTTACTCGGCGGCACCCGGGAGGAACGCCGCCGCCTGCGCGACGCACTGGCCCGCCACCCCGAGGTGACCCTCGTCTTCGCCACCGGCCGGGGCCTGTCCTCCGTCCGCGACGTGCTGCGCGACCCGCTCGTCCCGCGCCCGCGCTGGATCATCGCCGACGTCGGCGCCACCGTCGCCGACGGGGCGGACTTCTCCCCCGTCGACCCGCTCCTGGAGCAGCTGCGCGCCGGCTGGCCGGGACCGGCCCGCATCCGCGCCGCGCTGCGCCGCTTCCCCGCCCTCACCTACCAGTTCGGCGTCGTCCAGGAGGGCCGCTGCTCCTACCACGTGGCCCCGGAGCGGCTCACCCGCGAGGTCACCGACGCCGTCCGGGCGCTCGGCTGCGGCTGGGAGTACTCGGCGGGCCGCTACTTCGACGTCCTGCCCGCGGGGGCGTCCAAGGGCAACGCCCTGCGGGCCCTGGCCGGGAAGCTGGGCTGGACGCCGCAGCAGATCCTCGTCGCCGGCGACTCGCTCAACGACCTGTCGCTGTTCAGGACCGGCGCACACGGCGTGGTCGTCGGCGGCGCCGAGACGGCCCTGCTCGACGCCGTCGCGGGGGACCCGCTGGTCCGCCGCCCCCGGCAGACCGGCGCCGCCGGGATCCACGCGGTGCTCCAGGACCTCGGCTGGGTCGGCCCCGATCCGGACCGGCCCCGCCGCCGGCACTCCGTGGTGGTCGCCTACCACCGGCCGCCGATGCACTGGACCGGCACCAGGTGGCAGCCGCCCAGCAGCCCCAACGGCATACTCCCGACCCTGACCAGCGCGTTCGCCGACGGCCTGCCGGGCGTGTGGGTCACCGCGCTGGCCGGCGGCGACCGCGAGGCCCCCCGCCCGCACCCCACCGGGCTGCCGCTGTCCCTCGTGCCGCTCAGCGCGGAGCAGTGGACCGGCTACTTCCACCGGGCGTGCAAGGAGACGCTGTGGCCGGTGCTGATGTCCGAGCCCGCGCGGTCCGTCCCCGACCGGCACGCCTGGGCCGCCTACCGGGCGGTGAACGCGCGCTTCGCCGAGCACATCACCGCCGAGGCCGCGCCCGGCGCCACCGTCTGGCTGCACGACTACAACCTGTGGCTCGTCCCCGGCCTGCTGCGCGGCACCCGGCCCGACCTCAGGACCGGGCTCTTCCACCACACCCCGTTCCCGGCCCCCGAGGTCTTCGCGGCCCTGCCCGTCGCGGCCGAGCTGCGCGCCTCCCTCGCCTGCCTCGACTGGGCCGGCTTCCACACCGACGCCTTCGCCGAGCGCTTCCGGCGGACGCTGGGGCAGCGCGCCCCGCGCACCGAGGTGCACCCGCTGGGCGTCGACCGGGCCGCCGTCGAACGGCTCGCCCGGCTGCGCAGGCCGAGGCCGCGCCCGGCCGCCGGGCGGGTGGTGCTCTCGGTCGAGCGCCTCGACTACGCCAAGGCACCGGTCCAGAAGGTCGACGCCCTGGACCGCCTGCTGGAGCGCCGGCCGGAGCTTCGCGGGCGGCTCGTCTTCCGGCTCGTCTGCCCGCCGCCCGAGCCCGGCATCACCGCCTACGACTCCACCCGCCGGCAGCTGGAGCAGCGCATCGCCGAGGTCAACGAGCGCTGGCAGCAGGGCCGTTGGCGGCCGGTCGACTACCTGCCGGGCAGCCTGTCCGCGGCCGCGGTCGTCGACGAGTACCTGACGGCCGACGTGCTGTGGGTGACGTCGTTCCAGGACGGGATGAACCTGACGGCCAAGGAGTTCGTCGCCGCCCAGACCGCGCTGCCCGCCCGCACCCCGGGCGTGCTGGTGCTCTCCCGGCACGCGGGGGCCGCCGCCGAGCTCGGCGACGCGGCCCTCCTCACCGACCCGCACTCGCCGGAGGACCTGAGCACCGTCCTGGCCCGGGCCCTCACCCTCTCCGCCGCCGAACGCCGGGCCCGGATGAACCGGCTCTCCGAACTCCTCGGCCGCGAACGGCCCGCGGACTGGGCAGCACGGATCGTGCGGGCGATCCGGGACTCCGCACCGGAGGCCCTCCCGGCCCGTACGGGTGTCAGTTGACCCAGTCGAGCCAGAACATGAAGCACCGCTGGAAGGCGCCCGGCGCCCCGGCGCCGAAGGTGACCACCATGGCCTGCCCGACGGCGACGTCCGTCGGGTCGACGCCCGGTGACCACGCGATCTTCGCGTCGATGCCCGGGATCGAGCGGAACGGGGAGTACGCGCCCAGGCCGCTGCTCGCCCGCCCGATGACCGCGCCGTCGCGGCGCAGCTCGGCCCGGCACAGCCCGGTCGGCCGCAGCTCGTAGCCGCGGGCCCCGACGAGGGCGGTGCGGGTGCGCGCCTTGCGGCGCGGGTCCCAGCCGCGGCTGCCCCGGACCGTCGGCACGTGGTGGCCGTTGACGGACAGGGCGCCGTGCTCGCGGTCCGGCACCGCCGTGACGGTGGGTATGCCGGCGCCGGTCAGGCGGACGATGACGGAGGGCCAGCGGTCGTGGCTGATCTGCAGGGGCCCGAACGGGCTGTCGGCCACGCGCTGTTGCGACAGGTTGACCTTGCGGCGCTGAGCGGGGGCGGACATGCGCGATCGACTCCTGGATCTGCCGTGGGGGTGTTTCCGGGCCCGGACAGGGCGGGGTGCAGCCTACAGCGCCGTTCGGCGGCCCCGTCGGCGGGCCGGGTCGCGCTCAGGTGCAGGCCGCGCCGGAGGCCTGCCGGTTCGCGGGGTCGACCATGACCGTCGGGACGATCGTCTCGTGCGGGAGCTCCTTGTGTTCGCGCAGCCGGTCGGCCATCTGCTGGACGGCGAGCGCGCCGACCTCGGCGCCCTTGATGAGGAGCGCGGCCCGCATCGCCGCCGGTCGGCCGGTCTGCCAGTCCTTGCAGGCGAGGTAGGCGCCGATGCCGATGCCGACGACGTTCTCCGGCCCGAAGCCGGCCTCGGCCAGGGCCTTGATGCCGCCTTCGACGTCCTCGTCGTTGCAGCCCCACACCACCCAGTGCCGGACGCCGGGGCTGGTGGACAGCGCGTAGGCGGTCCGCTTGCGGGCGTCGTCGACGGTGTTGGCCGCCCACACCTTCGCGTTCTTCAGGACGGCGCCGGCGTGGGCGGAGAACGCCTGTGCCGCCGCGTTCACCCGGTCGCGGCAGACCGGGATGTCGTCGTTCGCGACGGACAGCGTCCAGGTGTCGGCGGGCTTCCAGCCCGTCCTCCCGTACTCGATGGCCGCGCGTTCGCCGACCGCCGCGCCCATGGCGGCGCCGTTGAAGCCGACGCGCGGGACGAGTCCGTTGGAGAAGCAGGCACCGGGGTCGGGGTAGTCGGCGCAGAGCTGGTCGTCGGTGGAGAGCAGCGGGACGTCGGCGCGGCGGGCGAGGGCGACGAGGTCGGGGCCGACGGTCGGGTCGGGCACGACGGCGATGAGGCCGCCCGTCTTCCTGCCGAGGGCCGCCCCGGCCTCCTTGAGGGCGCGGTCACGGTCGTTGCCGAGGTCGACGACGGTCAGCTCGACGCCGAGCTGCGCCGCCCTGGCCCTGGCGCCGGCCGCCTCGTCGACGAAGTAGCCCTGGTCGCCCTGCTTCTGCAGGAAGGTGATGGTCAGCGGGCCGTGCGCCGCCGGGTCGGGCGGGTCCGCCGAACAGCCCGTCAGCGCGAGGGCGAAGGCGGCGACGCCGGACGTGCACAGGCGCAGGCGCATGGATGCTCCAAGGTGGGGGGCTTGGTGATTTGAACGTTCAAACACTCATAAACGAACGCGATCGAACGCGGCGGTGACAGGAAACGCCACGTTCACCCGCCCGTCAAGGCCTCGCGTCCGACGAACTTCGGGCCGATACCGGCTCGTTATCGTGCGGAACCTGCCTCTTGAGCCGGGCCGGGTGGAGCCACTAGCCTGCGCCTGCCCCTGTTGGGATCTGAGCCCCACCGGTCGCCTTCCGACACGAATCAACAAATTCCAACAGGCGCTCGCTCTGGCGACCCCCACCCACCCCCACCCTTGGAGCACCCATGCGCCCACGCATGCGCAGATCCCGACGACTCGCCGGCGCGCTGCTGTCGCTCGCCCTCGCGACCCCGGGCCTCGGCGCCCTCGCGCTGACCACGGCGACCCCCGCCGCCGCCCTCGACAACGGCACCGCCCTCACCCCGCCGATGGGCTGGAACTCCTGGAACTCGCTCGGCACCAACGTGACCGAGCAGCAGGTCAAGCAGACCATCGACTTCATGTCCGGCAACGGCCTGGTGGCGGCCGGCTACAACACCGTCACCATCGACGACGGCTGGTCGCTCTGGCACCGCGACGGCCAGAGCACCGACATCGTGCGGACGTCCTACGGCTCGATGCAGCTCTACGACGCCGCCGGGAACCCGGTCGCCGGCACCGACGGCACCGGCAACGACCCGACCTCCGGCCACCTCGCCCCGCGCCCGGACACCTTCCCCTCCCAGGTCGTCAACGGGCAGACCGTCAACGGCATCCAGTACCTCGCCTGGTACGCCCACAGCAAGGGCATGAAGTTCGGCCTGTACGGCACGGACACCTACCTGACCTGCCAGATGCACCCCGGCAGCCTCGGCCACGAGGCCACCGACGCGAGCGACTTCGTCTCCTGGGGCGTCGACTACGTCAAGTACGACGACTGCCCGTACGGCCCCCAGATCGTCGGCCCGGACGGCCACAACTACTACACCCAGGGCGAGGGCAAGGAACTCACCCAGTCCATGTACGCCCGGGTGCAGACCTTCCAGCGCGCCCTCGACGCCGCCTCCGCCGCGCAGGGCAGGCCGAGGGTGGCGCTCAGCGTCTCCGCCCAGCCGGTGCACACCGGCGTGCCGTACCTGCTGGGCGCCAACGACCCGGCCCGCACCGACCCGGTGATCCGGGCGGCCGGCACCCCGGCGTACCAGTCCCCGGGGTACGCGCCGACCGGCGTGTGGTGCGGGCAGGTCGCCAACCTGTGCCGGATCGGCGGCGACCGCGGCAGCGACCTGAGCGGCGTGCTCTACGGGCAGCAGCTGGGCACCGCGCTGCAGTACCCGGGCAACGTCCGCCCGGGCAGCTGGAACGACATGGACATGATGTTCACCGGCTGGCAGGACGTCTACGGCTCGTGGGGCGTCACCGACACCTGCGCGTGCCACAAGCCGTTCACCGACGACGAGTCGCGCACCGAGCTGTCGGTCCTGTCGATGATGGCCTCGCCCCTCATCTCCGGCGCCGACCTGCGCACCTACGCCGACGCCCAGCACACCGACGGCAGTACGAGCTGGTCCACCGGCATCCCCGCCTCCGGCCTGGCGCTCATGAAGAACGCCGACGTCATCCGGATCGA
This sequence comes from Kitasatospora sp. NPDC059408, assembly GCF_042751525.1. Taxonomy (NCBI): domain Bacteria; kingdom Bacillati; phylum Actinomycetota; class Actinomycetes; order Kitasatosporales; family Streptomycetaceae; genus Kitasatospora; species Kitasatospora sp. NPDC059408. Next base: position 51,814 of record NZ_JBHYWI010000013.1, read on the forward strand.
CCAGGACGCGCTCGCCAGGCCGGCGACGCTGGTCGGCGCCCCGCCCACGAACGGCACCGCCCCGGTGGTCCTCAAGCGGCAGCTGGCGGGCGGCGACACCGCCGTCCTGCTGGTCAACCAGGACCCGAACAACTGGCAGACGATCGGCAGCACGCTCGGCTCGCTCGGCCTCACCGGCGGCTACACGTCCAAGGAGCTGTGGACCGGCGCCACCGGCACCGTCGCCTCCGGCGGCACCGTCGGCGGCACCTGGGTCGCCCCGCACGGCGTCGCGATGTTCCGCCTCACCCCGCAGGCCGCGTTCACGCCCGCGGCGGTGATCGGCGACGGCGCCTACCACGCGATCGGCGCGGGCGGCACCGGCGGCCAGGCGCTGGAGGTCCAGGGCACCTGCAGCGCCGCGGACGGCGCGGCCGTCGACGTCAACACGTGGTGGAGCACGCACACCTCGGAGCAGTGGAACTTCGCCGCCAATCCGGACGGCACGGTGCGCATCACCGACAACTGCTACACCGGCACCCAGGTGCACGGCACCCTCACCGCCCCCGGCTCGTCCGGCGCGGCCGCGTACGTCACCAACGGCTACGACCCGAACAACGCCCGCCAGAAGTGGCGGGTGCTCCAGAGCACCGCGACCGGCGCACTGACCGTCACCAACGTGGCCACCGGCCTCGCGCTCGCCGCCGCCGGCCCGGCGGCCGCCTCCGCCGTCGTCACCGTCCAGCCCGACCCGGCCGCGGCCGGACAGGCCTGGACGACCCTCTCCTGATCCACCGTCCGCTCCGACCCGGTCCCCACCCGCCCGCCGGGTGGGTGGGGACCGGGTAGACCGCGGCGATAACGGGAACGTCTCGAATTGACGCGAGCGCATCGAAGACCCTTGACGAAAGTCCGGGCGGGGAGTTTCCTGTCCGAGCACGTTTGATCAAGTTTGCTTCTGATCGATTGTGTTTGATTCAAGCCGCGACTCAAACGCCGTGCCCACATCCCCCACCCTTCTCTCCTGACCGGGAGCCACCGCATGTTCATTCGCCGCAGCCGTGTCCTGTCCGCCGCCGTCCTGGGCTGTGTGACCCTCGTGGGCGCCGTCGGGTGCTCGACCGGCCAGGAGTCGTCCTCCGGCTCCGTCGCCAAGGTCGACGGCAAGGTCTCGCTGACCTACCTGCAGAAGCAGGGCGACCAGGAGTACTTCGTCGGCGAGGCGGCCGGCGCCAAGGCCAAGGCCGCCGAGCTCGGCGTCGACCTCAAGGTCGTGAACCTCGGCAACGACGCGAACAAGACGGTCAGCGAGGTCCAGTCGGCCATCGCCGGCAAGAGCAACGGGCTGATCGTCGTCGTGCCCGACCCGGCCGTCGGCCCGCAGGTCGTGCAGACCACCAAGGACGCCGGCGTCGCCCTGCTCACCTCCGACGACCAGATCTGCGCCACCGGCCCCGCGCCCGCCTCCTGCGGCAAGGGCGACCTCGTCGCCCGGGTCGGCTTCTCCGGCGAGCAGATGGGCGGCGAGGTCGGCAAGCGGGCCGCCGCCGAGTTCAAGAAGGCCGGCTGGAACCCCGCCGACACCCGCATCATCTCCGCCTGGAAGCAGGACGTCACCGTCTGCGGCGACCGGATCAAGGGTGCCAAGGCCGCCTTCGCCGCCGCCGGCGGGGCCGACGTCAAGAACATCGACGTCGCCACCGACAACACCCCCACCGGCGCCCAGGACAAGACCGCCGCCACCCTCACCGCCAACCCCGGCGTCAAGCACTGGGTGGTCTGGGGCTGCAACGACGAGAACGTCCAGGGCTCCGTCACCGCCCTGCAGAACGCCGGCGTCAGCCCCGACGACATCGACGGCGTCGGCCTCGGCGCCTACCTCGCCTGCAAGGACTGGACCAGCGGCAAGCCCTCCGGCATGAAGGCCGCCCTGTTCATCAACGGCAAGGACGTCGGCGCGCTGGCCGTCCAGACCATGGTCGACAAGCTCAAGAACGGCAAGGACTTCCCCGCCGAGGCCTTCGCCCCCACCACCATGGTCGACGCCTCGACCTGGCAGAGCACCGGCATGACCTGCAGCTGAGCACCACCCCTTCCGGTACCCAAGCGACCCCCAGCACCTCCAGCGAGGCACGCATGACCTCACCCGAGTCCCCACCCGGCTCCGGGCCCTCCCCCCGGCCCGCCCAGGGCCTGGTCGCCGAGAACATCGGCAAGACCTTCGGCAGCGTCCGGGCGCTGCACGGCGTCAGCGTCGACTTCCCGCCCGGCAAGGTCACCGCCCTGATGGGCGAGAACGGCGCCGGCAAGTCGACCCTGCTGCGCATCCTGAGCGGCGACCACCGCCCCACCGAGGGGCAGGTCCTGCTCGACGGCGCCCCGCTCGACCTCTCCTCCCCCACCGACGCGCGCCGCGCGGGCATCCGGATCATCCCGCAGGAGCCGGAGATCATCCCGCACGTGTCGGTCGCCGAGAACGTCTACGCGGGCAGCCTCCCGCGCCGGGCCGGGCGCCGGCTCGACCGGGCCGAGCTGCGCCGGCGGATCACCGCGGACCTGGCCGACCTCGGCTTCGAACAGGTCCTCGACCCGGACCTCCTCGGCTCCGAACTCACCGCCGCCCAGCGCCAGTTGGTCGAGATCATGCGCGCGCTCACCGGCGCCGTGCCGCCCCGGGCGATCGCCTTCGACGAGCCCACCTCCTCGCTCTCCGAGCACGAGGTGGAGGCCCTGTTCGCCCTGATCGGCCGGCTGCGCGACCGCGGCATCGCGGTGATCTACGTGTCGCACCGCATGAAGGAGATCTTCCGACTCGCCGACCGGATCGCCGTCCTGCGCGACGGCACCCTGACCGGCGTCCTGCCCGCCGACGGGACCGACGAGCGCGAGCTCGTCCGGCTCATGGTCGGCCGCGACCTGGCCGGCCTGTTCGTCCGCCAGGACGTCGCCACCGACCGCGTCGTGCTCGACGTGCGCGGCGTCAGCACCGACGACGTCCACGACGTCAGCCTCCGGGTGCGGGCCGGGGAGGTCGTCGCCCTCGCCGGGCTCATCGGCGCCGGGCGCTCCGAACTCGCCCTCGCCCTCGCCGGGGACGTGCCGATCCGCTCCGGCGAGGTCCTCCTCGGCGGCACCGCGCTGCGCCTTCGCTCCCCCAAGGACGCGATCCGCGCGGGCCTCGGGCTCGCCCCCGAGGAGCGCAAGGCCCAGGCGCTCTTCCTGCACCGGACGATCCGCGACAACACCTCGCTGGTCAGCCTCGACCGGCTGCGGCGGCGGCGGTTCGTGCGGCGCGGCGCCGAGCGGCAGCTCGCGCAGGAGTACGCGGACCGGCTGCGGGTCCGCGCGCCCTCGATCGAGAGCGAGGTCCGCACGCTCTCCGGCGGCAACCAGCAGAAGGTCGTGCTCGCCCGCTGGCTGGCCCGCCGCCCCGAGCTGCTGATCCTGGACGAGCCGACCCGCGGGGTCGACATCGGCGCCAAGGCGGAGATCTACCAGATCATCGCCGACCTGGCCCGCGACGGCGTCGCCGTCCTGGTGATCTCCTCCGAACTGCCCGAGGTCCTCGGCCTGGCCGACCGGATCCTGGTCATGCAGAACGGCCGGATCACCGGCGAACTCGGCCGCGCCGAGTCCTCCGAGGAGGCGATCCTCGCCCTGGCCATGTCGGAGGACCTCGCGCCCGCCGACACCACCGACCCCACGACCGGAGCCGCCCGATGACCACCCCCTCCACCACCGCCGACCAGCGGCCGCAGGCCCCCACCGGGCCCGCCCGGCCGACCGGCGCGCGGGCCGTGCTGGGCGCCGTCGGTGGCCAGAACCTCATCCTGCTGCTGGCCCTGGCGGCCGTGCTCGCGCTGTTCGGCTTTCTCAACCTCAACTACCTGGGCTGGCAGAACATCCAGGTCATCGCCGAGGCGGTGACCATCGCCGGGCTGCTCGCCGTGGTCCAGACCGTGGTGATCATCTGCGGCGGCCTGGACATCTCGGTCGGCTCGCAGGCCGGCCTCGCCTCCGTGGTCAGCGCGATGGTGTTCACGTCCACCGGCTCCAGCGCCGCGCTCGGCATCGGCGCGGCCGTGCTGGCGGGCGCCGGCGTCGGGCTGCTCAACGGCGTCGTGATCATCTACGGCCGGGTCAACCCGACCATCGCCACCCTGGCCGGGCTCGCCGCGTACAAGGGCGTCGCCCAGCTGATCTCGGACGGCCGCGCCCAGGGCTACGTCCTCGGCGACCCGCTGTTCGTCTTCCTCAGCCGGGGCAAGATCGCCGGGCTGCCGACCATGGTGTGGATCCTCATCCTGGTCGCCGCCGCCGTGCACGTCCTGCTCACCTACACCGACATCGGCCGCAACATCTACGCCCTCGGCGGCAACCCCACCGCCGCCCGGCTGGCCGGCATCGACCTCAACAAGTACCTGCTGTCGGTGTACGCGCTCACCGGCATGGTCGCGGCCGTCGCCGGCGTCCTGCTGACCGCCCGCACCGGCTCGGGACAGCCCACCTCCGGCAGCGAGGGCCTGGAGCTCCAGGCCATCACCGCGGCCGCGCTCGGCGGCTGCGCGCTCAAGGGCGGCAAGGGCGGCATCGCCGGAACGCTCCTCGCCGTCGCGCTGCTCGGCGCGCTGCAGAACGGGCTCACCGTCCAGGGCATCAACTCCTTCTGGCAGAACGTCGCCCAGGGGCTCCTGCTCGTCGTCGCCGTGGTGATCCAGCAGCGGCGCGGGCGCGAGCGGGCCGTCGGCCTGCCCGCCTGACCGTCCTCCAGCCAATCCCCGAGGAGGCCGCCTCCGTCCCCCACCGGAGGCGGCCTCCGCCACGCGCGGCGCCGGTCGTGGCCGCGCACCGCCGCCGCGGAAGGCCCAGCCATGGAGAAGACCCAGCCGTGAAGAAGACCACCGCCAAGCTCGCGGACGGCCGCGAGATCCTCTACTACGACACCGACGAGTCCGCCGTGCGCGACACCGTCGACCGGCGCCGGCTGGAGCCCACCGCCGTCCGCTCCGCGATCCGCCGCGACCCCGCCACCGGGGACAGCGTCACCATCGCCGCCCACCGCCAGGGCCGCACCCACCTCCCGCCCGCCGACGAGTGCCCGCTCTGCCCCTCCACCGACGCGCGGCTCAGCGAGATCCCGGCCCCGGACTACGAGGTCGCGGTGTTCGAGAACCGCTTCCCGTCCCTGCACCCCGACGCGGACGCGCCCCGAACCGAACGCCCGCTGCGCACGGCCGGACCGGGCACCGGGCGGTGCGAGGTGGTGTGCTTCACGGCCGACCACGACGCGTCCTTCGCCGACCTCTCCGAGGCCCGCGCACGTCTGGTCCTGGACGCGTGGACGGACCGCACGGCCGCACTCTCCGCCCTGCCCGGCGTGGAACAGGTGTACTGCTTCGAGAACCGCGGCGCCGAGATCGGCGTCACCCTCGCCCACCCCCACGGACAGATCTACGCCTTCCCGTTCACCACCCCGCGCACCACCCGCATCGCCGCGCGGGCCTGGGCCCACCGCACGGCGACGGGCCGCAACCTCTTCGACGACCTCCTCACCGCCGAACGCACCGACGGCGAAAGGGTCGTACTCGCCGGAGAACACTGGACGGCCTTCGTCCCCTTCGCCGCCCGCTGGCCCTACGAGGTCCACCTCTACCCGCACCGCCGCGTCCCCGACCTCACCGCCCTCGACGAGGCCGAACGCGCCGAGTTCCCCCGCCTCTACCTCGACCTGCTGCGCCGCTTCGACCGCCTCTTCGGCACCGGCCGCACCCCGTACATCTCCGCCTGGCACCAGGCGCCCCGTGAACAGCGGGACGAACTCGCCCTCCACCTGGAGCTGTTCACCATCCGGCGCACCGCCGACAAGCTCAAGTACCTGGCCGGCGTCGAATCCGGCATGGACGCCTTCGTCAACGACGTCAGCCCCGAACACGCGGCCCAGCGGCTGCGGGAGGCGGCGCTGTGACGGATGTCATCGGTGCTTCGTGATCGAACGCCCTGCCGCCGCCACCAACCGGCAGCGATGCTGGTGGACATGACGGAACGTGAGGAGCGGGACATGAAGGTGATCGTGGCCGGGGCCGGCATCGGCGGGCTGTGCCTGGCGCAGGGGCTGGTCCGCGCCGGGATCGACGTGCGGGTGTACGAGCGCGAGCCCGCGGCGGACAGCCGCTACCAGGGCTTCCGGATCGCTCTGAACGAACACGGGCTCGGCGCGCTGCGCGACTGCCTGCCGCCCCGGCTGTACCGGCTGCTCGACGCCGTGACCGGGCCGCTCGCCGGCCGGCCGAGGGTGGTCGACCAGCACCTCACCGAGCTCCGGCGGCTCGATCCGACCGACGGCGGCGCGGCGGCCGACCGGCGCGTCCTGCGGGAGGTCCTCCTCGCCGGGCTCGGCGAGCGTGTCGAGTTCGGCAGGGCCGTGACCGGCTACGCCGAGCTGCCGGACGGCACCGTCGAGGTCCACCTCTCCGACGGCGGCAGCGCGGTGGCCGACCTCCTCGTCGGCGCCGACGGCGTCGGCTCGGCCGTGCGCCGCCGACTGCTCCCCGAAGCCCGGGTGGTCGACATCCCGGGCAACTCGCTCCTCGGGCGCACCCCGCTCACCGAGCGCTTCGCCGCCCTCGTCCCGGACTTCGGCACTCTCGTACAGGGCCCCGGGCTGACGATGCTGCTCGGCCGGATGGAGTTCCGCCGCCCGCCGAGGCTCGCGGCGGCCGAGCTCGCCCCCGAGGTCGAACTCCCCGACACCGACAGCTACCTGCGCTGGGTGGTCACCCTCCCCGAGCAGCTCACCGGCGACGACGACTGGGCGACCGTCCGCGACCGGCTGCTCCCCCTCCTCGACGGCTGGCACCCCGACCTCGTCGAGCTCGTCCGCCGGTCCGACGTCGTCAACAGCTCGCCGCTGACGCTCCGGTACACCGAGCCGCTCCCGCACTGGGGCACCGGCCCGGTCACCCTCCTCGGCGACGCGATCCACGCCATGCCCCCGAGCGCGGGCAAGGGCGCCAATACCGCCCTGCGCGACGCCGCCCTCCTCTGTCGCACCCTCACGGACGCCCACCGGGGCGGGACCGGCCTGCGCGAGGCCGTCGAGGTGTACGAGCACGAGATGCTCGCGTACGGCTTCGCCGCCGTCGCCGAGAGCCTCGAACAGCTCCCGAACTTCACCCCGTCCCGCTGAGACCTGCGGCGATCAGCGGCCGGCATCCCTTAGGGTCGCCGAATGGCCAAGTACTTCGACGTCCACCCAGAGTCCCCCCAGCCGCGCACCATCAGCACCGTGGCCGACAGCCTCCGGTCCGGAGCCCTCATCGCGTACCCGACCGACTCCTGCTTCGCCCTGGGCTGCCGGCTGGACAACCGCGACGGCCTCGAACGGATCCGGACGATCCGGCGCCTCGACGAGCGGCACCACTTCACCCTGATGTGCGAGGACTTCGCGCAGCTGGGGCAGTTCGTGCAGCTCGACAACAACGTCTTCCGCGCCGTCAAGGCCGCGACGCCGGGCGGCTACACCTTCATCCTCCCGGCCACCAAGGAGGTGCCCCGGCGCCTCCTGCACCCGAAGAAGAAGACGGTGGGCGTCCGGATCCCCGACCACGCCGTCACCCGGGCGCTGCTCGCCGAACTCGGCGAGCCGCTGGTCTCCAGCACGCTGCTCCTGCCCGGCGAGGACGAGCCGATGACGCAGGGGTGGGAGATCAAGGAGCGCCTCGACCACGTGCTGGACGCCGTGGTCGACTCGGGCGACTGCGGCACGGAGCCGACGACGGTCGTCGACTTCTCGGGCGGCGAGCCGGAGATCGTCCGCCGGGGGGCCGGGGACCCGAGCCGCTTCGAGTGACGGTGCGCAGCACCGGGGCGTCGGGGCGCGGCTGACGCAGCGCGGTGCGGGCGGCCGCCGGAGCCGCCGCCCGCGCCGTGCGTGCCCCGGCCGTCAGGCCGTGACGTGGTACCAGAAGCCGCCGGTGCGCAGGCCGACGTAGTGGACGTCCGTGCCCGTCTCCTTGGCCTCGTACATCATGTCCGCGCCGGTGGCGGGGTCGGTGCCCGCGTACAGCACGACGTGCGTGGTGGTGTGCGCGTCCGTGCCGAAGTACTCCAGGTCGCCCGGCCGGCGCTGGGACTCGGTGACCGGCGTGAGGTGGCGGTCCAGCGTCTGCTGGTTCGTGTCGCCGCCGTTGGCCAGGTCGAAGCCCGCGCCGAACCAGTAGGCCGCGCGGACCAGGCCCGAACAGTCCACGCCGGCGGTCGTGTCGGCCGGGCAGGGCTGGATCGAGCCGGTGTAGCCGTCGCACGTGCCCAGCGACGGGCCGGGGCCCTCGCCGCGCAGCGAGTGGCCGCCGCCCCACACGTACGGGACGCCGAGGAAGGCCTTGGCCGCGGCGAGGACCTTGGCCGGGTCGACGGGAGTGCCGGGCGGCGGCGGGGTGCCGGTGGAGCCGGCGTTGCCGCTGTAGAGGGCGGCCTTCGTGCCCTGGCCGACGACGCCGTCGATGGCCAGGCCGTGGAAGGCCTGGAAGTCGCGCACCGCCGTGTCGGTGGCCGGCCCGAACTGCCCGTCCACGGTGAGCCGGGCGCCGAGCGCGTTCAGCATCGTCTGCAGCGTGCTGACGCACGGTCCGCTCGCGCCGGTCCGCAGGTCGCCGCACTGGGTGCGCAGGTCGACGGTGCCGGAGGCCGCCGCGGCCGCGGCGTCGAGCGCCGCCTTGGTGGCGGGGCCGACGATGCCGTCGGCCACCAGCGCGTGCGCCGTCTGGAAGACGCGGACGGCGGTCAGGGTGGCCGCCCCGAACCGGCCGTCCACGGCGATCGTGGCGCCGGTGCGGTCGAGCTCCAGCTGGAGCTGGGTGACGCAGCCGTCGGACTCGCCCTGCTGGATGTCCGCCGGACAGGCGGAGGAGGTCAGGGCTATCGGGCTCGGCGCGGTGGCCGCGGGCGCGGCGGAGGCGGTCGCGGCGGAGGCAGTCAGTGCACCGAGGCCGGTCAGTGCGGCGGCCAGGGCGAGGCCCAGCGATAACCGGCGGCGGGCGGGGAGGAGGGTACGCACGGGTGGGTGCTCCTGGTGTGTGAGGATCTCGTGGATCTCCGGCGCGAGTCTCCGATGATTCGTCAGCCGGGAGCCGGCGGCGGGGATCGACCCGCTGCCGCCGGTCCCGTCAGTCTGCCGGGCGACCGCGTCGGCGCAAGGCCCGGTCGTGTCCGTCCCACCCGTCCCACACCGATGACCGGGACTTTGGTACTCCGGCCGGCCGCCGATTGGAGACACCGCGGCCGTCCGGACCATCCGGACCCCGGGTGCCCCGGCCCGCGCGCGGCTGGGATGATCGTGGCCCGGGCCGGTCCGACGGCCCGTCGCCGCAGCGCGGATCCGGCACCATCGCCGGTCCTGGACCCCTGCGGCGGACCGCGTGCACGGGAACGGGGAGACGGTGTCGGAGAGCGGGAACGGCGTCGGCGGTGGCGACCAGGCGACGCGGGAGGGGCGGCTGGTCGGCGGGCGCTACCGGCTCGTGCGGCGCCTCGGCGCGGGCGGGTTCGGCAGCGTGTGGCAGGCCCACGACGAGGTGCTGGGCGTCGACGTCGCCGTCAAGGAGGTCCAGTTGCCGCCCGCCGCCTCGGCCGCGGAGCACGACGAGCGCCTGGTGCGCGCCCAGCGGGAGGCTCAGCACGCGGCGCGGCTGCGCGACCACCCGAACGTCGTCGGGGTCCACGACGTCGTGGTGGACGGCGGTCTCCCCTGGACGGTCATGCAACTGATCGTCGGCCGCTCCCTGGAGGACCGGATCGTCCAGGACGGACCGCTCCCGGCGCCCGAGGCGGCCCGGGTCGCGCAGGCCGTCCTCGCCGCGCTGGGCGCCGCGCACGAGGCGGGCATCGTCCACCGCGACGTGAAGCCCGCGAACATCATGCTGGCCGACGGCGGCGGCGTCCTGCTGGCCGACTTCGGGATCGCCGTGCAGCAGGACCAGACGGCGCTCACCGCCTCGGGCATGTTCATCGGCTCGGTCGACTACCTCGCGCCCGAACGCGCCCACGGCAGCCCCGCCGCCGCGGCCGGCGACCTGTTCTCCCTCGGCGCGACGCTCTACCAGGCCGTCGAGGGGCGGATGCCGTTCCGCCGCGACACCCCGGCGGCCACGCTCGCGGCGCTCCTGTTCGAGACGGCACCGCCGATGGCACTGGCCGGTCCGCTGGCACCGCTGATCAACGGCCTGCTGGCGAAGGCGCCGGACGACCGCCTCACCGGCCCGCAGGCCGCCGCCATGGTCACGGCGTTCCTGCAGCAGCCGCCCGCCCCGCCCGCGGCTGCGCCGACCGCTCCCTTCACCGCGCCCGCCACGACGTTCGTGCCGCCCCCGCCGCCCGTACCGCCCCGCGCTCCGGCCCCGGCACGGCGATGGAGCCCGGCGTACCTGCTCGCACCCCTCGGCGGCCTGGCCCTGTACGTCGGCGCGGTGCCCCTGACCGGCGCCACCCTCAACGGCACGTTCGCCAACGGCCACGACCTGGCGGCCGACGTTTCGCTCGGCAAAGCGCTCGGGTTCCTGTCCTTCCCCGGAGTCCCCGAGACCCGCTACGGCATCCTCCTCGCGTGGCCCTGGCTGCTGCTCGGTGTCCTCGCCCTCGTCTGCACCGCCCTCCGGCCGCACCGCCGGCACCCGGTCGTCCGGACCCTCGGCTACCTGAGCCTCTCGGCGTTCCTCGTACGCCTCCTCACCACCGACCTGACGCTGCGGCCCACCGACTTCGCCCCCGTGTCGCCCACGCTGGTGCCGCACATCACGATCTCCTTCGGCCCCGGCTGGTGGCTGCTCCACGCGGCGGTGCTGCTCAACCTCGCCTACTTCGTGTGGCAGGACGTCCGCACCGCGCGCCGGACCACCCCCGCGGCCGTCTGACGCCTGCTCCTCCCCACCCGTCAAGTGGCCTGGAAGCCCCGGAAGTCCGCCACTACCATGGGCGTCCGGACAGTCCCGTCGGGTGGGGAGATCGGGGAGGGAGACGATGTCCACGGCGGCAAGCGGCACGGGCTTCGACGCCGTCTTCGGTCTCGCACCACCCCACCACCCCGACGATCCCGACCGGACGGCACCGTGAGCAGCACCGTCGACTACCTGGTCTGCGCGCTGGCCCTGCTGGCGACGGCCGCACGGCTGGTCCTGACCCGCGGCCTGTGCCGCCGCCCCGGCGAGCGCCGGCTGCTGGTGTTCATCCTCGGCATCGGCACGGCCGTCGCCGTGCTCGCCCCGGCCACCCGGGCCGCCGTGCCGTGGGAGTCCGTCGCGCGGTGCGTGCCGCTGCTCGGCTACGAGCTCAAGCTCGGTGCGGAGTGCGCGATCGCCCTGCTCGGGTACGCGGTGCGGCAGGCGGCGTCGGGCCCGGCCGCCGTGCGGCGCCAGGCGGTGGGTTCGGCGTTCGTCATGGCGGTGAGCGCGGTCGCGTACGTGGTGGGCGGGGTGCGGCCGGAGGGCCCCGAGCTGGTGGCCGGCCCGGTCGGGCGCCTGCCGCTCACGCTGTTCAACGCCCTCTTCACCGTGCACGGCTGCTGGTGCGTCGCGGTGTTCGGCCTGGCGGTCCTGCGGTCCGCCGGGGTCGTCGCCCCCGGGCTGCCGCGGACCGGGCTGCGGCTGATCGTCGCCGGGACGGCGTGCGGGTTCGCCTGGTCCGCGCTGAGCGCCGTGCCGCTGTGGGAGACGCTGACGACCGGCCGCCAGGAGATCGAGGAGGACGCCTTCTCGGCCCCGTTCGCCCTCGGCACGCTGCTCTTCGGCATCGGCGGCATGACGCTCGCGGTGTGGGCGGCCTTCCTGACCCGCTCGGCGCGGCGGGTGCGGGCCTGGCGGGACTACCGGCGGCTCGAACCGCTGTGGTCGGCGCTGCACTCGGCGGTGCCGGAGATCTCGCTCACCGCGGAGGTCGGGGTGCTCGGCCTCGGCGGGCCGCTGCGGAACCCGGAGTTCGCGCTCTACCGGCGCGTCATCGAGATCCGCGACGGTCAGCTGACGCTGCGGGCGCACGCCGATCCGCGGGTGCCCGGGTGGGCCGAGGTGGCGAGCGGCGGGGACGCGGCCGTCGTGGAGGCGGCCGTCCTGGCCGCCGCGCTGGAGTCGTCGGCGGCCGGGCACCGTCCGTCCGCGGACGGGACGGGCTACGCGCCGCGCGAGGTCGCGGCCGACCTCGCCGCCGAGACGGCCTGGCTGGTGACGGTGTCGCGGGTGTTCGCGCGTTCGGCGGTGGTGGCGCAGGTGCGCACGGGGCTCCCCGAGGGCGAAGCGACGAGTCATCAACTGTCGTAAATTTAGCAGCTCTTGGCATCCATCTCAGTTGACACCCTCCTGGCGCGCCGACATCCTGAACCCCGAACCCGGGAAGGCCCCTCGCCCACCTCGGCTGATCGTCAGCATCCCATCGGCCCACAGGAGTTCGCCGTGCTCGACATCATCTTCATCGTGCTGTGGGTCACCAACCGCAATCGCGCCAGAACCGCCGTCGATCCGTACGAGCGCGAGAAGTACGCCAAGCGCGCCAAGATCTTCGGTTGGCTGGAAATCGCGAACCTCGGGTTCGGGATCCTGCTCGCGATATTGATCATCACCAGCAGCCCGCGGTAGGGCTCGCGCGAACGACCCTCGGGGCGCGGGGGGACAAAGGGGGGGGAACCGGGCCGCCCCGTTTGGGGTTACGCGGCACGCGGGGGCCGGGAGCGCAGACCCCCCGCCCAGGGCCCAG
>NZ_JBHYWI010000013.1:64540-147334 GCF_042751525.1 Kitasatospora sp. NPDC059408
CCGCGCGGTTGGGGCCTCCCCCCACCCCCCGGCGGGCGGGTACCCCCTGGGGGGTGAACCCGGGCCCGACGGCTTACGGCTTACGGCTCACGGCTGGGCCGTCAGGCCTTCACCAGCACCCAGGCGCCGATGCCGTGGCAACCGGAGGCCTGGAAGGCCGCCGCCCGGAAGCCGGCCGGGACCGGCGACCCCGGGCAGGTCCACAGACCGGCGCGCGCGGTGTTGTGCCGCCAGGCACCGATGCCGCCGCAGCCGGACTGCAGGTGGTCGGTGATGACGTACCCCTGGACGACGGGCGAACCGGAACACGTCCAGATCCCGTCGCGCGCCACGTTGTGCCGCCACGCGCCGATCCCGCCGCAACCGCTCTGCTGGTGGTCCGTGATGACGTACCCCTGGACCACCGGGGAGCCGGAACACGTCCAGATCCCGTCGTGGACGAGGCCGTGCCGCCAGGAACCGATCCCGTTGCAGCCGCGCTGGTCGTGCGCGATGATCACGTAGCCGGGGACGACCGGGGACCCGGAACACGTCCAGATCCCGTCCGAGACCGGCTGCTGGTACCACGAGCCCGCGAAGTTGCAGCCCTTGCTGTCGTAGCCCGTGATGACCCAGCCGGCCGGCACCGGCGCACCGGAACACGACCAACGGCCGTTGCCCCAGCCCCACGCGGGCTTGGCCTCGGCACTCGTAGCGCCGCTCATCGTGCTGCCCACGATGACCGCCGCGACGAGTGCGAACGCCGACAGCACGCGCGTCCATAACCGACGATTCTTCATATCCATACCACTCCGTCCGAGTTGTCCCCCGATGGCCGTCCGCACCGATCGTGCGGAACGGAGGCTCACCCTACGGGCAGGGACCGACAGGCGACAGGCGGGAACGCGTCAGCCGGGTGCCGGGGCCCGCGGCGGCAACCGCCCGCGGGCCCCTCAGCTTTGGGGACCGCTCAGAGCCAGGGAATCTCCTCCGGCGCGTACCGGTAGGCGCGGAACACCGCGTTCTGGGCCCCGCGGGAGGACTCCAGGCCGACGCCCGCCCCGAAGGAGCCGAACTCGGGCACGGGCTCGATACTGTGCCGGGGCCCGGAGACCCGCTAGGAAGGACTGCGGACAGCCCGGATGGGACGGCTCGCCCCTTCCCGGCCCTCACGTCTGACGGGAGAGCACCCACATGACCAGGTTCAGGAAGCACACGGTGGGCACGGCGGCCTTCGCGCTCGCGACCGGCGGCGCCTTCGCCGCCTTCTCGGCCGACACGCTGTTCATCCGCACCGCCACTCCCCCGGGCGTCGACGACGACCGTCCGTTCTCCGTGACGATCGCCTGCTGATCACCGCCGCACGCGGTGTGGTCGGAGCGTGGCGGCGCTCCGACCACATCGCGCCTCAGCGGATCAGGGGCACGTCTTCCAGGCGAGGTGGTACACGGTGTTGATGCTCCCGTCGGTCGAGTCCATCGTCATGAAGCTCGTCGTGGTCGTCGGGTCCGAGGAGCCCGCCGCGACCCGGAGTTCGGTGTTGATGTTGAAGTTGCGCTCCTCCCCGCAGGGGGCCCAAACCAGGGCGGCGACGTCGACGGTGTCGGTCGCCTGCCAGTTGTCGTCGCGCGGGCCGTTGAAGCGGTGGGTCCCGTAGGCCGTCTGCGGGTCGCCCTGGAAGTAGTAGCCGGCCCGCTGGACGCCGGTCGCCCCGTTCTCCAGGTGGGCGTAGCCGCGGTAGTCGGTGGAGGCGATCGCGTAGGTGAAGCCCTGCGGGACGTGGACGCGGAGGTCGAGCTGACAGTTCTTCCGGAAGTCGGTGGGCTTCGATCCGACGCCGACCTGGGCGAGGTACTGGCTGTAGGTGACGGTGAAGGCGGTGTTGTCCGGGGAGACGGCGACGGCGGCCGTCCCGGCCGGGCAGCCGGAGCCGTTGACCGTCGCGACGTCGATGACGATCCGGTCGGGCGGTGTCGGGAGCGAGTCGCCACCGGAGGCGGGTGCGCCGAAGAGCGAGGCGACGACACCGGTCGCGGCCAGCACGCGGAGCAGCATGGGGTTCCCCTTTCGATCGTCCACGGGTCCGGGGCGGGCGGGCACGGCCGGCCCGGGCCTGCCCCACCCCGGCTTTGACGCGAACATGTCACCACAGGGTGGCCGTCCGCGTACAGGGGGTGAACACGACGGAGTGGCGACGCGCGGCAGCAGCCGGCAAGTGGATCACGCCAAGGGAGGCCATTGATTCGAGCCAAGTCGACGGACGGGACGGGCCCCTCGTGGCGGACCCCGGCGAGTCCTGACCAGCGGCGGCGCCGACCGGGCAGCCGGAGGGCCGAACACGGATCCCCCCAACTGCGCTGCCGGGACGTCGACTTGCTGTCCTACGATGCGCCCCAAGCGAAGACGATCACCTGACCGCTCACTCCGGGGGGAAGTCATGCCGTTCACAAGCCGATTGACGAAGCGTCAACGACGCTGGCCGGTTGCCGCGGCCGCCGCCGCGCTCGCCGCGCTCGCCGCGACCACGATGTTCACCGCCGCCGGTGGCGCCGCCGAGGCCGCCGCCACCCCGCCCGGCGGCCTGCCGGGCTTCAAGGACGGCTACGCCGTCAGCGACGGCCTGCGGATCCACTACGCGATCGCCGGGCACGGCCCCGCGCTCGTGCTGCTGCACGGGTGGCCGGAAACCCTCCAGGCCTGGGACCGGGTCGCGCCCGCGCTCACCCAGGACCACACCGTGATCGCCGTCGACCTGCGCGGACTCGGCCGCTCGCAGCCCGCCCGCGGCGACGAGTACGGCACGTACACCGCCCTCACCCTGGCCGCCGACGTGCGTGCCGTCGTCGAGCAGCTGGGCTTCGGCGACGGGAAGATCGCGGTGGCCGGCCACGACGTGGGCGGCGGGGTGGCGCTCGCCTACGCGGCCCGGTACCGGGACCGGGTGGACCACCTCGCGATCCTGGAGGCGCCGCCGACCACCTGGTACCTGCAGCTCGTCGCCTCGAAGCCGAACCTGCTCTGGTGGGACTCCTTCGTCAACGGCCAGGCGAACGGCGTCGCCGAGCAGCTGGTCGCGGGCCGGGAGAAGGTCTTCTACGGCTCCGTCTACAACCGCGACGGCCGCGCGCCGAGCGCGGGCAACCAGCGCGAGTACGTCGCCGCCTACGGCCGTCCGGGCAGCACGCACGCGGGCTTCGAGTTCTTCCGCCAGCAGGACCAGGGCGAGCGCGACGTGCAGGCGCTGCTGGACGACAACCCGCTGACGATGCCGGTGCTGGGTGTCGGCGGTCAGAACAGTATGCGCGAGTCGGTCGGGGACGATCTCGGGCACGTGGCCTCGCACGTGACCACCGCCGTCGTGCCGAACGCCAACCACTGGGTACTGGAGGAGGAACCGCGGTTCATCGTCGACCAGCTGCGGCGGCTGCTGGCGCGCTGAGCCACTGACGCGCTGAGCACGGCATCGAATGTGACGCCCCGTCGGCCCGCCGATTGGCCCACTTCCCTGCCGCCGGATTGGCCTGGGGATCCGGTCCATTCACCTCTTAGCTTGATCGTATGAGCGAGCGGTGATCGAGGGCCTGCACGGAACGGCCCCCGGCGCCGAACGGGAGGGAAAAGGGTGGACCCCATGCACGTCTTCCTCGCCGGTGCGACCGGTGCCGTCGGACGGCAGCTCGTGCCGCTCCTGCACCGGGCGGGGCACCGCGTCACGGCCGCCTCCCGGTCCGAGGGCGGCGTCGCGTGGCTGCGCGAGCAGGGGGCCGACGCGGTCCGGCTGGACGTCCTCGACCGCGGGGCCACGGCGGAGGCCGTCGCCGCGGCGGCGCCGGACGCGATCGTCCACCAGCTCACGGCCCTCGCGGACGGCAGCCTGGCCGAGAACGCCCGGATCCGCCGCGAGGGCACCCGCAGCCTGGTGGACGCCGCCCGCCGGGCCGGGGTGCCGCGGATCGTCGCCCAGTCGATCTGCTGGGCGTACGGCCCGGGCGACGAGCCGGCCGACGAGACGGAGGCCCTGGACACCGGCGCGCCCGAACCACGCGCCACGACCGTCGACGGCGTGCTCGCACTGGAGCTCGCGGCGGCCGAGCTGCCGGAGGCCGTCGTCCTGCGGTACGGCATGCTGCACGGGCCCGGCACCTGGTACGAGCCGGGCGGCCTGATCGAGCAGCGGCTACGGCGGGGCGAGCTCGCCGCGGACGGCGCCGTCACGTCGTTCCTGCACGTCACGGACGCGGCGCGGGCGGCGGTCGCAGCGCTGTACTGGCCGAGCGGTGCGGTCAACATCGTGGACGACGAGCCGGCCCCGGCGCGAAAGTGGGTCCCCGTCCTCGCCCGCGCGCTCGGCGTGGCCGCACCCGAGCCGAGCTCCGACCGGCCCCGCTGGGCACGCGGCGCGGACGGCGGGCTCGCGCGGACCGCGTACGGCTGGCGGCCGGTGGAGGGGTCGTGGCGGACGTCCTTCGAGCGGCTGGGCGGCCCGCGGGCGGGCTCCTAGCGGACCCGCGTGCCGACCTCGCGCGTTTTCCGGCAGGGTCGGAATCCCGACGGCACGCGTTTCACGCGGCGCCGGGCGGTCGGTCACGGTGTGGAGGCACTCACCCACCGAGCGCCCGGATCCGAGAGGCCTCCCATGATCTTCATCACCGTGAAGTTCCCCGTCCGCCCCGAGTACAGCGAGCAGTGGCTCGACATCGTCCACGACTTCACCGAGGCCACCCGCGCCGAGCCGGGCAACCTGTTCTACGAGTGGTCCCGCAGCGTGGCGGACCCCGACGAGTACGTCCTCGTCGAGGGCTTCCGCGACGGCGAGGCGGGCCGGGCCCACGTCGAGTCCGCGCACTTCCGGGAGGCCATGGAGAAGCTGTCCCACGCGATCGCCGCCCGGCCGAAGATCATCAGCGTCGACCTCCCCGACCGCGACGGCTGGGACCTCATGGGCGAACTCGCGCCCAGCGAGGCCTGAGGCCTCCGGCCGGGACGCCCGAACCAGGGGGCCGGGAGGCCGGGGGCTTGGACCAGGGGCCGGGAGGCCGGGGGGCTTGGACCAGGGGCCGGTGATCGCGCCGATCGGATCACCGGCACACTGGAGTGACCACGGAGGACGAGCAGGAGGAGCAGCACCCCATGGCCGGTCAGACCGGGCCGCGCGCCGCGGACCGCACCCTGGAGGTGCTGGAACTCGTCGCCGGGGCGCCCACGCCCGTCTCCGCCAAGGCCCTCGCCCGCAGCCTCGGCTGCGCCCTCTCGACGGCCTACACGCTCCTCGCGCCGCTCACCGAGCGCGGCTACCTCGTGCGCACCGACGGCGGCTACACCCTCGGCTACCGGGTCTCCGCGCTCCACCGCGCGTTCCAGCGGCAGATGGGCCTGACCGACGGCGTCGACGGGATCGACGGCGTCCTCGCCCGGATGCGGCACGCCACCAGCGCGTCCGCCAACTACGTGGCCTACCAGGGCGACGGCCTGGTCATCGCGGACGTGCGCACCTTCGCGGCCGACGGCGACGAGCAGGCCGACCTCGCCGTCGGCGTCGACCCCCGCTCGCACGCCTACGCGCACGGCAAGATCGCGCTGGCCGCCGCCGGGGCCGCCGCACGCCGCCGCTACGTCGAACAGCCCGGCCTGCGCCGGTTCACCGCCAACACCATCGCCTCCGCCGAGCGCCTCGACGAGGAGCTCCGGCGGATCCGCCGCACCGGCGTCGCCCTGGACGTCGAGGAGGCCCGCACCGGCCTGGCCTGCCTGGCCGCGCCCGTCCTCGGCACGGACGGCGCCGTGATCGGGAGCGTCTCCCTCGCCGTCCGCCCCGCGGACCTGCGCACCCGCCGCCACCAGCTGATCGCCGCCGTCAAGCAGGCCGCCCGCGAGGCCTCGCCGGCGCGGTGAGGCCGAGCCCGGCTCACCGCGCGCTCGGCTCACCCGAGCCCGGCTCACCGCGCGCTCGACTCCCCCGGGCTCGACTCCGGAGAGCCGCTGCCCGGGCGCGCGGCCCCGGCCACCGGGCACGCGCGGGCCCCGGAGCGCCCCCGACACGTACGAGTTGCGACGCCGACGAACCGACCCTTCCGCATAATGCAGAAGCCGCGCTCCCCTCGCGGCTCTTGACGCCTGGTCCCGTCCCAGGAAGGCGCTCGACTTGGAAGGTTCCACCCCATCCGCGACGGTACTGGCCGACATCGCGGCCGTCCTGCTGATCGGCCTCCTCCTCACCCCGCTGCGCACCCGGCTGCGCCAGCCCGTCGTCGTCGGCGAGATCGCGGTCGGCGTCATCCTCGGGCCCAGTGTGCTCGGGCTCCTCCCCGGCCACCTGACCGACGCGCTCTTCCCGCCGGACGTGCGCCCGCACCTGGCGGTCGTCGCCCAACTCGGCATCGTCCTCTTCATGTTCGCCGCCGGCTGGGAACTCGACCTGCGGCTGCTGAGCGGCCGGGTCAGGGCGGTGCTCGCCGTCACCGCCGCGTCCGTCCTGATCCCGTTCGCGCTGGCCCTCGTCCTGGCGGCCGTTGTCGCCGCCCGCTTCCCGTGGCTGCTCGGCGCCACCGCCTCACCGTGGCTGTTCGCCGCGTTCCTCGGCATCGCCCTCTCCGCGAGCGCCCTGTCGGTCATGGCCCGCATCGTGGGCGAGAACCGGCTCCAGGCCTCCGGCACGGGCGCCATGGCCACCGCGTGCGGGGCGCTCACCGAGATCACGGCGTGGTGCGCCGTCGTCTGCCTGGCCGCCGCGGCCCGCGGTCCCGGGTCCGCCGGGTCGTCCGGGTCCGGTCACGCGCTCCTGACGCTCGGCCAAGTCGCCTGCTACGCCGTCGCAATGGCGTTCGTCGTCCGCCCGCTGCTGCGCCGGATGCTCCGCCTGCCCGTCGGCGCCGGCGGCCACCCGTTCCTCGCGCTGCTGATCGTCGGCAGCGGGCTCCTGCTCTCCGCCTGGGTCACGTCCCGCCTCGGCGTCCACGCCGTCATCGGCGCCTTCGCATTCGGTCTCGCCATGCCGCGCGACGCCGCCGAGGAGCTGCGGCACACGATCGAGCTCCCGATGCGGCACGCGGGCGCGCTCCTCGTACCGGTCTTCTTCGCGCTCACCGGCCTGTCCGTCGACCTCACCGGCCTCGGCCCGCGCGGCCTGCTCGCCGTCGCCGTCTTCCTCGCCGTCTCGTGGGGCGGCAAGTACGCCGGCGCGCGGCTCGGCGCCCGGCTCACCGGCGTTCCGCGCGGCGAGGCGACGACGCTGGCCGTCCTCGTGAACACCAAGGGGCTCAGCGAGGTCCTCATCCTGACGCTCGGCCGCGACCTCGGCATCATCGGCGACCGGCTCTTCACCGTCCTCCTGCTGACCGCCCTCGCGGCGACGCTCCCCGTCAACCCGCTGGTCCGCCGCCTGACCCGCCTCCCGGGCGGGGCCGCAGGCGTGCCCCGCCGGCCATTGGTGGCCACGACCGCCGAGGAGGCCCAGGGCGCGTAGGGCGGGAGTAGGAAGTCGAGCAGGCCGACTTCCTACGCACCCGCCCACCAACCCACACCAGCTCCCAGGCACAGCCCACCACCCCCCGACCACAACCACCCACGAAACCCAGAACGCGCAAGGCACAAGCAGAAAGTCGAGCGGGCCGACTTCCTGCTCAGCGGCCGCGGGCGAGCCAATCGGTCCAGGTTCGACGGGAGTTGGCGAGCTCGGGGTGCTCAAGCAGGTGGAGGACGTAGCCCGCATGGGTCCGCGCCCACGGGTCGGCGGACCCGGAGGCATGGGCGAGGCGCTCGCGCAGGTCGGGGGAATCGACGGCGCGGGCGATCCGGACGTACTCGCGGTCCTTGCAGCGGTACCGGCGCCGGACGGCGAGTTCGACGAAGTCGGCGAGTTTCGCACGGCCCGGGCCGTCCAGCTCGGCACGGGCCAGCTCCCGGATGACGGACTCCTTCGTGCCCCAGGCCTTCGCGTGGCACGTCCACGCCTGGGGGTGGCGCAGCTCCCACTCCAGGAAGAGCAAGGCGTACGGCAGCCCCGACCACGTCGCGTACGCGTCGGGCGTGACGCCCTGCCACAGGGCCTCGGGCAGCGAACGGCTTCGGGCCTCCCGCCACCGCGTGAGTGCTTCCCGAACGGCCGGCTCCCGGTACGGCTCCGGCGCACCCGAGCGGTTCGCTTGCGACAGCGCCCCGTTGAACTCCGTGATCGCGGACCCGACCGCCTGCCGGGCCGCGGCGAGGCGGACGAGCGCGGCCACCCGCACGGCCGGGTCCTCGGCGATCAGGCCGTGGGCCCAGCCGAGTCGTTCGTGCCACGCCTCATCGGTCATGCGGACGATCATCGCTGACGGCGGAGCAGCGGGCGGAGGCGGGGTCCGATCATCGGAGAAGGCGTCAGCGCCGCAGCCACTCGTCGAGGAGTGCGGCCTCGGCGCCGCTGAGGTTGGGCAGTTCGGGCAGGAGGGTGCGGAAGGCGGCGACGACGGCCGCCGGGTCGCGGTCGGGGACGGCGGGTTCGTCGGCGAGGATCGCGCGGGCGACCGCCTCGAAGGCGGCGTCGGCCAGGTGCGGGTCCCGTTGCTCCGGGGGCAGGGTCAGCAGCGTGTGGACGGTGCCGACGCCGGCCGCGCGGATGAGGTTGACGGCGCGTTCCTCGCTGATCCGTAGCCGCCCGGCGGCGGCCACCCGGTGCACGCGTTCGGCGAGGATCCGCACGCCCCGCGCCTGGGCCGGGGTCTCGCGGGCGCGGGCCGGGTCGATCAGCAGGCCGAAGACGTACGGGTTGGCGAGTCCGAAGCCGACGTGGGTGTCCCAGCCGGCGCGGAGGTCCGCCACCGGGTCGTCCGACCGGGCGGCGGTCTCCTTGCCGGCCACGTGCTCCGCGAAGACGTACTCGGCGGCGGCGTCGAGCAGCGCCTCCTTGTCCTCGAAGAGCCGGTAGAGCGCGGGCGGCTGCAGCCCGGCCTCCTGGGCGACGCGGCGGGTGGTCACCGCGGCGGGCCCGTGCTCGCCCAGGAGGCCGGCCGCGGCCTTCACGATGCGCTCGCGGGTGAGGTCTCGCCGCTCGGTGTTCGGTGCCATGGCAGCGATAGTACCGCTGATACCAGTTCTCTTCGGCTTCCCTTCGGCTTGAAGCGAGCCCTTGCATTCACTGGAAGTATCAGTGTTAACGTTATTTTCGTTCCACTGGAAACAAGGGAGGGAGTCAGCCGTGCTGATCGTCACAGGCGCCACCGGCCGCCTCGGCGCACTGATCGTCGGCCGCCTGCTGGAGCGGGTGCCGGCCGACCGGATCGGCGTCAGCGTGCGCGACGCGAGCCGGGCGACAGGGCTCGCGGAGCTCGGAGTCCGGGTGCGCGAGGGGGACTTCACCGAGCCCGACGGGCTGACGCACGCCTTCGAGGGCGCGGAGCGCGTCCTGGTCGTCTCGGCGGCCATCCGGGGCGGCGGCGCACTCGCCGCCAACGCGGCCGCCGTCGACGCGGCCCGGGCGGCGGGCGCCCGGCGCGTCCTGTACACGAGTCACCAGGCCGCGTCCCCCACGTCGCTGTTCCCGCCGCAGCCGGTACACGCGGCCACCGAGGAGCACCTGATGCGGCAAGGGGTCCCGTACACCGCGCTGCGGAACGGCTTCTACGCCTCCACCCTGAGCCTCTACCTCCGCGCGGCGCTGGAGAGCGGCACGCTCGCCCTGCCGCAGGACGGCCCGGTCTCCTGGACGGCACACGAGGACCTGGCGGAGGCTGCCGCCGTCGCACTGACGGAGGACGGCGTACTCGACGGCATCACGCCGCCGCTGACGGCCCGCCGGACGCTGGACTTCGCCGGCGTCGCAGCGATCCTGAGCCGCATCACCGGCCGGACGATCACCCGAGTCGTCCTGGACGACGACGCGTGGGTCTCGGCGGCCGTCGCCGGCGGGATGCCACGGCCGGCCGCGGAGTTCGCGCTGACGATGTTCGCGGCAGCGCGCAACGGCGAATTCGACGTCACCGGCCCCGCGCTGGAGGATGTGATCGGCCACCGAGCGAAGAGCGTCGAGGAGGTCCTGGAAGAGGCCGTGTC
The DNA here is from genome assembly GCF_042751525.1 of Kitasatospora sp. NPDC059408. Classification (NCBI taxonomy): domain Bacteria; kingdom Bacillati; phylum Actinomycetota; class Actinomycetes; order Kitasatosporales; family Streptomycetaceae; genus Kitasatospora; species Kitasatospora sp. NPDC059408. The sequence continues at coordinate 74,549 of NZ_JBHYWI010000013.1, forward strand.
TGACAATTCCTGCCGGGCGCGACGCCAATAGTCAGACATACCCTGCCCCACCCGCTCAGAGCTCCCAGGACCGCGGCCGCTCCAGCGCCTCCCACTCCGGGCGGAGCAGGGAGAGTATCGCGATGTCGTGCCGCCGCCCCCGGTGGAGGCAGGCGGCGCGCCGGATGCCCTCGTGGGTGAAGCCGGCGTGGGCGAGGACGGCGAGCGCCGAGGCGTTGCCGGTATGGGGGAGCGCTTCGATGCGGTGCAGCGGGAGTTCGCCGAACGCGAGGTCGGTCAGAGCGTCCAGGGCGGCGCGCCCGTAGCCGCGGCCGCGGTGGTCCGGATCGACGAGGAGACGGACGGTGGCCGTGCCGTCGGACATGTTCTGCTCGGCCAGGGCTGCCGCGCCGACCGGCGTGCCGTCCGGGAGCAGGATGAGGAAGCCGTCGTGGTCGGCGTCGTCGATGTCGCGTTCGATCTGCTCGCGTACCGCCGAGAGCGGGCGCGGCCAGTGGCCCAGTTCGTGCGCGGCCACCGGCTCGGACCGCCATGTGTGCAGGAGCTCGGCATCGTCCACGTCGAGCGGGGCAAGGGCGACCGCCGGGGAGGCGTTCTCGGTGATCATGGGCGGATGCTAGGCCATAACTCGCAATTGATCATATTTGGGCTGGTCATCGCTCCTCGGCTCGTAGCCATAGGACAGCACCCGGTTCACCGCCTGGCGGTGATCACGCCAGGGACGCCCGGCCCCGTCCCGCTGCGGCAGCAGCGGCTCTATCCGGGCCCACGCAGCATCCGTCACCTCTCCCCGACTCGCCACAAGATCAATTATGAGACACGGGCCTAACGGGCCCTTGCCCGGCGCGTCCGCTCGTGGATGGGGCCGCCCGGCACGTACCAGCCGGCCTTCTTCCGGACGGCCGGGCTCGGGTCCCGTTCGTGCGACGCCCGCAGGGCCTCGGCGGCGCGGGCGTCGTCGTGGACGAACTTGCCGACGAGCTCGGCCGCCATGGCCCGCGCCCGTGGGTCCGGATCGGACGCCAAGTGCCGCAGCCCGGGCTCCAGAACGCGGTCCGCGCCCGGGGCGCAGACGTCCCCCTTGCAGCGGTCGCACGCGAGCGCGTGGAACGCGGCGATCCTCACCGAGGCGTCCGGATCGTCGGCCATGGCGATCAGCTGCCCCATCGACTCGATGTCGACCATGTGGTCCAGGAGGCGGCAACACCCCTCCCGCACTGCCGCGTCGGCGTGCGACAGCCCCGCCCGTATCGCGTCACGCGCCCCGGCACCGCGCCGCAGCAGCTCCCGGTAGGCGGGCACGGCGCGCTGCGGATCGCCCAGGCAGGTGACCAGGGCGTCGTTGTCGGTCCGGACGAATCCCAGCATGGCACCACCTTCCGCCCGCACCGCCCGTACGGACAACGGGTTTTCGCCCGTGGCCCCCGTGCGATGGGGCTGGTGCGGGTAGGGCGACGGGGGATGACCGACAGCCGAGGAGGAGACACACGTGCAGGAACAGGTGCTCGACGTGATCGTGGCGGGCGCGGGCGTCCTCGGGCGCTCGCTCGCACTGGCGCTGGCCGAGGCCGAACCCGCCCTGCGGGTGGGCCTGTCCGGGCCCGGCGGGCCCGGCTGGCCCGGTGCGTCGCAGGCGGCGAGGGCGTCGCAGGCGGCGGCGTCACCGGCGGCGGGGGCGATGCTCGGCGTGCTCGGCGAGGTGACGGCGGGCGCGCTCCGCACCGCCCACGGGCGCCTGCGGGTCGACCTCGCCGTCGAGGCCGGGCGGCGCTGGCCCGCCTGGCGCCGACGGGTGCGGGCGCTCGCGGGGAGCGCCGCTCCGGCGGACGGCTTCGGTCGGGGCACGTTCGTCCTGCTCAACGCCGTCGGCTCGACGCTCGACCAGCAGTCCCTCGGCGCGATCGGCCGCGCCGGCGCCGAACACGGGCTGCCGGTGGAGGAAGTCGACCCGCTGGAGGTGCCCGGCGTCGCCGCACTCGACAACGACCGTCCCCTGCGCGCCCTGCACCTGCCGGACGAGGCCTTCCTCGACGCCCGCCGCTGGCTGGAGACCCTGGACGCCGCCCTCGCCGCGCTGCCGAACGTCGTGCCCCTGCCCGCGGGACGGCCGCTCCCCCACCGGGACGGCTACCTCCTGAACACCCCTGAACTCCGGGCCGCCGCACGCATCATGGTCCTCGCCACCGGAGCCTGGACGACGCAACTGGTCGAGGAGCTGGACCCGGACCTCACGCTGCTGCCCGTCGTCTGCACGGAGGGCACGGCCGTCACCCTCACCGCCCCCGCCGCCCTCCCCACCGTCCTGCGCACCCCGAACCGGGCCTACGCGTGCGGCCTGCACGCCGTCCCCCAGGCCGACGGCACCTGGTACGTCGGCGCATCCGCCAACCCGGCCCTCACCCCCGGCACCCACCCGACCCCGGGCGCCCTGCGGTTCCTCCTCGACGCAGCCCTCGGCCAGCTCCACCACGGCCTGGCCACCGCCCGGTTGCTCCACGTCCACCACGGCAACCGCCCCATCGGCCTCGACGGACACCCCTTGATCGGCCCGACCGGCCGCCCCGGCCTCTGGCTGCTCACCGGAACCCACCGCGACGGCCTGCACGGCTCCCCGCTGATCGCCCACGAGCTCGCCGCCGAGATCCTCGGCGCCGCGCCGAGCGCGTGGCTCGCACCCTGGCGACCCGACCGCACCCCGATCGCCGACTGGACGGCCGACGAGGCCGTCGCCGAAGCCGCCGCCCACCACCACGCCCTGACCGCCGAGTCCCGCATGCGCCCACCCCTGAGCGGCAGTTGGCCCCGGGCCCTTGCCGACGCGTACCACCAGCAGATCGCCGACGCCTACCGCCGCCTGCCCGACGGCTTCGTCCTGCCACCCGACCTCGCCCCGCTCGCCTACGAGCACGGGCCGGCGCTGGCCAAGCTCCTCGCGAGGACGATCGGGAGCCGACGCATCACTCCCTAAAATTCCCTATCGATACCTTTAACAGGTATGTTTAAGTACACGCCATGACTCACCCAGGCATCTACAAGTCCGCCGAGGGCGCTCGCGTCCTCGCGCGGCAGTACACCGCCCTGCTCGACCGATGGCCCGTCCCCGCCCGGTACTTGGACATCCCCACGCGCCAGGGCCGGACCTTCGTCGTGGCGAGCGGGCCGCCCGACGCGCCGCCCCTCGTGCTGCTGCACGGCTCCGGGGCGAACTCCGCCATGTGGGCCGAGGACGTCGCGTGCTGGGCCCCGCACTTCCGGATCCTGGCGGTCGACGTCATCGGCGAACCCGGCCTGAGCGCCCCCGCCCGACCTCCACTGGCCTCGGACGCCCACGCCCTGTGGCTCGACGACGTCCTCGACCGCTTGGGCGTCGACCGCGCCGCCTTCGTCGGCACGTCCCTCGGCGGGTGGCTCGCCCTCGACTACGCCGTCCGGCGCCCGGAGCGGGTCGAGCGGCTCGTCCTGCGCTGCCCCAGCGGCATCGGCCGCCAGAAGGCGGCCGTACTCGCGGCCTCGCTGCTGCTCCTGCCACTCGGCCGGTGGGGGCGGCGCACGATGCTGAAACTGGCACTCGGCCCGCTACCGCCCACCACCGCGAGGGAGCACGCCTTCGGCGAGGCCGTCCTCCTGATCCACCGCCACTTCCGCCCCCGGCGCGAACGGATCCCCGTCATCGACGACGCCGCGCTGGCGGCCCTCCCGATGCCCGTCCACGCCACGCTCGGCGCCCGGGACCGCCTCCTCGACTCCCAGCACACCGCCCGCCGACTCCAGCGTTCGGCCCCACACGCCACCGTGTGCTTGCTCCCGGGGCAGGGCCACCTGCTGAGGGGGCTGGCGGAGCCAACCCTGGAGGCGCTGCTCGCGGAGGCGGCCAGGTAGCCAGGCCGAGGCCGGCAGGATGGAAGTCCTGCCGAAGGTCGGCCGGGGCCTGGCCGCGCAGTGGTGCGGGAGCGTAGCCAATGGCTGGATGCCGGCGACGGACTGCGCCCTCAATTGTCGGGACGATCGTCAGCCGAGAAACGGTGTTGAAGAACGCCCGCGGATTGGCGGCATCGGGAGCCCCGGCGACAACGTGGGCACAGGTCTCGTTGATCATGGAGTTGCGACGCTCTGTGACCGCTGGGGAACGGAGACGTCGTCGGCGCGGGCGTCGGCGCGGATGTCTCCGGTGGTCGTGGCGAGGACCGCAGTGATGGCCGACGGGAGCTCCTGCCGGGTGTGAGCGAGGGAGATCTCGCCGGCATCGATCACGGCGAGCGGGGTGTCGAACTGCCGATGGCGGCCCTGGGGAGCGGTAGTCGGGAGCGCACCGGCGCGTTCGGTCCGGCCCTGCCGGAGATCCGCGTCTCCCCGCTCCTACGACAACCATGCCGACATAGGATCCGGGCATGAGCGAACGCGTGGTGCCCGAGCCCCAGCGCCGACGGCGTCGGCCCACCAAACAGGGCGTGGTGCTCTCCCAGGAGCTCATCGTCGACACGGCGCTGCGGCTGATCGGGCAGCACGGCGCCGACGCGCTCACCGCCCGGCGGCTCGGCGCCGCTCTCGGCGCCGACCCGAGCGCCGTCTACCGGTACTTCCACAGCACCGACGACCTGCTGCTGGCCATCACCGACGAGCTCATCGGCCGCGCCCAGGCCGGCTGGCAGCCCACCGGCGACTGGCGGGCCGACCTGCGCGCCATCGGCCTGCGCATCCACTCCTCCTACCAGACCCACCCGCAGGCCGCCCTGCTCGCCGCCCACCGCACCACCGGCCGCACCCACGAGATCGCCGCCGTCGAGACCATACTCGGCGTCCTGCGCACCGCGGGCTTCCCCAACCCCGAGGCCGTCCGCCTCTACCACGCCTTCGTCGACCAGAGCCTGGGCTTCGCCGCCCTCGACGCCGCCGCCCTCGCCCTGCCCGCGGTGTCCCAGGCGGCGGACCTGCAGGTCTGGCAGGCCTCCTACGCCCGCGTCGACGCCACCACCCACCCGCACATCGCCGCCACCGCCGACCTCCTCGCCGAAGACATGCGCCGCAGCGGCTACCCGTACGCGCTCGACCTCCTCCTCGACGCCGCAGAGGCCCGCCTCACGGCGATCCGCTGAACACGGCCGCGCCGCACCACCCTCGGGCCGGCGGCGCACCGGACCCGCGGCGGGCCACGGACAGGTCGGCGGCGATCGCGGCTGTGGTCCCGGCGTCGGCGCCGCCCGCTTCGGCGCGGAGTCGATGCCCGACCTGCCTGCCGGAGCCCGGACCGATCGCACCGCCCTGGAGCCGGAGCGCCGCAGGCCACTTCCGTTCCCGCCCGAGCCGGGCCCGGTCGATCACCATGGGTATCGCCCAGTGGGCACTCACGCGTGCCGGCGCCGGCGCCGGGCAGCTCAATCCGTGGCCGCGCACGCCGGATCGCTCCGGCCCGAGCATCGCCGGCTGGCACTCGGGCCCGTCCGGAGCCCGCACCCACCGCAGGCCGCCGTCGCCGAGCGCCCCCCGCCCGGCGATGGCGGCCTGCGCCGCGTTCGGCCGGCCTCGTTCGGCCGGCCCCGTTCAGCCCGCCGCGTGGACGAGTTCGCCACCCACGTAGGTCCGCAGCACCCGGGCGTCGGCGATCTCCCCGGCGGGGCCGGTCAGGATGTCGCGGTCGAGGACGACCAGGTCGGCGAGGTGTCCGACGGCCAGGGTGCCGGCGTCGTCGTGCCCGTTCACGTGGGCGGCTCCGGCCGTGTAGGCGGCGAGGGCGGAGGCCGGGTCGAGGCGCTGCTCGGGCAGGAAGATCCGGCCGTCGGTGGCCTCCGGCGTGATCCGGTTGACCGCCACGTGCAGGCCGGCCAGCGGATCCGGGCTGCTCACCGGCCAGTCGCTGCCCGCCGCCAGCGTGGCGCCCGCGCGCTGGAGCGCGCCGAACGGGTACTGCCAGGCGGCGCGTTCGGCGCCGAGGAAGGGGATGGTCAGCTCGTCCATCTGCGGTTCGTGGGCGGCCCACAGCGGCTGGATGTTGGCGATCGCGCCGAGCCGGGCGAAGCGGGGGATGTCGTCCGGGTGGACCACCTGGAGGTGGGCGAGGTGGTGGCGGGTGCCGCGCCACCCGTTGGCGGTGCGGGCGGCCTCGACGGCGTCCAGGGCCTCGCGGACCGCGCGGTCGCCGAGGGCGTGGAAGTGCACCTGGAAGCCGAGCGCGTCGAGTTCGGTGACGTACCCGCGCAGTGCGGCCGGATCGACGAAGCTGAGGCCCGAGTTGGCGGTGGCGCAGCCGCAGCCGTCCAGGTAGGGGCTGGTCATCGCGGCGGTGAAGTTCTCCGCGATGCCGTCCTGCATGATCTTCACCGAGCCGGCCCGGAACCGGCCGTGGGTCAACTCGCTCCTTCGCGCCACCAGTTCGGGGATCTGTTCGGCTCCCCGGTCGCGGTCCCACCAGAGCGCTCCGGTCACCCGGGCGGTCAGGGCGCCGGAGCGGGCGGCGGCCAGGTAGGCGTCGGAGGGGTCCGGCTGGCCGTTGAACTCGCCGAGCAGGGCGTCCTGCCAGCCGGTGATGCCGAGCGAGTGCAGCAGGCGCTGCGCCCGCAGCAGGCCGTCCACCCGCTCGGCGGTGGTGGCGGCCGGCACCAGCCGGGCGACCAGGGCGGTGGCGCCCTCCTGGAGCGTGCCGCTGGGCGTGCCGTCGCCCTCGCGCTCGATCCGGCCGTCGGCCGGGTCGGGGGTGTCCCGGGTGAGGCCGGCCAGTTCGAGGGCCCGGGTGTTGACCCAGGCGCCGTGGTGGTCGCGGTTGGTGAGGAAGACCGGGCGGTCCGGGACGACGGAGTCGAGCAGCTGCCTGGTCGGCCGTCCACCGTCGAAGCCCTCCAGCGACCAGCCGCTGCCGGTGATCCACGCCGGTCCGGGGTTGGCCTCGGCGTAGGCGCGGATCCGCTCCAGGCACTCGGCCGCGCCGACCGTGCCGGTGAGGTCGCAGGAGGCCAACTCGACGCCGCCGTACACAGCGTGGACGTGGGCGTCCTGGAAGCCCGGCAGCAGTAGCTTGCCGGCGAGGTCGACGACCTCGGTCTTCGGCCCGATCAATCCGCGGACCTCGTCGTGCCCGACGGCGGTGATCCGCTCGCCGGTCACGGCCAGGCCGGTCGCCCGGGTGCGGGCGGCGTCGCCGGTGTGGACGGGGCCGCGGGTGAAGACCAGATCGGCCTGGGTCATGGGTGGTGCTCCGTTCTCGCGTTGCGTGTTGCGCGTTGTTTGTTGCGCGCTGTGTGCTGTGTGCTGTGTGTCGGTCGTGCGGGAATCGCTCAGTGCGTAGGGCGTTGGAAGTACGGCGAGCGGCGCCGCCAGCGGGCCCAAGCCGCCGACGGGAGTCCGGTGACGACCATCAGCACCACGACGGTCAGCTCGAACCAGCCGTTGTCGGCGGAGAGTTCGAAGTGGTCGGCGGAGTCGTAGAAGGTCCAGGCCAGGTAGCCGCCGACGGCGAGCAGCGCCGCCGCGCCGAGCAGCGGACCGACCACGGCGCGCAGCCCCTGCAACGGGTCGGTGCGCAACAGGTGGCGGAAGCGGACGGCGGCCGCGACGGCGGTGAGCGCGTAGTAGAGCGCGACGATGACGCCGATCGCGTTGACGGCGGCCGAGATCAGGTCGTTGACCGTCGGGATGGCGATCGAGGCGAGGGCCAGCAGGACGGCGACGCCGGTGATCAGCAGGGTACCGACGGCGGGGGTGGCGTGCTTGCGGTGCAGCCGGGTCCAGACCGGGCCGAGCACGCCGTCGCGGCCCATCGCGTACATCCCGCGCGCGGTCGGGATCACCGAGGACTGCAGCGAGGCCACGGCGGAGAACGTCAGCGCGATCAACGGCAGTGCGGCCAGCGGCTGGTGGGCGAGCCGAGTGCCGAAGTAGGTCAGTCCGTGCGCGCCGTTGTCGGCCAACTCACCGAGCGGGAGGACCCGTTGGAATGCGGTGCCGGCCAGCAGGAAGAGCAGCATCATCACCACCAGGGCGAGGAACCCGCCTCGGGAGGCGTCGCGCGGATCGCGCACTTCCTCGCCGACGCTGAACACCGACTCGAAGCCCCAGTAGCAGAACACCGCCAGCACCATGCCCTGTGCCACCGCGCCGAAGGAGGGGATGTCGAACGGGTTGTACCACTGGAGCGAGAACGGCTGGTCACCCGCGAACATCCCGTACCCGCAGAAGCCGAACAGCACCAGGTACTCGAAGACCAGTAGCGCCTTCTGCAACCGGGCGGCGAGGTCGAGCCCGCGCACCGCGACGAGTGCGGCGCCGATCAGGACGACGAGGCCGAGCAGGGTGCACTGGACGGTGGAGTCGGCGTCCAGGCGCAGGCCGGCGATGCCGCGCAGGTGCGCTTCGTCCAGGAGTTGGATGACTGCCGAGCCGGTGACGGTGGTGGTGTAGGCCATGAAGACCACCGTGCCGACGGTGTTCACCCAGCCGGTGAGGAAGCCCAGCCAGGGACTGAGGGTCCGGCCCACCCAGCGGTAGCTGCTGCCGGCGTCCGGTTCGACCGCGTTCAGCCGCCCGTAGCCGCCGGCGATGGCGAGCACGGGCAGGAAGGCCAGCAGCATGATCGCGGGCAGGTGCAGGCCGACGACCCCGGCCATCAGGCCCAGGCCGATGCCGATGCTGCTGGTGGCGGCCGTACTGGACGCGGCGATCACCGCTCCGTCCAGCAGGCCGATGGATTTGTGCATGGCGCCGTGGCTCGCACCCGTTCTCGGACCGCTGCCCGTGTCCTTCACCGTCGGTACCAACGGATCACCGCCTTGCTCGTGGGGGTGGGGGTGAGGAAGTGCGAGTCATGAAACCGGGGGCGCCCTTACACGTCAATGCTGTTGTCATAAGCGCCCAGCGGCCTGCCGGAGGTTCTCCGGCCCGAAGGGCGGATCGGCGGGTGGCGGGTCTTTCCGGATGGACGGCACCAGCCCGGACTCGTTCCCGAAGGCGTGGGCGACGTAGAGCTCGCCGGCGAAGTCTCCCGGCTGCTTCTACAACCGGCCCATCGCGCTCAGCGTGAGACCCACGCTTCGGGCGGCACCCACATCCGCGACGTTCGACATCGCGAGATCATCGCGCTGTCCCACCCCGACGTCTCCAGCCAAGCCCCTCTGCCGACGAGACGGCGGCGAGGATCTCGCGGGTGGCAACGGTGTCGGGGTGGTGCGGGCCCAGAACGCGTTCCTGGTCGACGAGAAGCTCTTCCCACAGGGTGCCAGGGGGTCAGTTCTCCAGGGCGCGGGCGATGGGGAGGGTGTCGGAGGTCTGGCGGAGGTGGGTGATGCGGCCGGCGGCGAGGGTGAAGAAGTGGGCGAAGCGGGAGGTGAACTGATTGCCCTTCGTCGTGGTGCCGACGTAGCGGCCGAGGACGATGACCTGGTCGCCGTCCTCGTAGAAGGCGTCGCCGATGCACCGGAACTCGCTGAAGTCGGCGAGGAAGGGGAAGAAGTCGCCGACGATGCGGTCGAGTCCTTCGTGGACGCCGCCGTTGGGGAAGCCCTCCGTCACGTCCCAGCGGGCGTCCTCGGCGACGACGGAGCGGATGACGTCCAGGTCGCCCCGGGCGTCGTAGAAGCGGCGGACGACGTCGATCTGCGGGGAGTGGGACACCGTGGTTCCTCTCGACGGGGCTGCGACTGCCATGCGAGGTACGCGACGGACGTTACCGGCCCGGAGGCCGGTTGGCTGGCGGATCACGGCACTTCACCCCCGCTCGGCGGGCTCCGGCAGCAGCGCCAGCAGGCTGCGCCGTGCCACGTCCACGTGCTCCGCGGCGAGCCGGTCGAGCACGTCCTCCGCGCCGCCCGCCCGGAGCAGCCCGGCGAGTTCGCGGTGCTCGTCGACGACCAGTGCGCGGTACTGGCCGCGGGCGAGGGTCACCCGTTGCAGCTGGAACAGGAACACCTGCGAGCGCACGGCCTGCCAGGCCTCGGTGAGGCGGCGGTTGCCGGCGGCCTCGTAGATCCGGTCGTGGAAGGCCATGTCGAGAGCCAGCAGGCGCGGCACGCCGGCTCCGGCGGCGAGTTCGGCGGCCATCTCGTCGACGAGCCGGTCGAGGGCGTCGAGCTGCTGCGGCGTCGCGCGCCGCATCGCGGAGACGGCGGCCAGGCGGTCGAGGGCGGCGCGAACGCGGTAAACCTCCTCCACGTCGACGGCGGTCGCCTCGACGACGGTGGTCGGGCGGTGCCAGCCCGTGCGGATCAGCCCCTCGCGCTGGAGCTGCGCGAGGCCTTCGCGGACGGCGCCGCGGCTCACGCCCAGCGACTCGGCGAGTTCGACCTCCCGCAGCGGGGCGCCGGGCGGGAAGCGCCCGTCGAAGATCGCGTCGCGCACCGAGTCCGCGCACTCGTCGGCGAGGCCGCGCCGGGCCGCCTTCCGCAGGGGTTCATCCGTCATGTTCGAATGTTGACATCCGGACATGCCGCGGATCAAGGTGGGGTCATGACCCGTCCTGCGTTTCATCTCGCCATCCCGGTCGACGACCTGGCCCGGGCCCGCGCGTTCTACGGCGGTGTGCTCGGCCTCCCGGAGGGCCGCTCGACCGGCCACTGGGTCGACTGGGACTTCCACGGCCACCAGCTGGTGACGCACCTCGTGTCCGGCCCCCGCCCGGACGCCCCCGGACACGGCACCGTGGACGGCCACGCCGTTCCCGTGCCGCACTTCGGGCTGGTGCTGGGCGCCGACGCGTTCCACGCGCTCGCCGGGCGGCTGACGGAGGCCGGCACCGCGTTCGTCATCGAGCCGACGCTGCGCTTCGCCGGGCAGCCGGCCGAGCAGTGGACGATGTTCCTGCACGACCCGGCCGGGAACGCGCTGGAGTTCAAGGCGTTCCGCGACGAGTCCCGGATGTTCGCCCGATGAGCCCGGCAGGCCAGGCAGGCCAGGCGAGCCCGGCGCGGGGCGTGCTGGTCACCGGCGCCTCCCGGGGCATCGGCCGGGCGGTGGCCCACGCCTTCGCCGCCCGGGGCGACCGCGTCGCCGTCCACTACGGTTCGGACGCCGCCCGGGCCGAGGCGACGCTGGCCGCCCTGCCCGGCGAGGGGCACGTCGTCGTCGGCGGCGACCTCGCCGACCCGGACGCGGCCGAGCGGATCGCCGCGACCGCGGAGCGGGCGCTCGGCGGGGTGGACGTCCTGGTCAACAACGCCGCCGTCGCCACCTCGGCGGCCAACGCCCACCCGGTGGCGGAGGTGTCGTACGAGGACTGGCAGCGGGTCTGGCGCCGGATGGTCGACGTCAACCTGCTGGGCGCCGCGAACCTCGGCTACTGCGTCGCCCGCCGCATGATCGCCCGGGGCGCACCCGGCCGGATCGTCCAGATCGGCTCGCGCGGCGCCTTCCGCGGCGAGCCGGACCACCCCGCGTACGGCGCGAGCAAGGCCGCCCTGCACGCCCTCGGCCAGTCCCTCGCGGTCGCCCTGGCCCCGCACGGCATCGCGGTCACGTCGGTCGCCCCCGGCTTCACCGCCACCGACCGCGTGGCCGACCGCCTGACCGGGCCGTCCGGCCGGGCCCTGCGCGAGCAGAGCCCGTTCGGCCGGGTCGGCACCCCGGAGGAGGTCGCCGCCGCCGTCCTCTACCTCGCCTCCCCGGAGGCGACGTGGGCCTCCGGCACGGTCCTCGACCTCAACGGGGCTTCGCACCTCCGTCTTTGAGCGGTCCGACGGCCGCTACAGCTCCGGCAGCGCTTCGCCGGGCGCGGGGGACCTGCCCTCCTCCAGCCAGTGGAGGTAGATCCGCAGGTCCCCCGCGAGGCCGCCGTCGATGTACGAGCGGTAGTCCCGGACGGCGTCCGCGATGCCCTGCTCCGCCCAGTCGACCTCGTTCCAGTCCTGCTCGGACAGGTACCGCGTGATCCGGTCGCGGTCGCGCCACCACTCGCGGACCGCGTCCGGCGTCCAGTGCGCGTCCCCGTCGCAGCCGTACCCGAGGAGCGGATCGCACTCTGCCGCCTCGACCAGCCGGGCCGCCTCCGCCGCCGTCCGGGGCTGCCGGTAGACGTACTCGGCGAGGTACGTGCCCCCGTAGAGGACGTGGTCGGGCGCGGAGAGGCGTCCCGTCCAGCAGTTGTCGGTCTCGGCGCCGTAGAAGGGCCCGGGGACGTTGAGCCAGAGCCGGTCCTCCCAGCGGCCCCGGAACGCCTCGCGGTCCTCGCCGAGGGCCGCCGTGGGATCGAAGTACAGGGTCACGGCGCGAGCATAGGGCCACCCTCCCGACCTGCTCGCGGGGAGGTCGGCCCGGCGGACCTCGCGGCCATCCGCCGCAGTGCCGAGGCGACCTGCCGTCGGATCAGGTCGTCGGGGTCGTGCTCGACCCGTCGCAGGTCGGGCTCCGTCAGCCACCGCCGCCTGATCCCGATGGCGACCGCGGCGTGGCGCGGGACGGGATCGGGGTCGGCGAGGGCCGCGCGGGCCACGGCCGGGGCGCTGGGCGCGTCGAGGCGGGAGAGGTGGCTGATCGCCGCGGCCCGCACGGACGGCGCGGTGTCGTCTCGCAGCGGCAGGACGTCCCCCTCGGTCAGCACCTGGGACTCCTCCAGGGCCTTGAGGGCCGCCTTTCTCACGTCCGGGTCCTCGTCGCGCAGGAGTCGGCGGGCCCGGGCGTGCCAGGACGTCCCCCGTCCGGCCAGGGCGCGGACGGCGGTTTCACGGACGGCCGCAGCCGAATCGGTCAGGGCCCGCTGGAGTACCGGGAGTTCCTCGTCCGGGAGCGCGACGTTCAGGGCTCTGATCGCGGTCGCCCGGACCCCGGGTTCCGGGTCCGCGGTGGCCGCCGCGCGCAGGACGGCTCTGGTCGCGGGGGCGAGGTGCGGGCGTCGCCGGAGGGTCCTGGCGGCGGCCGCGCGCAGGTCGGGGTCCGGGGAATCGGCGAGGGTGTCCGCGAGCGTCGGCTCGGTGCCGGGGAGGGACAGTTCGAAGCCGTGGGTGTCCAGTCCGTCCGCGGTCTCGTCGAGCCAGCGCTCGTACCAGGCGAGGAAGTCGGTGTCGGGGCTGAAGAAGGACTCGCGCCGGGGGTCGAGGTCGATGTTGAGGATCCGGCCGCGGGCCGGGCCGGTGACCACGAGCACGGTCAGGTAGCCGCACCCCTGGCTGGTGATGGCCATGGTGCCGGCGAACGGCGGCCTCGGGCTCCCCAGCCGCTCCCACCAGCCCCGGCCGACCCGGAGGGTCGTGGGGCGCAGCGGGAACGGCCGGGCCAGGTCGCCGGACTCGCTCAACCCGCCCTGGTTCCAGGCCCGGAGCGGCAGCAGCCCGTAGTGCGGCCCGGCGCCGTCGTGGCCCACCTCGGTCAGGAACCGCCGGTACGCCGCGGGGAGCCGGACGCCGTGCTGCGCTTCGAAGGCGGAGACCCGGTCCTCGGTCAGCGGCGGGCCGAGGCGGAAGCCGTGGCGCTCTTCGCCGAAGGACTTCGCGCGGCCCGGCAGGCGGGGAACCCTCGCCAGTTCGGCGGTGATTCTGCGGAGACGTTCATCCACGTCGCGTTGCTTCTCAGGGGAAGGCACGCACCCGTCGGGTGGTGCGGGGCCACCGATCATGCCAGGCGCCGGGGCCGCCGCGCCAGGCCCTACGGTCCGGCGGCGGCGCGAACACCGCCGGCGCTCAGCACGTTTCGCGCGCCGGGAGGGCGGCGAACAGCCCGGCGAGCGGGGCGGGCACGCGCTCCGGCGCGAGGGCCTCCACGAGGACGCGGCCGTAGTGGATCTTGCGCCCCTTCTTCGTGCCGAAGAACCGCCGCAGCTGCTGCTGCGCGGTGCGGCTCCGCTGCGCGGGCTGGCGCAGGAACACGTCCAGGGTGCGCGAGTCGCCCTGCTCCCGCACGACTTCGCGCACCGCGTCCACACCCAGCGCGCGGATCAGCTCGTCCTCCAGGTCCGCCGCGCACACGAAGACGTCGTGCGGATCGGCACCGGCCCGAGCCCAGCCGCGGTCGTAGTAGCCGCGCTCCTGCTCATCGCACAACCCCGTCAGCCGGAGCCCCAGCCCGGCCGGCCCGAGCAGCGCGGCGAACCGCCCCACGCTCATCGCCCCGCCCATCGCCAGGACGCAGACCCCCTCCCCCGCGAGGTCCCGCCCCCGGCCGGCGGCCAGCGCGTCGACGGCGGCGACATCACTCGGTCCTTCGAGCAGCACGACCGCCCGGACGGACAACCGCCCGGCCAGCTCCCGGGCCTGTTCCGCACCCGGCCCACCGGCCGCCCACGCGACGACCGCGTCGCGGAACGCCGTCATGCCCGCCGCCACGTCCCCCGCCGAACTCCCATGACCCGCTGCGCTCATGGCCGCATCCAAGCAGAAGAAGCAGGGGATGACCTCGGATTTTCCGGCGCCGGACGCGGCGTCGTGCCGGAGCGAGAGCCCTCCGATCAGCGACGAGGCCGCGGTGCGGGCGGAGCGGAGCAGATGGGCGCCGACCGGCGGAAATGCGTTGGCGCGCCCGTCGGCGCCGTGCTGGAGTGGGCGGATGGATCATGGAGAACTGCTCGCCCTGTTCGACCGCCGGCTGCGACGTGAGGCGAAGCCCGACAGCGCCGGTGCCCGGATCGAGCGGGACGGCGGCGTCCTCCGGCAGGTCGGCGCACCGCACGACTGGAACGGCGTGCTCTGGTCGGACCTCGACGAGGCCGGCGCGGACGCGGCGATCGCGGCACAGGTGCGCTACTTCACCGCGCGGGGGCTCGAGTTCGAGTGGAAGGCGTACGCACACGACCGGCCCGACGACCTCGGGCGGCGGTTGCGGGCCGCCGGGTTCACGCCGGAGCCGGAGGAGGCGGTCATGGTCGCCGCCATCGCGGACCTGCCCACCGATGCCGCGCTGCCCGACGGTGTGCACCTGCGCCAGGTGACCGACGCCGCCGGGGTGGACCTCGTCGCCGAGGTCCACGAGCAGGCGTTCGGCACCAGCAGCGCCCGGCTGCGGCAGCGGCTGCTCGACCGGCTCGACCGGAACCCCGGGACGGTCGGCACGGTGGTCGCGATGGCCGGCGAAGTGCCGGTGTGCTCGGCGCGGATGGAGCTGTACCCGGGCACCGAGTTCGCGGGCCTCTGGGGCGGCGGCACGGTCGCCGCCTGGCGGGGCCGGGGCATCTACCGGGCCCTGGTCGCCCACCGCGCCCGGATCGCCGCCGACCTCGGCTACCGCTACCTCCAGGTCGACGCGAGCGACCAGAGCCGGCCCATCCTCCAGCGCCTCGGGTTCGCGGTTCTCAGCACCACGACCCCGTACGTCCACCAGGCCGGGCACGACGGCGGGGCATAGGCGGGCGAACGGGCTCAGGCGCGCTTGAAGAACTCCACCTCCGCCAGGGCGATGGGACGGCCGGGGGCGGTTCCGGCGGCCTCCTGGACGGTGAGCCTCACCTGGGTGACGTCGCTGATCCCGGTCGCCACGGTCTGCGGTCCCGGCTGGTCGTTGAGCGTGACCTGCCGGCGGTGCACGGTGCCGTCCGACGAGGTGACGTCCATGACCAGGACGAGGGGGCGGGCCTGCTCCTGGAAGTGCTGCGGGTCCGCGGTGCCGCCGGTGTGGACGATCAGGTCGACGAGCCGGTACGGGGTGCGGAAGTCGAAGGTGATGGAGTCCCCGACCGCGGGTGCTCCCCAGTAGGTGTTGGTGAGGCCGTCGTCGGCGGCCGTCGCCGGGTGGCCCTCGACGGCGGCGCTCGCCGTGGTGCGGGAGGGGGCGATCGCGGCGGTGCTGCCGAGCTTGTCCCGCACGTCCTCGAAGGCCCGCCGGCCCGCCGGGTACAGCAGGATCGCCGCGATCACGAGCGCGGCCAGGGCGAGCAGCGCGATGGTGCGGCGCAGCGCGTTGCCCGAGCCGCCGATCCGCGTCCGGCGGCGGAACGGCCAGCGGGTGCGCCACCAGGGCAGCTTCGGTGCGGCCGCGGTCGGGGTCAGCGGTGCGGCGCAGCGGCGGCAGAAGCGGCGGTCGGGCAGGTTGGGCGTGCCGCAGCGGGGGCAGGGCGGGCCGTCGGGGGGCTCGTCGGCTGCGGAGGGGCGGACGACGGGGCGGGCCGGGAGGGGTTTGGCGGGCTCGACGGCGACCGGGTCGGCTTGCGGAGCAGGGGCAGGGGCAGGGGCAGGGGCAGGGGCCGGGGCCGGGGCCGGGACAGCGGGAGCGGGGTCCGGCGTCGATGCGCGCTTCGGTTCGACGGTCGGCGGCGGTTCGGGGGCGGGGACGGGCTCGGGGACCGGCAGCGGCGCCTCCGCCTGCGGGGCGGGCGGCTGCTCTCTCCTCGCGCGCGTCACCCGTCGCGACACCGCCCGCCAGGTGGATTCGGTGCGGGCCGTCTCGGGCTCAGCGGGCTCAGGCGCATGCGCGGGCTCGGCCTTGGCGGGCTCAGGCGCCGGCGCAGGCCCAGGCGCGGGCCCGGGCCCAGGCGCGGGCCCCGCCGTCGAAGGCGCGGGCTTCGCCGCGGCGCTGCGCGACCAGCCCAGGTACGCACCGCAGTTGCCGCAGAAGTCGTCGCCCTCTCCGTTGGCCGTCCCGCACTCGGGGCACACCGGCATCCGTCAGCCCTCCGCTCGTCCGGGCAGCCCCGGCGGACCGGGCAGGATCTCCACCCGGCAGTTCAGGTGGACCGGGCAGCCGGCCCTGACGACGGCCAGCACCTGCTCCGCGTCCGGTTCCGGTCCGTTCAGGGGCCAGACCCGGACGAGCACCTCACCGCCCCCGCCGGGCGGCAGGGCGGCGCCGGGAGCGGTCGACCAGGAGACGCCGCCGCCGTCCGTGATCTCGGCGCCGGCGCCCAGCACCAGCCGCAGCCGCTCGACGAGCCCGCGCCGGGTGCCGCGCCAGCGGTGGAGCTCCATCGCGCGCCCGACCACCGCGCGGCGCACCTCGTCCGGCCAGGCCGGGTCGACGTCCACCGCGACCCAGGTCGCCAGCCAGTCGAGGAAGTCGGCCGGCGCGAGGCGGGGCCGGAAGTAGGCGGGCAGGTTGTCCAGCGTCGCGAAGACGGGGGCGAGGACGGTGTCCAGGCCGGCCGTGAAGCGCTGGGCGAGGTCGTCGTCGGCGAAGAGGGCGGGCAGCAGTTCGCCGATGGGGTGCGGGCTCGGCAGACCCGGGACGGCGGCACGCGTCATGCGTCCGCCTCGCCCCGCTCGGCAGGGGCCTCGACCCGTGCGCACCTTCCGATGACGAGCTCGCTGCGCTCACTCATGACGCACCGCCGTCGGAGGCCACCGCCGTGACCACCACCTGGTGCTGGTGGGAGAAGACCAGCGCGTCCGCCGGCACCTCGACCCGCTCGGCGGGCGCGCCCCGGCGGCCGGTGATGGGGTCGGCGGGGAAGAGCCGCAGCTCCTCCACGCCCGTGACGGCGGCCACCCGCTGGAGCACGGCGAACACCTCCCCGTACTGCACCGCCCGCCCGAACGGCCAGCCCGTGCCGTCGGCGCCGCCGCGCAGCGGGTTGAGGTACCGGTACAGCGTGGCGAGCACCGCGTCCCGGACGCGGTCGGGGTCCGCGGAGCGGGTCGTGAGCCGGGCCACCACCGTGACGCCCTGGTAGGTCGGCGGCTGCACGGCGACCCGGGTGCCGATCAGCCGCCGTTCGTCGAGGGCCGACGCGACGGCGGCCAGGACCTGTTCGTCGGGGATCAGCTGCTCGAAGCGCAGCCGGTCGCCGTCGTCGGCGACCGCGTCGGGCACCACCAGCACGCGGACCGCACCCGCCTCGCCACCGCCGGGCACGCAGGTGATCCGGGCGGCGGACGGCGCGGCCTGGCGGGCGATCAGCTCGTAGTCCCCGGCAGTGACGGCGCGTTCCTGGAGCCGCAGCTGGTGCGGGGCGCGCAGTTTGGCGTTCTCGACGGTCTCGCCGTCCACGCCGCCCCTGGCCGCCTCGCGGTTGTCCACCCGGGCGATGTACGGGACGGAGCTGCGCAGCACGGTGATCGTGCCGCGGGCGACGTTGCCGGCCGTCCCGCCGCCGGTGCGGTAGTGCGGGACCCGGAGGTGGGCGCCCTTGGGCGGCACCGCGCCGAAGGAGCGGAGGGTGCCGTCGGGTTCCCGGACGGCGGGCGGGAAGAGGAACTCGCCGGTGGTCGCGTCGAGCACCACGTGCCGGTCGGCCGGTGCGGAGTCGCCGAAGTGCTCGACGACCGTCCAGCGCTGCCAGCCGTCGCCGGCCGAGGCCTCGACGACGGGCGGTTCGCCGTCGAGCAGGACCGGCGGCCGGGCGAGCCGGAAGTGCTGGCCGGCGACGCCTTCGGAGGTGCCGAGCGACGCGCCGGTGACGGTCTGGGCGTGGACGGCGGTCGCGGTGCCGCCGACGGTGAACACCTCGGCCCGGCGGACGGTCGGCGACTCCGAGTAGAACGGCTGGCCGGGCCGGGGCTCGGTGACGCGGCAGCGCAGCCACGCGGCCCGGCGCCCGGCGACGACCGACGCGGTGTGTCCGGCGGGCACGAACACGACGACCTCGCCGGGCCGGTTGAGGCCGCCGGTGGTGTCGGTGCCGGTCTCGCAGGCGCTCCAGCGCGCGCCGTCCCACACCTCCCAGGCCAGCGGCGGCTGGCGCGGGTCGACGCCGACGCCCTCCACCCGGCTGTCGAGCCGGACGACCAGGATGCAGCGGGGCACGACGGCGGGCAGCGCGAAGAGCATCGCGTCGCCGACCTCCGGGCGCGGCTGGAAGCACGGCACGTCCGTCCCGTCGGCCAGCCGGTCCGTGGCGTCGGACTGTTCCCCGGAGGCGGAGAGGGTGACCAGGCGCTCCAGCGCGCTGGGGACGATCGGCAGGTCCTCGGCGGTGGAGAAGACCACGGCCTCGTCGGTCTCGGTGCGCAGCGTGGAGACCTCGGTGCCGGCCCGCAGGAGCACCGTCTCGGGCTGCGCGGCGGAGAGCCAGAAGTCGACGTCGGCGCGGGCGGCCGCGGGCGGGAAGAGCCGGATGCCGAGCAGGTCGAGGAAGGCGGAGTAGTTCTTCTCGGGCACCCGGTTGAGCCGGTAGAGCAGGTGGTCGACGAGGTAGGCGAAGGTCTCGATGAGGGTGACGCCGGGGTCGGAGACGTTGTGGTCGGTCCACTCGGGGGCGCGCTGCTGGACGTACCGCTTGGCCTCGTCGACGAGTTGCTGGAAGCGGCGGTCGTCCAGGTTCGGGGAGGGCAGGGCCATCAGCGCACGCTCCCGTCGACGGACGTGGGTGACTCCGGGATGGTGTAGAAGGGGAAGACGAGGTTGCGGCGGTCGTTGGTGGCGCGCACGGTGTAGTGGACGTCGATGTAGAGCGTGCCCTCGTCGACGCTGTCGAAGGCGATCGCGACGTCGTCGACCTCGATCCGCGGTTCCCAGCGTTCGAGGGCGATGCGCACCTCGCGGGCGATCCGTCCGGCGGTGGTGCTGTCGCCGGGGGCGAACACGTACTCGTGGATGCCGCAGCCGAACTCCGGGCGCATCGGCCGCTCGCCGGGGGCGGTGCCGAGGATCAGCCGGATCGCCTCGGCGAGCTCCCGGTCGCGGTCGACCATGCCGATGCCGCCGGTGGCGTTCACGCGCAGCGGGAAGGCCCAGCCCCGGCCGATGAAGTTGCCGGTCATGCGACGCCTCCGATCAGGACGTTGAACGCGCCCGCGATGACGGCGGCGCCGCAGGTCGTCTTGTCGCCCATGCGGGCCGCGGGCAGGCCGCCGATGAGGACCACTCCCCTGGTGACCGTGCCGAGTTGGGGCTCGACGACGTTGGCGGGGCCCATCTCCACGTGCGGGACGCAGGCGTGCAGGCTGCCGACCACGGCGGCGGGCCGGCCGCCGATCAGCACGGTCTCCACGGCGATGGCGCCCGGCGGCGGGGTGGCGAGGACGCCGCCGTGATCGGTGGGGTCGCCGGTCCGGGCTGCGGGGGGCATGTGCGGTCTCCAATCCGAGGGTGCCCGACGGGATCCGGCGGGCCTGTTCCTGAGCATGACGTTCCGTCAGTTGATGCGCACGAACGCCCCCTTGAGGACCGCTTCGGCCCCGCCGTCCACCGTGACGGCCGTCGTCCCGCGGACGGTCACCGATCCGCCGCGCACGTTCACCTCTCCGGTGCCCGCGTCGAGGGTGATGCCGGAGGAGGAGAGGCGGACCGTGCTTCCCCCCGCGCCGCCCACGCCGTGGACGGTGAGCACGATCTCGCCGTTCTGCTGGTCCAGCTTGACCTCCAGCTTCCCGTCCCCGCTCGCCAGTCGGACCCCGGACGTGCCGCCCGGCACGTCCAGCAGCTCCAGGCGGTGGCCCGAACGGGACACGACGGAGCGGCGGTTGACCGTCCCGGCGGCGGCGTCGACGAGCGGCACGTCGTGCGGCGAGGGCCGGTCCACGCCGTTGTAAAGTCCGCCGAGCACGTAGGGGCTGTCCAGGTCGCCCTGTTCGAAGCCGACCAGCACCTCGTCGTTGACCTCGGGGCTCACCACGCCGCCGCCCCCGTGGCCGCCCCACTGCACGGTGCGCACCCAGTCGGACACGTAACTGTCGTCCAGCCAGGGGAACTTCAGCTTCACCCAGCCGCGCCGCCCGTCGCCCGGCTCGCGGACGTCGGTGACCACGGCGACGGCCAGGCCCGGCATCCGCGGCCCGCGCGGCGGCGCGTTGCCGCCGGTGGCCAGCCCGGCCAGGGAGCGGTCGGGCGACGCGCTGACGACGACGGTGGTCCGGTAGCCGCGGAACGGTTCGACGAGGTGGCGCACCCCGGTGGCGGTGTAGCGGCCGGAGAAGGCGGCGCCGACGTTCCCCAGGGCGACCGCGGTGCCCGCCCGCAGCCGCGGATTGCCCTCGACGACCGCCTCCAGCTCGCCGAAGCCGGCGGCCACCGAGGCCGCCAGCGAGCGCGCCGCGGCCGTCGTCTCCGCCTGGGTGCGGTACGGGGTGTCGGCGACGGTCAGCCGGGCCGGGCCCGCGAAGGCGGACGCGGCCACCGAGGGGCTCATACCCGGCTGCACCGTCAGGGAGGTCACCGACGGCTCGGCGGCGACCAGCGCGCTCTTGGTCGTCACGTTCCAGCCGCGCGCCTCGACGGTGTCCGCGCCCGCGCCGCCCGTCAGCACGCCACGCAGCTCCAGCAGGTTGCGGCCGTACTCCAGGACCAGCGGGCTCTGCGGCGCCGGCGTGGAGGGCGCCGGCGCGCCGGACGCGGGCTCGGGCTTGACGAACTCCAGCCGCCCGTCGTCATCGGCCCGCACCTGCGCGCCGCTCTCCAGCGCCAGGAACTGGAGGAACTCCCAGTCCGGGACGTTCGCCTGGGAGAGCTGCTGGTGGACGACCGGGAAGGAGTCCACCCGCCCGCAGGTCAGGCCCGCGCCCGCGGCGACCTCGCGGACGATGTCCGCGGTCGTCATGTTCCGGAACGCCTTCACCCGGCGCCCGCGCATCAGCCGGTGCGTGACCGCCGACGCCCGCACCACGGTGTACGAGCCGGTGGTGTCCACCTCCAGCTCCAGCGCCGTCACCTCGCCGGTGAACAGCCGCACCTGGGTGTGCCCCTGCACGGTGACCACCGACACCCGCACCTTCGTGCCGATGGTGATCCCGGTCGCGGTGAGGAACGTGTGGTCGGCGTCCCGGAAGGTCAGGACGGCGGTGTCGGGCAGGCCGACGCTCTCCTCGATGTCGCAGGACACCAGCTGCGCCGCCCACGCCGGCGGCAGCGGCCCCGGCGCCTCGACGACGGGATCGGCGGCGAACGGGCGGCCGCCCCGGGCCTCGGGGGTCGTCACGCGCGCCCTCCCCGGGTGAGTTCGTCGATCCCCGGCACGATCAGCTCCGCGCCGGGGACGAGGACCAGCGGATCGTCGATGTCGTTGGCCTCCGCGATCGTGCGCCAGGCCGTCGCGTCCCCGTAGGCGCGCCAGGCGAGCAGCGGCAGCGTGTCGCCCGCGATCACCCGGTGGGTGCTGCGCGCCTCCGGCGAGCCCGAGGTCGGGTTCTGGCCGGCCGGGTCGACGCTGGCCTCGTCGATCGTGAGCGAGCAGACCGCGCGCAGCGGATTGCCGTCGACGTCGAAGAGCGTGTAGGTGACGGAGAGGCCGGTCAGCACCCCGTTGAACGAGGTCGTCTTCAACGTGCCCCAGTCCAGCCGGATCCACGGGCTGGCCGGCGTCTTGCGCGCCAGGCTCGTCGGGGTGGGCACGCACGCCGTCATCAGCTGCTCCACCGCCCGTTCCACCGAGTTGTCGTGCGTCGCCGTCGAGTCGAGGAACACGTCGAGGGAGAGCGACCGCGGCCCGCTGCCGACGAACTCCGGCAGCGCCGACTGGCCCGCCATCCGGGACGGCGTGCGCCGCCACTCCGTCGTCTTGCGCAGCACCAGGGTCGCCGGGTTGAACTGCAGCGGAAGCCGCGCGATCGCCCCTCCGGGCTGGGCGCCGACCGCGGACGGGGGCTCCATGATGGTCAGTTGGGCCCGGGTGACGCTCGCGGGGACCGCGGGGGACATCCTTGCTGCTCCTCTGGTGGACGGGACGGGTTCGGGCCGCGTGTCAGGACGGGCGCAGGCCCGCGTGGGCGATCTCCAGGGTCTCCATCGCGGCCTGCGAGTTGGAAGGGTCGAAGGACGGGCCCTCCCACCGCACCGGGACGATCCCGAGCACCTGCCAGCCCACGATCCGGCTCAGGTCCGGCCGCAGCGCCACGATCTCGCCGTCCTTCGGCTCGACCCTCCGGACGATCTCCCCCAGCCAGCGCGCGATCTTCGCGGTGTCCGCGGTGACCGCGCGGGTCAGCGTGATGTTCGACCAGGTGATCCGGCCCGGCAGCTGCCACGCGAACCCGTTGTTGCCGCCCTCCGCGTACTGCTCGATCTCCACCTGCGCGCCGAGCCCCGAGCAGGTGGCGAAGTCGCCCAGGTCGTTGCCGCCGATGGTCAGGCTGAAGAACACGCTGCTCGCGAAGATGTTGTCGGTCATCGGTCCGTTCCCTGTTTGCTTCCGGCGGTCTGCTTCCTGCTGCCGTCCCCGCTCAGCGGCGCATGTCGTACGGCCTCCCGGCGCGCTCCCTGCCCCTGCGCAGCTCCGTGCGCAGCAGGCGGCCCACCGGTTCGACGAGGCGCCGGGCCAGGTCGTCGAGGTCGGCGGTGCCCGAGGTGGTCGTCTCGGGTGGGGCCGCTTGGGACGACGGGGGTGAGGGCGCCTGGGCGGTGGTCGGCTTCCGGGCCGGCACGGCGGTCAGCGGCACCCCGGACAGACCCGCCTGCGCGGCCACCCGTTGGAGCGCTTGCGCCGAGACGGGCGACGGGGGCGCGGCCGACAGGGTGCGCTGCACGACGGGCGGAGGCGGCGCTGCGGGCGGCTGCGCCGGGGACGGCTGCGGGATCCGGGCGATCGAGGGCAACCGCTGGAGCGCCGGGGCCGCGACGGGCGCGGGCCGGACCAGCGGGAGTCGCCGGCCGGTCACCGCGGCGGACGACGGACCGAGGTCGGTGCGGGTCGGTCGCGGTGCGGGGGCGGGTTCGCGGGTGTTCGTGGCGGTGCTCGGCGGCAGCGCCGCAGGTGTGCCTGCGACCGGTGCCACAACGGGAAGCGTCGAACTCCCCGGTGGCGCCGGCCGATCGTCACCGTGCTCCGGCGAGCGCGCGGAGCCCGATCGTTGCACAGCCGTCGAGCCGCCGGGCACGTCCGAACTCCGTTGCGGCAGCGGACGATCAGTGGCGCTCGACCTCGACGAACCCCGGGAGCGCAGACGTTGAACCGCCGCCACGACCCCGCGTCCACCTGACGGCCGGCCCGGATCGGCCGCGCCATCCGCCGCCCTCCGGCCGCCCGGCATCGCCGTTTCGCCGGGAGCCCCGGACGAGGCCGAACGCTCCCAGGGCAAAGGGCGACCGACCGGCACACGTTCCTCTCTGTCCTCCCCCGACGAACCTCGCGACCGCGAGCGCTGCACGGCTGCCGCGTCACCTCGCCTCACCGAACTCGCCTGCGAGGAGGATCGATTGGTCCCGCCGTCCGCGAAATCCGCCGCCCGGCCCTCGGCCCGCGCCTTGAGCGCATGGGGCCAGGTCGCCGGAACCACTGGCGGGGCGGGCGTTGCCGCGGTAGCGGCGGGAGTGCTGCCGCCTGCCGTCACCGACGGCCCGGCGAGGGCGGTGGTCATGCGGCGAACGCTGAGCAACCCTCGCCTGGGTCCGGTGAGTTCGGCGTACCGCTGCGCAGCACGACGGCCGCCGACCGGACGCACCGGAACCACGACGGGAGCCGCATCACCGGGCTGGGGCGCAGAAGCCTGCCTCGGCAGCGCGGTCACCCCGTCCGCCGGCCGGCCGTCGCGGCCTTCCCCTCGTTCGCCAACGCTCCCACCAGGGAGTCCTGTTGCCCCCTGCGCGCCGTCCACGGCGCGCTGAACGGGCATCCCTTCGCCGTTCGCCGACGTGCCCGGTTCCCGTGCCGTCCCCGCACCGGCACCCATGACCCGCCGAACCGGCCGTCGCTCGCCGAGCAGCGGAGCGGTGCCGCCGGGCGGTGTGCCCTGCACGTCCGCTGTCCCGCTCTCCCGCCCGGCAGCCCGTCGCCCACCGGCCCCAGCCGCCGTCGGCGGCAAGGCGTCGAGGGGCGCACCCAGGCCCCCACGCGTACGGACGGAGGTGCCGTCGCGCCGCGTCCGTCCTGTCGGCGCCTCGGCCGGCACACGCTGCACGGGCGCGTCGCTGGTGGAGTCACGCGGAGTCGGAGACGGCGCCGGGCCGCCCCGATCGGGTGCCTCGGACGGCACACGCTGCACGGGCACCTCACCGACGGACCCACGCCGAGACGGAGACGACGCCGGATCACCCCGATCCGGCGCCTCGGCGGGCACACGCTGCACAGGCGCGTCACTGGCAGACCCACGCTGCGCACCAGAAGACGCCCGACCGCCCCGGGCAGGCGCATCAGCGGACCGGGACCGCCCGGCCGGCGCCTCGGACGACGCACGCTGCACGGGCGCAGCACCGACGGACCCACGGTGAGGGCGGGACGGCCCCGGGTTGCCCCGATCAGACACCTCGACGGGTGCGCCCGCCACAGGGCCTGCCGTATCGGCGGGGACCACGGGCATGGCCGGCACACCCGATGCAGCCTGCGGAGCGGCAGGGGCCAAAGGTGCGGCACTCGCGGGCAGCGCCGCCATGGGCTCGCCGAGAACCGGGCGGGCAGCCCCACCCTCGCCCGGCGCGACGGCGGCACGCTGGACCGGCCGTTCGGCCTGCCCTTCCGGCGCCGGCGCGGGGCGAGGAGTAGCCTCACCGTCCACAGCCGCCACGGGTCGCGATCCGCCCACACCCTGGCTTGACGGCTCGACAACGGTTTCCGGCGTCCTGTCCGAACCGCGCACGACCGCAACGGGCCGCACCGACAGGCCACGGGGACGCCGCGCCACCGTCAGCGCTTCACCGACGGGACGCAGCCGCGCCGCACCACCGACATCGTTCCCACGCCCGGGTGCAGCCACCGCACCCGGCACAGGCGTGCCGGCCGTCGGCGCAACCGACTCCGGCGCACCCGGCACCGGCCCGGACGTCGACACGCCACCACCGTCAGCGCCCACCGAGCCGGCCGGCCGCTGCGGCGAACGCGCGCGCTGCACCGCCCGCACGCGAAGCCTCCGCACCGCGACAGCACGCTGAACCGGCCGGACCTCCCCCGGCTGCCCCGGCTCCGCCGCCCCACCGTCGCCCCACACGTCCGGCAGCACGAGCGCGTCCCCGCCCTCGACCGTCGAGGGGGAGCCCGGTACCGCCGCCGCTCGCAGGATCCCCACCGGAGCGCCCGGCAGGACGGCGTGCCCGAGCGGCCCGCACAGCGAGGGATCCTGCCAAGCGGCCAGCCTGGAACGGAAGTTCAGCCCGTCACTGACGCCACGCGCCGCGCCGTCCAGGGTCGGGACCAATGGCGCCACCTCGCGCCATCCCCCGTCCCCCGACGCCGGGCGCCGCCGCTCGACACCACCACCAGCGGGGACGACGACTTCCGCGCCCCCTTCGGCACCTTCGCCCCGCCGCCGGCCGAGCCAGTCCCGCAGCCCCATCCGCCGCTCACCCACCCTCGCTGATCCGGGTGTTGAGCCGCGCGATCTCGCGCACCCACTGCCGGCGCTCGTGATGGGTCAGGTCGAGGATGTCCTCGCGCTGCCAGTGGAAGTGGTAGGCGATGTACGCGATCTCCTCGTGCAGCCGAGCAGGCGCGTACGTCACGATTCCCCCAGGCGCCCACCGGCGAGGTCGACTTCGAAGGCGCCGTCGCAGTGCGGGCAGGTCACGGCGGCGCGGGTGTGGCCCTCGCTGTTGACGCGGTGGTAGAGGTCCTGGAGGAACGCCACGTCGGTGGCGTACATCCGCTCGACGACGCCGGCGTGCACGTCGGTGATGTCGCCCAGCCGCGTGATGACGTGGCTGAGCAGCACGACGCTCAGGTAGGCCGGGTTCTCCTTGACCCGCAGGTCGATCTGCGGCATCAGTTCGTCGCGGGCGGTGGCCCGGCGCATGGCGCCGTACCGGTGGACGGTGCCCTCGTCGTCGACGTACCCGAGCGGCAGCTCGAACTCGAACTCGGTGTGCGGCGCCCGCGCCCGCGGACCGGCGGGTCCCGGGGCCTGCTGCTGCGGCTCGCTGTCCTGCTGGGCGGCGGGCGCCCGTTCCAGCAGTTCGTCCAGACCGATCTTCCGCCTCACCAAATCTCTCCCTGGATGCTCCCGGTGCCAGCCGGGAGAGCTGGGGGGGCCTCCGCCCGGAGAAATGGGGAAGGTTCATGATTCAGAGCCGCGCAGCGGCGGGTTTCTCTGCGCATCTGTTCTGGCCTGCGCTCTCTTTCATTCATTGTCAGTGGGTGCTGTTAGGTTGCGGATCATGACGACAGCGGCGATGATCGAAGGTCCCGGATACGCCCGGTACACCTACCGGCTTCGCGTGTCGTCCTCCGCGTCCGCCCTGCTGGAAGCGGAGTGGGGCCGGTGCCGTTGGGTCTGGAACGAATGCGTCCACACGTCTCGCAAGATCCACCTACACAACCGGGCCGACTCTGAGAGCAGGCGCACCTGCGGACCGGCGGACCTGGACAAGCTCCTGACCGAGGCGCGCGTCGCGATGGCGTGGCTGCGTGACGGGGCGTCGGTACCGCAGCAGCAGGTCATCCGGGATTTCGGCAAGTCGAGAGCCAAGGCGATGAAGGACATCAAGGCGATGCTGCCGATGCGTCAGCGCGCCGGGTTGCCGAAGCCGAAACGCAAGCGCGCGGCGCTCGCGTCGCTCAACTACACTCGACGCGGATTCCGGATCAAGGACGGCCGGCTGCACCTGGCCGGCGGCATCGTGCTGACCGTGGTCTGGTCCCGCGAGCTGCCTTCCGACCCATCCAGTGTGCGGATCCACCGTGACGCTGTCGGGCATTGGTGGGCTTCCTTCGTCGTCCTCACTCAGCCCGAGCCGCTGCCCGCCATCGGCCGCGCCATCGGAATCGACTGGGGCGTCAAGGAGATCGCAACCACGACCAGCGATGCCCACGACCTTCCCCATCCTCAGTACGGGAAAAGCGCCGCGCGGAAACTCGCGCACTACCAGCGGCAGATGGCCCGGAGACGGCAGCCGAAGGGGAAGGCACAGACGAAAGGCTACCGAAAAGCCCAACGACAGGCCGCCAAGGTCCACAAGAAGATCGCGAACCAGCGGCAGGACACGGCCCGAAAGTGGGCCAAGTCGGTTGTACGCGACCATGACTCGATCGCGGTGGAGGACTTCCGGCCGAAGTTCCTTGCCAAGACCACCATGGCCAACAAGGCGGCCGACGCCGTGATCGGCGCCACGAAGGCGGCGTTGGTCGAGATGGCGCGGAAGCACGGACGGACCGTTCATCTGGTCAACCCTGCGCACACCACGATGGACTGCGCGCACTGCGGTGTGAGAGCCAAACACCGCCTCCCCCTCTCTGAGAGGATCTACTCGTGCACCGCGTGCGGAGTCGTGTCGCCTCGCGACAAGAACTCCGCCCGCGTGATGCTCGTCCGGGCTGGTCTGAACCCGGCTGGTGTTGATCGCGGAAGACCTGAACGTCCGCAGGACGATCGGGCAGCGTGAGCCAGGAATCCCCCTCCCTCCGTGGGAGGGGGAGCATGTCAATCGACCGAGATCTCCTCGAACACGATGGTCACGGTCTCCGTCGCCGGGCTCGATTCGCCCGCGCTGAGCGTGGGGCCCTCCCAGCGGCTCGCCCAGGCGTTGGTGAGCTGGATGCGGCGCAGGGTGGCGCCGGTGGTGTCCTTGACCTCGATGGTCAGGTTCTGGCGCGCGGTGTTGATCGCCCCGTTGTTGAGGGTCTCCTTGATCCAGTTCGTGAACGCGCTGCTCTTGTCGAGGCCGCGGGTGATCGTCACCTCACCGGGCAGCCGCGCACCGGGCTGCTTGCGGACGATGAGTTTGCCCTCCTGGGTCACCTGCTTGTACTCGACGACGTCCTGCTCGACCGTGAGGTTGCTGACCTCCTTGACCGACTCGACGTTGTAGCCGCCGAGTTGGACGCCGAATATGTGTGTGGAGAGCGGATCGCCTTCAGCCATGGCGTGCTGTCACCTTCCCATTCCCGTAGGTGCCGACGGTGCCGGTCACTCGTTGACGAGGCTCGTGCTGTCGGAGAACTGGGCGAGCCGGAACACCACGAACTCCGCGGGCTTCACCGGCGAGACCCCGATCTCGCAGATCACCTGTCCGAGGTCGATCGACTCCGGCGGGTTGTTGTCGCGGTCGCACTTGACGTAGAAGGCCTCGGCCGCGGTCTGGCCGAACAGCGCGCCGCGCCGCCACTCCTCGGTGAGGAACGCGGTGATGTTCCGGCGGATGCTGGACCACAGCCGGTCGTCGTTGGGCTCGAACACCACCCACTGGGTGCCGATCAGGATCGACTCCTCCAGGTAGTTGAAGAGCCGGCGCACGTTCAGGTAGCGCCACGCGGGGTCGGAGGAGAGCGTCCGCGCGCCCCAGATCCGGATGCCGCGCCCGGGGAACGCCCGCACGCAGTTGACGCCGATCGGGTTGAGCAGGTCCTGCTCGCCCTTGCTGAGGCGGATCTCCAGGTCGACCGCGCCCCGGATGACCTCGTTGGCCGGCGCCTTGTGCACGCCGCGCTCGGCGTCGCTGCGCGCCCACACCCCGGCGGCGTGCCCGCTCGGCGGGACCAGCACGTTGCGGCCGGTGGCCGGGTCGAAGACCTTGATCCACGGGTAGTAGAGCGCGGCGTAGCGGGAGTCGAAGCCGGCTTCGTCGTTGCGCCAGGTGCGCATCTGCTGGGCGTTGAGGCCGGGCGGCGGGTCGAGGACGGCGATCCGGTCGCCCATCTGCTCGCAGTGCGACATCACGGCCAGTTGCACCGTCCGCAGGCCCTCGTCGTCGAGGTCGCCGCGCTGGTGGGCGCTCATCAGGTCGGGCACCGCGACCATCGTGATCTCGTCGATCGCCTCCAGGCCCGAGAAGCCGGTCCTGGCCGCGGCGTCGCCGACGTACTCGGCCGGGTCGAGCCGGGCCGGCGCGGCCGCGACCGGTGCGGGCGCCGGAGCGGCGGCCAGGGCGTGGGTCCGGCGCTCGGGGCGGCTCGGCGCCGTGCCGGGCTGCTCGGCGACCGCGACCAGCTTCGACTCCCGTAGCTGGGTGACGACGTAGCCCTTGGTGTTCCGACGGGTCGAGACGTCGTACGTCTCGACGACCTCGGCGCCCTTGCGGACGAGCACGCGGAACCGGTCCTCGGGGACGTTCTCGCCCTCCGCGTCGGCGATCTCGACCGACACGTCGGCGCCCGCGCCGGGCAGGGCCGAGAAGAGGAGACCGGAGACGGCGACGGGCGGCGGCGCCACCGGTCCGGGCACGACACCGGGGGCCCGCCGCGCCGGGTCGCCGACCCGGACGACGTAGGCCGAGCCGCCGCCGTTGGCGAAGTAGCCGTACACGGCGTGCGCGAGGTAGGTGCCCTCGGTGAAGCCGCCGAACCGCTGGACGTACTGGTCCCAGGTGGTCACCAGCGTGGGCTCGTGGAACGGACCGGCCTCGGCGAAGCCCACGAACGCGGCGACGGCCGTGCCGACGCCCTCGATCGGGCGGGCACCGGACTGGACCTCCTCCACGTACACGCCCGGTGTGAGGTACGACGGCATTCGCGCTCCTTCGGGTGGCCGGTCGGTCGCCCCCGAGTCTGCTGCCGCGCGGCGCCCGGGGACATGTCCCACGGTCCCCGACCGGGGGCAGGGAGGACTGTCCCCGGCGGGCACTCCCAACCGTCGCGTCCGGCACAGCGGGCTCAGCCGTGCCCGGCGTCCCCGAGGACTCCGAGCCACGGCCCGAACTCGCTCTCCAGCACCAGCCGGCCCAGCTTGCGGTACTCGCCGACCACCGCCGCGACCAGTTGCGCCATGCCCAGCGGGGCACCCGTCCCGGCGGCCAGGTAGGCCGCGGAGACCGCGCAGGCCCGGATGGAGCCGCCGGTGAGCTCGAAGCTCCGGGCGCAGAAGTCCAGGTCGAGGTCGTCGCCGCGCGGCAGCCACGGCCCGAGGCAGCGGTCCCACAGCAGGCGCCGCTGCGCCTCGTCCGGCAGCGGGAACTCCGCGATGACGTCCAGCCGCCTGGTGAACGCGTCGTCGAGGTTGGCGCGCAGGTTGGACGTCAGGACGGCGATGCCCTCGAAGGACTCCATGCGCTGGAGCAGGTAGGCCGTCTCCAGGTTGGCGTGGCGGTCGTGGGCGTCCTCGACCTTGGAGCGCTTGCCGAACAGCGCGTCCGCCTCGTCGAACAGCAGGACGCCGTTCACCTGGGCGGCCTCGGTGAAGACGCGTTCCAGGTTCTTCTCGGTCTCGCCGATGTACTTGTCCACGACGGTGGAGAGCTCCACGACGTACAGCTCCATGCCGAGCTCGGCGGCGACCACCTCCGCCGACATCGTCTTGCCGGTGCCCGACTCCCCCGCGAACAGGGCGATGACGCCGTTCCCCCGGCCGCCGCCGGGCCGCATCCGCCACTGCCCGAGCACCTGGTCGCGGTGGCGGGCCCGCAGCACGAGCTCGCGCAGCCGGGCCTCGGTGGGCGGCGGCAGCACCAGGTCGGACCAGCCGACCCCGGGCTCGATCCGCCGGGCGAGGCGGGCCAGACCGGCCGCGTTCTGGGCCCGGACGGCGGCCCGCACGTCGTCGGCGCACACCGGCCGCCGCTCGGCGGCCGCCGTCCTGGCCGCCACGGTGGCGGCCCGCCGCAACTTCTCGCGGTCGAGCCGGTAGGCGGCCACCGCCTCCGCCAACTCCTCGCTCAGCGGCTTCGGTTCGTCCTCCTCCGGCACACCTCCCAGTGCGCGGGCCCACTGCTCGGCCAGCGCGTGCGCCTCCAGCGGGGGGACGGTGACGACCACCGGGCTCTCGTCGGCCCAGGCAGGGTCCCACACCTGCGGGCCGTGCACGATCAGCGGGACGCCGGCGAGCGCGGCGCACAGCTCGCGCAACAGGGCGGCCCGCTCGGGCCGTTCGGGTTCGAGCCGGTCCAGCGGTCCGAGCACCACGCCGCTCCCGCCGAGGCGCGCCTCGCGGGCGAGCGCCCGCACGACGGCGCCCGGCGGACGGGCGGCCAACGCGGCGGCGTCCACGACCAGGGGCGGACGTCCGTCGGCTGCCAGGGCGGCCACCGCCAGGGGGCCGGCGTGGCCGCTCCGGTCCAGGAGGTGCACCAGCCCGCCGTCGGCCGCGAGCGCGCGCAGACGGTCGACGGGCTCCGCGGTGCCGGAAGCGGGCGCTGCGGCGCCAGGGGCGGCCCGACGGGCCAGCCCGGCGAGTGCGTCGTCCGGCTCGTCGTCGCCCAGCAGGTGGGCCGCCACGCGGTCCGGTACGCGCAGCGCGCGGGAGAGCAGCGGGCGCTCCGGCTCGGTGATCTCCAGGAGGCCCGCGGCGATCAGCGGGGCCCGCGCGGAGAACCGGAGGCGGCCGGCGCCGGCGGCGGGCAGTCCGCACAGGTCGAGGGCCAGGCCGATGGTCGCCCGGCGCTGGGTCAGGTCGTCGTTGAGGTAGCCGTAGAGCTGCTCGAAGCGGGTGTCGAGGTCGGGGGCGAGGGCCACCAGGAGGAGGTCCAGGTCCACCGGGAGCAGTCCGAAGGCCGCGCAGAGCCGGGCGAGCCGTGAGCCGGGCGGCGGCGGGTCCGTGTTCTCATCGCTGCGGCCCCTTGCGGCGGAGGCCGCCAGGATCCGCTCGACCGCCTCCGGGCCGAGGTACTGGCCGCGGTAGGGGTCGTCGGGGTCGGGGTCGGCGGCGCGGCGCTCCTGGACGGCGGTGCGGACGCGCTGCTCGACCCGGTGCAGCCGTTCCCACAGGTGGTCGGCCGGGGCACCGGCGCGCGACCGGCTCACCGCGTCCCGCCGCGCGGTCGGCGGCCCGGCGGCAGTCCGCGCTCCCGGGGCGCGGCGAAGCCGTCCGGGCCCGGGTCCGCGCCGCCCCGGTAGCGCAGTCGGCGGCCCGGGTGCTCGGCGGGCGCCGGGTGCTCCCGGGTGGTGTCCTCGGCGCGCACGACGAGCCCCTCGGTGACGGGCGGCCCGGCGGGGCTGAGCGCACCGGGCAGCGGGGCGAGCACCCTCAGGTCGATCGAGGGCCGCATCTCCCCGCCGAGCGCGGACCACACGTCGGACACCGACGGCAGGCCCGAGTCGCGCCCGGCGATGTCGAGGCCGACGGTCAGCCCGAGCCGGGCGAGCGTGCCGGTCAGGACCCGGGCGGGCAGCCCGTCCACGGCCGTGAGGCACTGCAACACCTCGGCCAGCAGCCGGTGTTCGTCCTGCGGCCGGTTGGTCCAGACGGTGACCAGGTAGGCCAGTTCGAACCAGCGGGGCGCGGCCCGGTGGCCGACCACCACGCCGTCCTCGTCGTACTCGGCGACGGCGCCGGCCTGCCGGCGGGCCGTGTCCTCGCGCATCCCGTAGAGGAACACGTCGACCGTCGGCGCGACCCGCCGGGCCGCCATGTCCCGCGTGGGCGCGTCGAACACCACCTCGACGCCGCGCTCCGGCAGACCGGCCTCGGCGAGCAGCAGGCGCAACGCCTCGTCGACCTCGTGGATCACCGCCGCACCGCCTCCCCCGACCGACCGTTCCGGTCACCCGTCACGTCCTCGCGGCCCCTCCCGGCCTCGCCGCCGATCACCGCCGCTCCACCTCCCCCGGCGGGCCGATACTGCCCTCCACGACGAGGAACGGGCAGGTCACCGGCGAGAACCCGGGACCGTCGGCGGTGATGGTCCGCGGACCCGTCTCGTCCTTGGCGAGGATCAGCAGCTGCCCGGCGAACGTCCCGTCCGCCCGCGGGTAGGTGGGCGCCGCCGAGGCGGTGATGCCGGGCTGCCAGGTGAACCGCACCGGCGCGCCGGGCGGGAAGTCCACGCCGCGGACGGACGTGACGAAGCCGGGCTTGCCGATCGGCGGCACCGCGACGATGCGGGGCTGCAGGATGCGCAGCGGGGTGCTCGCCCGGTGCGGTCCCGGTTCGGCGTCGGTGCCGGTGGTGGTGAGTTCGGCGGTGATGGTGGTGTCGAGCGCCGCTACCGGGGACAGCACCACGCGGACCACCTGGCTGCGGCCGGGCCGCAGGTCGGCGAGCGCACACGTCCCGGCCCGGCAGCCCGGGGGCAGCGCCTCGGTGGGCACGCCCGGGGGCAGCCCGAGGGACAGGCGCAGCCCGGTGGCGAGGGCCTGGCCGGCGTTGCGCACGGTGTAGGTGACGGTGACGTGGCCGCCGACGTAGCCGGGGTTGGGCTGGGCCGCGATGGCCACGCCGGGGCCGGCCGCGGGCTGGGGGCCCGGCTGCCCGTGCGGGTCGGTCGAGCCGGGCGGTGGCGCGGGGGCCGGCGACGTGGGCGTCGGGCTCGGCGTTGCCGTGGGCGAAGGCGTGGGCGTGGGCGTGGGCGAAGGCGTCGGCGTCGGCGTCGGCGACGGGCTCGGCGCGTCCTGCACCGGCAGGACCGTCTCGGCGAAGTCGTCCTCCGGATTCGGGTCGACGACCGTCCCGGTGACGCTCCAGCCGAACGGCTGCGGCCCGCTGCGGGTGCCGATCAGCGTGGCCGTCACCCGGACCTCCGCGCCCGGCGCCAGGGTGCCGAGGTCGCAGCGCAGCGCGCCGGCGTCGCACGTCCCGACCGGGGTCTTCAGCCCGCCGAGCCGGGCGCCGGTCGGCACCGAGACCGTGAGGGCGGTGCCGGGCGAGGGCGCGGGGCCCTTGTTGGTGACGGTGACGGGCACGTCCGTGGCGGTGCCGACGGGGACGTCGGGGGTCCGGGCGGGCGCCTTCAGCGCGAGGTCGACGGACTGCTGCACGGACGGCTCCTTCTGGCGTCCCGGCAGCCGGCGGTCGAGCGGGGTGAGCGTGCCGGCGGCGAAGTCGTAGACGCCGAGCCCCTCGGGCGAGTCGGGCGGCAGGGCCCGGCGCGAGGTGAGCACCAGCTGCGCGCCGTTCGCCGTCCAGGCGACGTCGCGGGGCTGGTAGGGGCCGTTGGCGGAGGTGTCGGGCAGCGTGCGGGTGCAGGCGCCCTTGTCGTCGCGGAGCCCGGCGGGCAGGACGACCGTGCAGTCGACGCCGGTGGGCGAGGTGACCAGCACGCCGTCCTGCCGGTTGTTCCCGCCGTCGCCCGCCTTGCGGTTGAAGGCGATGCGGCGGCCGTCGGGCGAGAACACGGGGCTGTCGTCGATGACGTTGCAGGTGCCCGGGCAGATCGCCTTGCTGAGGTCGGTCTGGCGGGTGAGGTCGCCGGCGGGCACGGTCCAGACGTGCAGGTTGCCCGCGTTGCCGTTGACCACGGCCGTCCTGGAGAAGGCGATCAGCTTGCCGTCGGGGGACCAGAAGGGCTCGCCGTCCGAGGCCCCCTGCTGTCCGGCCGGCGGCTCGACGGTGCCCACGACGGCGCCCGTGGACACGTCCGCGATCAGGATCCGGCCCGACCGCGCGGGCGTCTGGCCACCGCCCGGGGCGCTGCGGCTGAACACGATCAGCTTGCCGTCCGGCGAGAGCGACGGGTCGGTGTCGCGGTCGTCGGGGCGGCGCCCGGCCAGGTTCATCGGGTGCGGGTTCGAGCCGTCGGCGTCGGCGAGCCAGATCCGTTCGGTCCGGCCGGCCGGGGAGTCCTCGTAGCGGGTCACCACGATCTGGCGGCCGTCGGGCGTGTAGGCCTGCCGCTCGAACCAGGGGTCGTACCCGGGGCGGGGGTGGAAGAGCGGGTCGGCCGCCGGGTCGGTGCTGGTGTTGGTGTCGGCGGCCGGGTCCTCCCTCAGCACGCTGATGCCGAGGTCGCGCGGGTCGGCGCCGTCGGGGAGGACGTCCTGGACGTCGGCGACGTTGGAGGCGGACGCGCTGGTCTGCTCCACCACCGGGCCGCCCTGGGCCTGGGTGCCGAGCCAGGTCGGCGTGGCGATCAACCGGTCGGTGCTGTAGAGCAGTTGGGGCGCGGTGCAGTCACAGGTCGGCGCGCGGTAGAGGTTCACGACCGGCGGCTGCGGCGGATCCGCCGGGGGTTTGGGGGTGGCCACGTCGGGGCTGAGGAAGAGGACGCCGGTGCCGTCCGCCAGCCAGGAGGCGGAGCCGGTCTTCCAGGTCGAGCCGGTGCCGGGGAAGAAGGCCTTCTCCCCGCCGGTGGGCGAGGTGAGGATGAGCGTCCGGCCCTTCTCGCCCTGGTCCCAGGTGTAGACGATCTGGTTGCGGTGCTCGTTGTCGTCGAGCGGGTTCCAGGTCGGGTCGACGGCGTTCCCGCTGGTCACGTTGGTGATCCTGGTCGGGGGCCCGCCGGCGAACGGCCGCAGGTAGATCTGGGTGTGCGCCGGGTCGCCGGTGCACGCGTACGCGACCCATTTGCCGTCCGGCGAGACCGTCGGGTGCGTCTCGTCCGCCGCGCCGTCGGTCAGCCGCCGCAGGCCGCCGCCGTCCCGGTTCACCACCCACAGGACGTGCTGGGACGTGCCGCCCGTCCCGGTGGGCTCCAGCGCCTCGAAGACGACGGCCTTGCCGTCCGGCGCGAGCGCGGGGTGGGCGGTGTCCATGCCGGTGGTCAGCCGGTGCACCGCGCCGGCCGCGTCGCGCAGGTACACCTGCGGCAACGGGCCGTCGCGCAGGCTCGTGAAGACCAGCTCGCCACCGCGGGCCGAGGGGTCCTGGTCGAAGTGGACCGGGCCCGGACCGAACAGCGGCGTGCTGTCCGCCGTGCCGGTCACCCGGCCGAGGCCGCGGTGGTTCGTGCCGGCGAAGACGATCCGTCCACCGGGCGCGTCGGCCGTCACGGCCGGGGCGGCCCGGCCGCCCGACCCGCCGGGCGCGGAACCCAGGGTCAGCACGGCCGCCGCCAGCGCGAGCAGGACGGCGACGGCGGCCCGGGCCGGCCGCCGGTTGGAGCGGGGAGTGCCGGTGGCGCCGGTCACGCTCGACCTCACAGGTTGCAGGGGCGGTCTCCCCAGCAGTCTCACCGGCCCGCGCGCCCGGGAACAGGGCCCGGGCACCCGATCCGGGGGTAGCGGCCGCTGTCCCCGGAGGGCAGGACGCGGCGGTCCCGGGGCCCGCCCGCCGACGGGGGTACGAAGGCGGGCCCCGGTGCACCGCCCCTCAGATGAGCCCGCGCCGCATCGCGAACCCGACCGCGTGCGCCCGGTTGCGCAGGCCCAGCCGCGTGATGATCTCGTGCAGCACGTTCTTGACGGTGCGTTCGGAGTAGGAGGTCTTGGCGGCGATCTCGCTCGTGTCGAAGCCCTCCGCCACCAGCCGCAGCATCTCCACCTCCCGGGCCGTCAGCGTCGACAGGGTCAGCCCGCGCCCGTCGAGCATCGTGCGCTGGAGCACCCCGATCCGGTCGAGCAATTCGCCGAGCAGGTCCCCGGGCATCACGCCCTCACCGTTGGCGAGGGCGGTGATGAGGTGCACCAGCCGGTCCTGGTCCGCCTCCGAGCGCCGCAGCACCGCGGCGACCCCGTACTCGACGATCGTCTGCAGCCCGCCCGCCTCGAAATGGCCCACCACCAGGCCTATTCGGCCCGAGGTGGCGAGCCGCAGCCGGCGCAGCCGCTCGGCCACCACGTCGGTCAGGGCGTCCACCACCAGCAGGGAGACGTCCGCCTTCCCCGCGTCCGCCTCGCTCAGCAGCTCCACTTCCGGCCGCTGGCGCAGTTGCTGGACCACGCCGGTCTGCAGGATGAGGTCCTCCGCGTACACGGCCACGCGCACCTGGCCCGGCCTGCCCGGCACCTGGCCCGCCGCGCCGGACGGTCGGCCCGCCGCGCCGCGCACCGGCTGGACGGGGACGCGCGCCGCGTCGGAGGGACGGGCGCTGCCGGACCGTGGCGCCACCTGGGTCCGCCGGGTGGTGACGGCCTCCTCGCGGGACGTATCGGTCGACGTCGACGTCATCGAACACTCCATTCTGCAGTGGACCTGCGGTGTGACGGCCGTCCGCCGCAGGGCGGGACCGGCCGTAAGCCTGAGTGGGGGTGCCCGGCTCGCGCGCTGCTGCGCGGCGGCACCGGACGGGGGTGCGTCGTTCGCCCGTGACGAGGGCGGCCTGTCCGCGCGGGGCAAGGGGTGCGGCCCGCGGCTTGCCCGCACGGCCCTCTCCGCGGACGGGCCGGCGGTCCTACCGTCACGCTATGACCACATCCGCCGAACTCGGCCTGCCCACACTGACGGTGGCGCCCGGTGGCGTGGCCACCACGACGCTGACCGTGCGCAACGGTCTCGACATCGTCGAGGCGTACTCGCTGGAGGTCGTCGGCGACTGCGCCGCCTGGACGACGGTCGAGCCGGCCCGCGTCTCCCTCTACCCCGGGACGTCCACGACGGTGACGGTGCGCCTCGCCCCGCCACGGTCGCCCGCCGCGCGCGCCGGTGAATTCCCGCTCGGGATCCGGGTGTTGCCGACGGAGCGCCCCGAGCTGGTGACGGTCCCGGAGACCACCGTCACGGTGACCCCGTTCCAGGAGCTCCAGGCCGCGATCGCCCCGCGCCGCCGCCGCGGCTGGCTGCGCGGGCGTTACCGGACGTCGGTGCGCAACCTCGGGAACGCCGCCGGCAGCGTGGTGTTCACGCCCGGGCAGGCCGGTGAGGACCTGCGGTTCAAGGTCACCCCGGAGAAGCTGCGCCTCGAACCCGGCGAGTCCGGGGAGGTGCGGCTGCAGGCACGCGCCCGCAAGCTGATCTGGTTCGGCAAGCAGGCGTCCTGGCCGTTCGAGGTCACGGTGGGCCCGGAGGAGGTCAAGCCGCCCGGGAAGGAGTCGGCCGACACCCCCGCCGAGGTTCCGACGGTGACTCAGCGCCCCGTCCTCAGCGGTGAGTTCCTCCAGCTCCCGATCTTCCCCAAGTGGCTGCTCGCCCTCCTGGCGGCACTGATCGCGCTGCTGCTGGCGTGGTTCGCCCTCGTCCGCCCCGCGGTGCGCAGCTCCGCGAAGCAGGCCGCCGAACAGGCCGTCGCGCAGCAGAGCGCCACCCCCGGCCCGGCCACCGGCGCGGAGCCGGGAGCCCCGGCCCCCGGCGGCACCCCCGACCAGGGGAAGCCCGGCGCCGGCCAGCCGAGTGCGGGGCAGCCGGGAGCCGGGCAGCCGACCAGCGGCAGCCGCGGCGGCCCCGGCCCGGGCCTGGCGGTGCCGGGCACCGGGCAGCAGAGCTCCGCCACGATCGACGTGCAGACCGCGAACGCCGCTTCGTCGTCCGGCAGTTACCAGGTGCCGCACGGCAAGGTGTTCGACATCACCGACGTCGTGGCCAGCAACTTCCAGGGGGACCAGGGGCAGTTGACCATCACGGCCGGCAAGCAGACGATCATCACCATCGCGCTGGAGACCTTCCGCAACCAGGACTACCACTGGGTGACTCCCATCCAGGTCCCCGAGGACCAGGCCGTGACGGTGAACGTGACCTGTGAGGCGCCCGGCACCCCGGCCTCCGGCAAGCAGGCGCCGACGTGCCACGAACTCCTCAACGTCAGCGGAACGTTGAGCGACATCAGGCAGGGAAACTGAATCGGCGTGCACCTTTCCGGTCCGGTTCCCCGGGGGAACCGGACCGGAAAGGTGCACCCGGCGCCCCACCCGTGTCAACGGGCCCCTTCCGCCGGAACGGGCCCGCCCACCTCCGCGATCTCCCCCTGCCCCATCCCCTCCCGCGCCCCGTGACCATGTCAACACTCGGTAGACACCCTTGCTCGTTCGGGCACCTACTGCCAACTCCGGCCGACCGGCCCCCGCACACCCACCTGCCCTCCCGGGGAACCCTGTAGGGCCCCGGCGGGCAGCGAGCCCGTCCCGCGCGGACGGCCGGTTGTGCCCCGACGCGCTCCTGACGTTCCGTCGATCCGGAGTTAGCGTTGCGCCGATCCCACACCAAAGACGGCACCAGGGCCGTACGTACACCAAATCACCACAAGACCGGACCGCTACACGAAGGAAACCCCACTCGACGCA
The DNA here is from genome assembly GCF_042751525.1 of Kitasatospora sp. NPDC059408. Lineage (NCBI taxonomy): Bacteria > Bacillati > Actinomycetota > Actinomycetes > Kitasatosporales > Streptomycetaceae > Kitasatospora > Kitasatospora sp. NPDC059408. Next base: position 113,910 of record NZ_JBHYWI010000013.1, read on the forward strand.
CGCGACCCCCTGGCTCGCCGGCCCGCGGAGCCGACGGTCGATCGCGATCGGATCCCGGCGCCCGGCTCCTCACACCCTCCGGTCGTGCGCACGGTTGCGCACGGTTGTGCCCGTTCGGGCAGCCTGTGCCATGATCGTCTGCCGTCATGCCGTCAGGTCGACCTCGGGGGGACACATGAGCCGGATCAACTGCCCGCAATGCGGGACGCTCGACCAGGTGCGGAGCGTTCCCAGCGTCTACGAGTCGCAGACCAGCACGTACTCCGGGACCAGCACCGGCTACTCCTCCGGCGTCGCGTACGCGCGCGGGGTCGGGGTGGTCCCGAGCTTCGGCAGCTCGACCGTCCACAGCTCCGGCTCCACCAGCAGTCTGCTGGCGTCCCACATCGCGCCGCCGCCCCCGCCGCGGCTCGTCCGGCCGAGCGGCGGGTGCGCACTGGCGATCGTCGTGGCCGTCGCGGCGGCCTGGGCGCTCGCCATGCTGCCGTTGTTGACGTCCGGCGACAAGGGCGCCGGGCAGAACTCGGCGATCGCGTTCACCGTCCTGGGCGGCCCGTTCGTCCTCGCGGCGGTGTTGCTGATCATCCAGCGCTCAAGGACCCGCCGGCGCTCGCAGAAGGCCTTCGAGGCACATTCCGTGGTGTACCCGTCCTTCGCGACCGCCTGGAGCGCCGCCTACCTGTGCCTGCGCTGCCACGTCGCTTACGTGCCGGAGGGCGCCCTCGGAATCGGCGCCTCACCGGCCGTCCCGGTCCACCGCTTCCCGGACCTGGTCGCCAGTACGGCGGCCCGGCTGCGCGGCGAGATGTGACGAGCACCTCCCGTCAGGGGAACGGCCGGTGGCCGTGCCGTGCGGGACGCCCCTTTCCAGCCCTGTGTTCTCGGCGCCCATGGGCCGCATCCCGGTGACCTGGTCGGCCATCTCGATCCCGCGCCGGCCCGGGGCAACCGACCGCGCGCCTCCCGGCGGAAGAGCTCCGAGCCACGGGCACCGCGCGATTTCTCCGTGGTGACGATCAGGAAGGTCCGGTACTCGCGGGCCATCGCCTCGCACGCGGGACTGCCGCCGAACAGCGACTCCAGGAGTCCGTCCAGGTCGTACCCCAGCACACGGTCCTCGGCCGCCGCGTCGATCCCGTCCCCGTGGAACTCCGCGACGATGCCGATGGCGATGATCCGCACCAGCGCGACGTACCGCTCCCAGCTGGTGAACTCGGGAACCACACAACGGACGTACTCCCAAGCACAGGCCAGGACCTCGGCCCGGGTCCCGGCCGGGAGATCCGGTCCCCTGAGATCGGAGTCGAACTCACTCGGATAGAACCAGGCATCCGAGCTCGCGGGCCTCGTGACCATCGGGCGCTCCAGGGCTTCAGGGGACCTTGTCCGATCGGCTACCCGTTCCGGGCACCGAGCACCCAGCCCGGGCCGCCGGGCCCGTCGAGCCAGACCCGCTGATCGTCCCCGGCGATGGTGAGGCCGTAGCGACCCCGGTCCGGGCGGTCGTGGTCCTCGTACGTGCGGTGGGCGGCTTCGAGCTCGGCCCACAGCCGACGCGGCCCGCTCTCGCGCACGCTGCCGTCGGCCCGGAGCTCGGCGATCGACCCGCAAGGCGCCCAGACGCAGGCGCCGACCGGCCGACCGGCATCCGACAGTTCGTAGGTCCAGCCCAGCCGGCCGAGGGCGACGCCGACCAGGAAGCGGAAGTCCTCGTCCACCACCGCATCGGCCCCGACCTCGCTCGCCCGGCCATCACCACCAGGCAGCCTCGGGCGACGGATGATCCCGCAGTCCCCCGCCGCGCGGAGCGGCATGAAGTACGCACCGGTGGCGAGGAACCGCCCACGGGCCTGCCCGGGGCCCGTCCTCTCGGCACGCACGACACCCGCCCCGAGCGGAGCCACGATCACACCGCCGTCGGCGAGCCCCGACAACCAGGCAGCCGGGATACGGCCGATCCCACAGGTCGCGATGATCCCGCCGAACGCACCATCGGCGGCCGCAGCACCGTCAGCGGTGACGACGGTCGGCCGGTAGCGCGTCATGCCGAGCCGACGCCGGGCCTCGGCCGTCACGTCCGGATCGACGTCGACGGTCACGACCCGATCGGAGCCGTAGCGGTGGGCGAGCAGGGCGACGTTGTAGCCGGTCCCGGCGCCGATCTCCTTTACCCGCCCGTCGCCGAACTCGCCGAGGGCCTCCAGCATCGTGGCCATGAGGGACGGCTGCGTGGACGACGACGCGGCATTGCCGCCGATCAGGTGCGTGACGAGCGGCCGGTCCTCGTACACGGCCCGCAGCCACCCGGGGTCGTCCCGGCAGACGCGCTCCTGCCGGCCGTCCGGCCCCTGCCGGTAGAAGTACGGCACGAAGACGTGCCGGGGCACATCCCGGAACGCGCGCTCCCACGCGGGGTCGTTCAGGGAGCCGCCCGCGACGAGCGCGTCGACGAGGGCGCCATGGAGGGTGTCGGCGCCCGGCTCGGTGGTGGAGGTCACGTGGTGCCCTTCTGCAACAGATCCGCCAGCGCGGTGGTGACGGCGGAGCGGGTGCAGTCGATCCACGCCCACTGACCGCCCGGGTTGACGTCGACCAGCCAGTGCGTCCCGGCCCGGTCGACGATCAGGTCGACGGCGGCGAAGACGAGTCCGAGCCGCCACAGCATGTCCAGGATGCCCGTGCGGACGGCGGCCGGCAGGCCGATCGGCGCGTACGTCAGCCGTTTCGAGTCGATGCGCCAGTCCAGCCGCCCCGGCCCGTCGGGAGCGTCGATCCGCACCGGGAAGACCCTCCCGGCCACGCACGTGACGCGGACCTCGTACGCCTTGTCGGTGATCTCCTCCTGGAACAGGTGCGCGGTCAGGGAGACCCGCGGTTCGTCCCACCGGTCGGGCGGGACTCGGGTGGTGTAGATCTGCCCGCGCTTGCCGTCCTCGGTGTGGACGATGCCGCCGAGGACCTTCGTGACGATCCGCCCACCGCAGCGCTCGGCGAAGTCCCTGACTGCGCCCGGGTCGTTGGTCACCAGGGTCGCGGGCACGCACAGCCCGGCCTCGGCCGCCGCCGTGAGCTGCGCGGGCTTGGTGCAGTCCGCGTTCCGTTCGGGCCGGTTGACCCACAGGACGTGCGGCAGCGAGCCGAGGACGCCGGCCAGGCCGCGCTTGGCCTGCCCGGCGGCGAACCGCTGCTCCGGGCCGGACATGGTGGTCGGAAATCGGAAGGCGGTGGGCTTGCGCCACCACACGCAGGCCAGCTCGGAGAGGTCGATCCCGCCCGTCGCCCCCGCCAGTGTGCCGCCCCACGCCCCGTCGGGCCGGAGCTCCGCCGACACGGTCGTGCGCTGCGGGAAGTCGGCCAGGTCGGTCCGCCAGAACGGAACGCCCCGGGCGTTGAGTTCGCGCAGGACGTGGTCGGCGGTGGGGTCGAGGTCGTGGGTGATGACGAGCACGCGGGGCGAGGTGCCCCGCGTGCTCCCGGCGCAGGTGCCGGTGCCGGCGGTCATCGTCAGTCGTCGTTCTGGTCGAAGTCGACGCTGATGACGGTCTGTCCGTCGCTCTCGGTCTGGCAGCCGGACGATTCCATGGTCGGCGTGTCCAGGGCCAGGCGACCGTCGATCAGCGACAGCTGTGTGCGGGGGTCGAGTCCGACCGGAGGCAACGGCACGACGGTCACGGGGTTGGTGACGGCGTCGAGCCCGAACGGGCGGGTGGCGAGCGGGCCGGGCGGCTCGGTGTCGACTTGGAGGTTCAGTGTGGGCAGGCGGTCGGTCAGGACGGACAAGGCCGGCTCCTTCTCGGGCTCGGAGTTCACTCGGGCGGTGGCTGTCGCGGGCAACGGCTGGCACGGATCTCCAAGGACCTGACGTCCGAGCCCGATGACCGGCGCGCGTCGCTTCGACGACCGACTCCTTCCGCTTCGCAGGGGAACGTGTCGGTGCGTGTCGAGTACAGCGCCAACTCGACATCCCGCAAAAGACGTTGCCCGTAGTCCCGGGGTTGTCCCGGCCTCGCGCGCAGTAGGCTTCCGGTCACCGTCGATGATGGAATTGGCCCGTGGACGACCCGATCCGGCACCCTCTCGCCTATGCCCGTGAACTGCGCGGGTGGTCACAGAGCGACCTCGTCGTCTCCCTCGACCGGGCCGCCCGCCGGCACGGACTGCGCTCCGGCGCGGACAAGGCGGCCGTCAGCCGGTGGGAGAACCGGCGCAAGCAGCCGAACCCGGATTCGCAGCTCCTGCTCGCGGAAGCCTTCGACGTCCCGATCGCCGACATCGAGCTGTACGGCTGGCCCGACTGGCTGCCGGGAAGCGAAGTCCCGCTGCCGCTGGGGGCGGCGTACGCCGTCCAAGCACTTCGAGACGCACAGAGAGCCGCCATGGACCGCCGCAGCTTCATGACCTTCAGCGCCGCCGCACTGGCTGGCCTCGCCGCTCAGTGGGCCTCGATCGAGCCGGATCGCCTGCCTTCCGCCCTCGCCGGCAGGACAGCCGTGGAGCCCGGGCTCGTGGACTGGCTGGAGGAGACCAGCGCGAAACTGACGGCCATGCCCACCGAGCAGCGCCAGCACACGATCAAGCTGATGGATGCCCACCTCGTCACCGTCACCGACCTGATCGACGGCGGCCGCCACACCGAGCCCGTCGCCAAGCGGCTGCACCTGCTGGCCGCGTCACTGGCCACCACCTGCGGCTGGTACCGCTTCGACCAGGGCAAGCACTTCGCGGCGGGGAAGCTCTGGGCGGGCGCGCTGCAAGCCGCCAATGCCGCGGGCGACCGCGACTTCGGCGCCGGTGTGCTCTCCGACTTCGCCTACCAGTCGAACTGGACCGGCCGCCCGGACGTCTCGGTCGACCAACTCGGCCACGCCCTCTCCGGGACCAGGCACCCCACCGCCCGGTCGCTGCTCTTCCTCCGACGAGCCAGGGCCCACGCGGCGCTCGGCGAACGCTCCGCGTGCTACCGGGACCTGTCCGAAGCCGAAGTGGCCCTGTCCACCCGGGCCGACGGTCCCGCACCGGCCTGGTGCGCTTGGATGGGCCCCGCCGATCTCGCCGTCGACTCCGGCCAATGCCTCCTGGACCTCGGCCGGACAGACGAAGCGCGCCTCCGGATGGCCGAGGGCATGTCCCTCCTGCCCAAGTCCCGGGACAAGACGCGCGGCATCTTCCTGACCTACCAGGCCAAGGGATTCCTCCGGTCCAACGACGTCGAGCAGGCACTCGCCGTCACCACCGAATCCCTCGACCTGGCCACCCGGATCGGCGCCGAGCGGTGCGTCGCCCTGGTCCGCGAGCTCGCACCCGCGTTCAGGCCGTACCGCCGGGTCGACGGCGTCGCCGAGTTCGTCGACCGGGTCCGGGCCGCCTAGAGGACGGCGCCGCACCGGCCGGTACGAGCGGAACCCGCCGGCCGCTCGCCGACCACGGAGAGCCCGCCCCACCGGGGAGCGGGCCCTTCGCGTTCACGGCGTTCCCGTCATCCGACGGCTCAGTAGACCAGCGGTCCCGACATGATCAGGCCGGTGCTCAGGTCCTCGACCGCCACGTAGAGCTCGTGCACGCCGTCGTTGTGGTAGAGCGGCCACGTGTTCACTCCGCCGCCCCAGCCGGTGTGCGTGGCGCCGTCGGTCTGGATGTTCACCTGCCACAGGTCGACCTTGCACCCGTTGGCCGGCCCGTCGACGTGGCCGTAGGCGTACATGTCCGAATAGGGCAGGACGTACGCGTGGCAGGGGCCCTGGTAGGCGTCGCTGCCCAGGCCGGAGGCCGAGGCCTCGCCGGCCGGCAGGGCGACGAGGCCGGCGGCGAAGATCCCTGCCGCGGCAAGCTTGATCGTACGTGTCATCCTCACGGTTGCTCCTTCGAAGGAGATGAAAGGTCGGGCGCGGAGCCGGGCCGGATCGGGCCGATGAACGATGCCCGGCCGCCCGTCCTCGACCCTCGTGCACTCCCGGCGCAGACGGCAATATTCCCGTACAACTCCGTACGGCCCCTTGATCGGACTCACCCTTTGCCGCCGACCCGCACCGCCCTGCGAGGGGGCTCCCGGGCCGCGGCCCGGGAGCCCCCTTCGTCATCGGCGACCGGGCCCACCCCTGACACGAGCGCAATATGATGATCCATCAGTTGTACTCCACGGGTGGATCAAGGAGAACAGTCATGTCCGAAACAAGAGTTCGCGACCTCTCGGGCAAGGTCGCGATCGTGGTGGGCGGCAGCCGGAACCAGGGCGCGGCCTGCGCCGAGGTGCTGGCGGCGCGCGGCGCGACCGTCGTGATCAGCTACGCCAACGACGCGCAGGCCGCCGAGCAGACCGTCGCAGCTCTGCGCAAGCACGACGTCACCGCGGAGGCGGTGCGCTCCGACGCCGCCGTGTCCGCGGACGTCACCGCGCTGTTCGCCGGGGTGGTGGAGCGGCACGGGCGGCTCGACATCGTGGTGCACCTGCCCGGCATGGTCCTCAAGAAGCCGCTGGCCGAGATCACCGACGAGGAGTTCGACCGGGTGATCGACCTGAACACCCGCAGCGCGTTCTACAGCCTGCGGGCGGCGGCGCGCACGCTCGCGGACAACGGCCGGTACGTGGTCCTCTCCACCACGCTGACCTCGGTGATGACCGGACCGTACGGGCTCTACTCGGGCAGCAAGGCCGCCGTCGAGCGCATGGTCCTGGCGGCGGCCAAGGAGTTGGGCGCGCGCGGCATCACGGTCAACGCGGTGGCCCCCGGCCCGGTGGACACGTCCTTCTACCGGGCCGCCGAGACCCCGGAGTCGATGGCGGCCGCCGCCGACCACAGCCCGCGCGGCCGGCTCGGCCGGCCCGACGACATAGCCCCGGTGGTGGGCTGGCTGGTCGGCGACGAGGCGGGCTGGGTGTCCGGCCAGACGGTGCGCGCCAACGGCGCGATGTTCTGAGCCGCGGCGGCCCGGGAGTCCGGCTCCTCGTCCCCCTGTGGGCGCAGGCCCCTCAGTACCAACGGGTCTGCCCGGCGACGCCCTGCCCCGTCCGGGCGGCATGGCGCAGCACGCGCAGCGGGCCGTCGAGGAGGACGTCGGCGTCGTGGGCGGGATCGTCTCCCAGGCCGTCCAGCCAGGCGTGGATCCGCTCGATGACGTCCCGCCGCCGGGGGCCGGTCAGGGCCAGGGCTTCCTCGGCGCGGGGCAGGCAGGCCCGCACCTGGGCGGAGTCGAGCAGGAAGTCGCCGAACCAGCCGGGGAGTCGGAGCGTCGCCTCGGCGCCGAGTGCGTAGGCGAGGGCCCAGAAGGGGTTGGCCTTCCGGGCCGTGGCCGCGAACAGGCCCTCGCCCTCGTTCGCCGGGAACTGCTCCATGACGGCGTCACGCAGGGCCTCGACGGCGTCGGAGTCGTCCAGGCAGCTGTCGAAGAACCGGTAGAGCCGGAGGGCGTCCTCCGTAGCCGCCCACCCCCCGGCGCCGGCGGTCCGCCGGGTGAACAGGGACTCCCCCGCCAGCCCCCGCCACCACGCCAGCTCGGTCGTCACACCGGCGGGCGCCGACGGCGGGGGTGGCGGCGAGCTCCGGACGGCGGCGAGCAGCAGTTCCCGCACCTGCTCGTCGTCCACCGTGCCGACGACCCAAACACCCGTGGCACTCACGGCCTGCCTCCCACTCTCACGATCCGACCGCAGATCATGCCCGACGCCTCCGACGGAGCACCGGCCAGGGCGGTGCCTCCTACCGCTCCGCGGCCCCCGCCCACCACGCCGGGGCACAGGCCACCCCCGCAGCGACCAGGTCCTGCTTGGAGACGGATGCGTCGGCGAGCCACGCCCGGATCGCCCCCGCGAAGCCGTGCGCCAGGAACTGCGCCACCACCGGCCGGCTGACGTCCGGGAGAGCGCCGTCGCCCGCGCGCGCCAGGAAGGCGAGGGCGTAGTCGGCGAAGTGCCGCACCAGCGCGTCTAGTTTACGAGGGGAGTCGCCATGTCGCCCCGCGCCACGGTCCCGCCCGAGGAGGCCGCCGACCGGCTCGCCATCCGTGAACTGGTCGACGCCTACGCGCACTGCGCGGACCGCCGGGACCCGAAGGGCCAGCTGGCCCTGTTCACGGAGGACTGCCGCTTCCTGGTCTTCATGGACGCCACCGCGGCCGAGCCGACCCAGGAGCTGCACGGCCGCGAGTCCCTCGCCCCGGTCTTCGACAACCTCAACACCTACCGGGCGACCACCCACTTCAACGGCCAGAGCACCGTGTCCCTCGATGCCGACGGCCGACGCGGTTCCGGCGAGAGCTACTGCCTGGCCCACCACGTTTCGTTCGGGGCGGACGCCGAACGCACCATCATGGTCGCGTCGATCCGCTACCTGGAGGAGTTCGTCAAGCAGGACGGCACGTGGCTCTTCGCCGAGCGCCGCCTGATGGTGGACTGGACCGAGACCCGCCCCTCCACGCCCTGAGCCGGACAACAGCCTGCGCGACGCCGACCCGGCCGCCGACCGTGAACCCGGCGCGGGGACGGGTGGCCAGTCCGGATGAGTCAGGGGCTCTCCGGACCGGCGCCGTCGACGAACGTGTAGAGCTCGACGATCACGCCGTCCTTGCAGTGGGCGATGTCCATCCCGGTCACGACGGGCGGCCGGCCGGCCGGACCGAAGCGGAACCCGAGGTGGCCGAGGTCGTCGTTCACGGAGACGGGACCGTCCGGTTCGAAGACCCAGTCCGGCGTCTCCTCCCGCAGCTCGGCCGCGCGCTGCGCGAGGGCCGCACGCCCGCGGACGACGCGGTCGGGCTCGTGCCAGACCACGTCCTCGGCGTAGGTCCCGGCGATGACCGCGGCGCGGCGGACGGGGTCCGGCTCGTTGAAGACGGCGAGGAGGTTGCGCCGCATGAGGTCGGCGACGGTGCGGGTCATGGTCCGTCCCTAAGAATGTGAGGCGGTCCGGGAGGACCGGGTGTGGCTGATGGTCGGTTGCCGTCCGTGGCTGCGAAGGAATGGCCGCGCGGTCCTTCGGGACGCTCCGACCACTGATTGAGAACTGCGGTCATCGCTGGTCAGGGACCTGTCGGCGGAGTGTCCCACGGACCACGAGGTGCTGGTCACGATGGATACGGAGCGACGGGCTTGAGCGCGTCTCACGAGCGGATGTGGGTCGGCATCGACGCCGGCAAGGGGCACCACTGGGCGGTGGCGGTCGACGCCGCCGGCAACCGCGGCCCGCAGCACGCGTACCGCCTCGTCGCGGTCGCGGGGCGGGCCGAAGACGTTGTCGCCGGCCAGCTGCATCGCGCCGTATCCGATGCGGTGCACCCGCCGGGGGCCGAGGGCGTACGAGCCGGCGGCCGCGACGGTCGAGGTGTGTTCGGGCATGACGTCTCCCCTGTCCGGACGTGCGGACTCGGCTGTCAGTTTCGGACGGTCCGCATGGCCGCCGCCCAGGACTCCAGCTCTTCGAACAGCTTGGTGGCCGCGGCGTCGTGGTGCGCGCCGGGCTTGAAGAGCGAGAGGTCCTCGAAGTCGGTGAACAGCGAGAAGGCCAGCTGCTGGTTCACATGCGCGAGTTGGACCGCGCTGGCGACGGTGCGCAGGTGCTCGGCGGCCCGGATGCCACCGACGGTGCCGTACGAGACGATGGCGGCCGCCTTGTTGTTCCATTCGGCGTAGGCGAAGTCGATGGCGTTCTTCAGCACGCCCGGGAGGGAGTGGTTGTACTCGGGGGTGACGAAGACGTAGCCGTCGAACTCCGCGACCTTGGCCGCCCACGCCTTGGTGTGCTCGCCCTGGTACCGGCCCATGGCCGGCGGCATCGGCTCGTCCATGAACGGCAGCGGCCAGTCGGCGAGGTCGACGAGCTCGTACTCGGCGCCGGTCCGGGCGCCGGCCCGGTCGACGACCCAGTCGGCGACGGCCTTCCCGTTGCGGCCGGGGCGGGTGCTGCCGAGGATCACGGCGATCTTGAGCGTGGTCATGACGTTCACTCCTTGCGTACGGCTCGGCCGGGCCAGGCCGGGCGGGGCGGGGCGGCGCGGGGCTAGGCGGGGCTTCCGTCGGTGTGGTTCGCGTCCGTCAGGCGGGCCCGGACGGTCGCGGTCAGCCGGAGGCGGCGCCCGGCCACGCCCTTGAGCCCGGTGACGCCGTGGGCGTAGCGATCGACGGTCGCGGTGGCCTCCACGGCGATCTCGTCGCCGTCGACGTCGGCGCTGGTCACGGTGAAGGTGACGGGCGCGCCGGTGCCGTGCGCGGTCAGCTCGCCCCGCAGGGCCCAGACACCGGTTTGGTCCAGTTCGGCCTCGGTGGCGGTGAACCGGATGTCCGGGTAGGTGGCGGTGTCCAGCAGGGCCTTGGACAGGACCTGGCGGTCGCGGTTCTTGTTGCCGGTGTCGAAGCTGCCCGCGTCGGCGACGGCGTCCACCCGGCTCGCGGTGAGCGGCTCGGCCAGCGAGACGGTGCCGCCGCGGAGCCGGAAGCTGCCGCGGACCGTGCCCAGTCCGAACAGGTGCTTGGTGGTGAAGGTGATCTCGGAGCGGGGGACGTCGATGGCGTAGCGGCCCGGCGTCGGCGTGGCGGTGGTCATGATGAGCCCTCCTGCTTCACTTGAGCCTTCAAGTCAAATCCCGAGCCTGTGAACTTGAAGGCTCAAGTGACAACAAGGACGCACTCACCTATGTTCCCCCGAACGGGCTCAGCCGAGGCCGAGCTGGCGGGCGATGACGGAGCCCTCCGCGTAGCAGTCGAAGCGCTTGATCCTGCCGTCGACCAGCTCGAACACGTCGCAGCACGGCGCGTCCATCCGCTTGCCGGTGGGCGGAACCGTCCCGGCGGGCGTCTCCAGCGGCCCGAGGTGGGTGCCCTGCAGGCGCAGCTGCACGATCACGATGTCGCCGGTGACGTAGAACCGCTCCAGCTCGCGGTGCATGTCGGGGAAGGCCTTGGCGTACACCTCGACCGTCTTTCCGAGCTCTTCGGCACCGCGGTACGTGAACGGGATGGACATGTCGGTGAAGGTGCCGTCCTCCGTGAAGGCCGCGACCCAGCCGGCGACGTCCTGCTCCTCGGCGACCTGGTAGGCGGCGCGGATGATCTTCTCGTTGTCGTGGGACATCTCGATCCTTCCGATCCCTGCGGTGGCTTGCGGTGCACATTCACTTTAACCTTCAAGTCATCGCCGAGCGCAAGAGGCTGGAAGGCGGGAATTTTCAGGACACTTGTTCGCCCTGTGCCCTACAGGCGACTTGAATCGTCAACGAGCAGGCGAGTCGATGCGCTGCAGGATGCGCTCGGCGTCCTGCCCGAGCCGGCGCAGGCGCTCGCCGGAGAGGTTGTCCACGACGAGGCGGCGGACGAAGGCCACGTGCGCGGGTGCGGCCGTTTCGAGCTTGGCCATGCCGGCGGGCAGCAGGATGGCGTTGGTGAAGCGCCCGTCCGCCGGATCCGCCTCCCGGCGGACGTAGCCGCGGCCCTCCAGCCGCTTGACCAGGTGCGAGAGCCGGGACAGCGACGTGCTGGTGTTCTCGGCGAGGACGCTCATGCGCAAGGTCCACTCGGGGGCCTCGGACAGCATCGCCAGCGTCATGTACTCGACCATGCTCAGATCGGCGTCGCGCTGCAGCTGGGCGTCGATGGCCCAGGGCAGCCGCGTCATCAGCCGCACCACCGACAGCCAGGAGTCCAGCTCGGCCGGACTGAGCCAGAGGCCGTCCTGCTCGCCCGCCCGCACCGCGGTCGCCTCGTCGTGGGTGGTCATTCTCGCAGCGTATCAGCCACACTCCGCGGATGACATGGCCTGCCGCAGCCGGGCACGATGCGGCCATGTCACATGAACATTCAATGGAGCCCCCCGGCCGGGCCTCACCCGCTCGACGACGGGGCGTACTGCGCCAGCCCGTCGCCGAGCGACCAATCGATGGACGCGTTCTCGGCCAGGGTGACGAACACGTTCCGGGGCTCGGTGCCCGCGTACTGCTCCGCGAGTTCCGCGATCCGCCGGTACAGGGCGCGCTTCTGGTCGGGAGTCCGACCGGCGCGCAGGGTGATCGCGATGTAGACGATGCCCTCGTCACGCCGCACGCCGAGGTAATTCCCGTACCGCAGTGTGCTGTTGATGCCGTCGTGGCCGACCAGGACCTGGAACAGGTCGTCCGGCGGAATGCCGATCGTCTCCATCAGGGCCTCGTGCACCGCGCGGCCGAGCGCGTCCAGGCGGGCACCGTCGGCCCGAAGGGCGTCGATCCGAACGAACGGCATAGCGGGTTCCTCCCCATCGACCGACCGCGCGCCATGGGGCCACGGCCGCGGGACCGATCCATCCGCCACGATTGTACATACCAGTAGGTACAGGCACGTCTGCCAGGTGAGATACCGGTTCCCCGGCGGGCCTCACCGATCTACGCTCACTCACATGCCACAGTCCGTACGCCTCCACGTCCACATCACCACCCTCCCGGGCCGCGGCCAGGAGCAGCTCGACGCCTACGAACGCCTCGCGCCGCTCGTGCGGGCCGAAGAGGGGTGCCTGCAGTACGACCTGCACCGGGTCGTCGGCGATCCGGACCGGTTCGTCCTCACCGAACTCTGGGCATCGCGCGAGGCGTTGGCCGCGCACGACGTCACCCCGCACATGGTGGCTGCGGACGCCGCCGGCCCGGCGTTCCGGGCGGGTCCCGCGCAGGTGATCGAGATCGAGGCCGAGCCGGCGGCGTAGGGACCGGCCGGGGACGCCGGCCACCGGCGCCCCGGCCGGTCAGCCCGGGATGAGGCCCTCGTCGCCGAGCATCTCGCGGACCTCCTCAAGGGAGGCGTCCGGGGGCGGCAGGATCAGCTCGGAGGGCTCCAGAGCGTCGTCGGGCAACGCGGTGCCGAGGCGGCGCACCGCATCCAGGAGCGCCCCCAGGGTCCGCCGGAAGCCCTCCTCGTCGCCGCTCTCCATCTCCGCGAGCAACTCGTCGTCGAGCGCGTTCAGCTCGGCGAAGTGGGAGTCGGCCAGCCGCACTTGCCCCTCGCCCATGATGCGCACGATCACCGTGGTCTCCTGTCCCGAAAAAGCGCCGTCCGACAGCGCGCCGAATCCGCCCGCCAAGGACACCAGCCCGCGCGCGCTCACCGACCCGACATGCCGCCGCGTTCACGCTCAGCGGACGATCGACCACCCCATCGGCTCCGCCGGCCGCCGACGGCAGCACCCTGGCGGGCCCCGGCGTGCACGTCACGCCGGGGCCCGTGGCGACGGCTGGAGGACCCCGGAGGATCACCGTGACGCAAGGACGTCCAGGCTCGTCAGAGACCGCCTTCCTTTCCGACGGCGATGATCCGGCGCCCCACCTGGTTGGCGTGTTCGCCCGCCGTGGCGGCTTCCTTCAGCGCCGACATCAACAGGTCGCCGTCGTTGTCACGAACGGCGCCGTCGCAGTCCTGGCCGCTCTTCGTCAGGTGGGCGACGAACTCCTGCCAGTGCAGTTGCGCCTGGGGCTCGGGCACCCGGAAGTACGCGGCCGCGTCCGTGGCGACGGTCCTGATCCTCTCGCAGTGGGGCCGGACCGCGGAGCCCTCGACGGCTCCGTGCCCGTTCTCCAGCAGGGCTCCGAAGTCCCGGGTGACGGCCATGTACCGCCTCGACAGCTCTTCTCCGCCGTGGGTCCACCAGGCCACCACCTGGAAGGCCCTGGTGCGCGGAGCCGGTGGCGCCTGGTCGACCGACGGCGGAGTCCGGTCCGCGGAGGAGTCGCCCTGGGACGGCGCGCTCCAGAGCACGCTGCTCACCGCCACCGCGACGGTGCACGCGAGGCCCACGCCCATGCGACGTACGGTGAGGAGGTGGCGACCGGCCCGGGCCGCCCGGGTGACGGCGGGTGCGGTCTCCCTTGCGGCACGCCGTAGTCGGCGGACGGCCCAGACCAAGGATGCGGCCACCGGCGCCGCCGCACCGCCGAGGATGAGAACGGGCCCCAGGATCAGGGAGAGCAGGTCCCACGTCCCGCCCGGGTGCCAACTGCACGACGGATAGAACGTCCTCAGCGCTTCGACGCACCCGCCGAACGACTCTGTGAGGAAGGTCGCCGCAGCCGCGAGGAGCGCCGCGAGCTCGGCCGTGATGACTGCCACGAGCAGTCGGTACCGGCGGCTCACCGCGCTCGCGACACCGGCCGCAACCGCCGCCGCCAGCACCAGGGAAGCCGCCCAGAGCACCAGGTAGGTCATGATGGAGAGGAGCACGCGGTGCTCGTATTCGGGCATCCGGGTGTGCAGCCAGGCGGTCGCGGCGATGAGGCCGACCCAACCGGTCAACCCTCCGCCCAACACGGCGATCAGCAGCCGTCGCAGCTGCGGCAGGGGTTTCCGCGGCCCGGCGGCAACGTCGGCGAGCCGATCACCCGGTACGGCGGCGGCCAGCCAGCCGGGGACCCCGGCCGGTGGGCGAACGACCCAGGCCAGCAGGGGCACCACCCACAGGCCGAGGAGTGCGTAGAGGGCGAGCGGCGGGTCCGCCACCGTCTGCATCGCAGCCACCAGCGCGGCACTCGTCGAGCGGCTGACGTCCGCAACCGGGAAGAGCCGGTACGCGCTGCCCGGGTTGAAAGCCGCCCCGAGGGCGATCGTCGCTCCTTCCCGGTGCCACCAGACGAACCAACAGGACATCGCCGCACAACCGGCCGCCAGGCAGACCAGCATCGCCGGGACGACGGAGCGGCCCGTCCAGACCCTGCTCCAGAGCAGCGCGCACTGGGCCGTCCAGCACCCGTACACGGCGCCGGCGAGGATGATCAGAACCAGGGCCCACGGCCGTTCGGGCGCCCAGTGACTGACGGTGAGTCCCCCGGCGACGGCCTCGGCGGCGGCCATCCCCACCCCGAGGAACAGGCCCGAGCGCACGCCGGAGGGCGGGCGGCGTCCGGTTGCCACGGCGTAGAGCACGGCACGCCAGATCGCCACCGCGGCCACCCCGGTGACGAACCCGGCGGCCACCACCTCCGCCGCCTGCTGGAACCACACACCGTCCAGCCCATGAGAGACCAGGTAGCCGTCCACCTGTGTGCCGAAGAGCGCGGCCGCGGCGCCGGTCAGGAACATCGGCAGCGCCCGCAGGTCGAAGAGCGCTTCCGGGTCCGTCAGGGAGTGCCGCCGGACGTCGAAGCGCGGGTGGGCACGCCAGAGTTCGGCGAAGGATCCGGCGGCACGGCGGAACGCTCCGCCGGCCGGAGCCGTCGTCTCGCCCGCCCAGCCGTGCGGAGGCGCCCCCCAGCGCACCGCGGTGAGGTCGGCGTGGATCTCCCGGCTGCGCAGCACGTCCGACCGCGCGAGGTAGACCAGCACGGCCATGGCCACCGAGAGCGTGACGCTGCGGACCACACCGGGTACCTGCTG
Source organism: Kitasatospora sp. NPDC059408 (assembly GCF_042751525.1). Classification (NCBI taxonomy): domain Bacteria; kingdom Bacillati; phylum Actinomycetota; class Actinomycetes; order Kitasatosporales; family Streptomycetaceae; genus Kitasatospora; species Kitasatospora sp. NPDC059408. The sequence goes on from NZ_JBHYWI010000013.1 coordinate 129,226, forward strand.
CGGCCAGTCGACGGCCCGCACCAAGGCCGGCAGATCCGCGAGGACCCATGCCGTGTAGGGAAGCATCACGAGCAGGACGTACACCCGCCACAGCGCGATCGTGGCATAGGTCAGCGTGACATCGCCGTTGCGGACGTGCGCCAACTCATGGAGCAGGACGGCACGGAAGCGATCGGGCTCAGCGATCCGCCGGGACAGCAAGCCGCCGGCCAACCGGATCGTGGGCCGCCCGTTCCAGCCGAACACCACGGCGCTGCCGGAGGCCACCGCCGTCGGATCGACGACGACCCGGGGCATCCGGGCCAGACCGGCCGAGGCTGCCAGGACCGCCAGTTCCCGCACGATCGCGCCGTCCGCGTCCATCACGGCCAGCGGGACGCACCGGGTGCTCCGCGCCTTCCAGCGGGGCAGGAGCAGGAACAGCACGGCGGCCACGGCCGTCAGCAGCACCGCCCCGGCCGGAGCCAGCCACCACGCCGGCCTCGGCTCGTAGCGGGCGACACAGGCCTCGTACGCGGCAGGCTGGTCGAGCCCCGTCATGAGGAGAACCGAATCCGGAGTGTCGTACGGGTCGCCCCCCGCCGCGAGCAGACAGCCCGCGCCGTGCTCACTCGGCGAGATGGCACGCAGGTAGAAGACCTGCGCCAGCATCGACCCGCTACTCACCACCAGGAGCGCCACCAGCAGCACGAAGCGCATGGTGGTCCCCGCGCCTACCGCCCGCTCGTCGAAGCGCGGCTGCGCCCTCATCGGCGTCGCCTCCTAGGCCGGGGACGGTGCGTCGCCGTGGTCCGGGTCGCCCGGATCGTCCGAGTCGTCGTCATGAGCGCTCTCCCGGTCCGGTTCACTGGTGGCCGCCAGCGCCAGGCGGGCCACCACGCTGTCGGCGATCACCATCGCGCGCTGTTCCTTGAAGCCCAGTCGCACGGCCGACTCCAGGACCTGTCGACGGACCTCGGCCAACTGTTCGGGGGTGAGGGCGGGTACCACCACCGGTGCCTTCTTCCGGCGGGCGATCCGGCGCACGGCCGCCTTGAGGCCGCCGGCCGCCCCGTCGGCGGCCGCGGTCCCGAATCGACGGGCCGCCTGGTCCACCGCGAGCCACACGGTCGGCGTGACCAGGACCGCGAGCTCGTCCAGGCCGAATCCCAGCGGCTCGTCCCGCGCCCTCCGGCCGAACCGCGCCACCACCGTGTCATCGTCGAAGCCGGCCAGGCCCGCGAGGATCGGGAGTTCCTCCGGCGCGACCTCGGCCACCACGTCGCGCACGACCGTCCGGACCTCGACCCCGCCGCCGGTAGCCGCGTTCGCTTCCACTCGACCTCCATGAACACCAGTCAATTGTCTTTCCTTGAAGACGATTTGACCATTCATGTCTCGCCGAGGGACCGGTTCGGGGAAAGAAGGGGTCCGCAGCTCCGGTCAGGCCGGTCGCCCGACTGAACCGCTCTGGACACCGAGCGACAGGTAGGCGAGGTCAGAACAGGTAGGCGAGGTCCGCCCATTCACTGACCGCGAACTTCGCACCCGCACGTACGACTCGTACGGCACCCCGGCCGCCGAACTGCGCCGGGAAGAGGAGCGCGCGGTGGTCGGCGGTGCGGCCGAGCAGCTCGTGCCGGGTGGCACGGGACCGCGCCGGATCCTCGCAGAAGCCGGAGTCGGCCGACGGTGACGCAGCAGATCCTGTCGATCACCCGCTCACCGGACCAGGTGCTCGTCGTGTGCACCGCGGCCGCCGGGTCCTCCTCCGACGAGGCCCTCACGCTGCTCGGCCGGGCGAGCAGCTTCCGGGCGACGCCGATGGCGGCCCACCGCCCCGTCCTGGCACCCACCGGCTCGTGCCCGGCGTCGGACTCACCCCCGCCGCGGCGCTGATCCAGCCCTCAGCCGATGGGCCGGTTCCCCGGCAGCGGCTGCACCCCGGACGGCCCCGCACACGTCCGCGGGCGTCGGCGCGGCCTCGCCGTGTTCGGGGCATCACGCGACCTCACCGAATCCTCAGGATCCGCCACCGAGACTGCCGAAACCGTCGCAGTGGGACGACACCCGAAGAGAGCGGAGCAGGCACAGTGCAGCACCTTGCCCATGGCGGACGTGGTCCCCGGTCAGCGGCCGTCCCGCGCCGGGTCGTCGCCGCGCTGGCCCTGCTGGGCACGGCGGCACTCGCCGGCTGCGTGGGGCCTGCCGTCCCGCCCGCCCCACCCGCGGCGGCGGCAGCCACGCCCGCCACCACCGAGCCCGCCGTCCGGCCGGACCTCGCCGGCCACTACGGCCAGCAGGCCCGCTGGAGCCCCTGCGGTGACGGCCTGCAGTGCGCCGCGCTGACCGTTCCCCTCGACTACGCACAGCCGGGCAGCGGGCAGACCTTCACCCTGCCGCTGGTCAAGCACCCCGCGGACGACCCCGCCCGGCGGATCGGGTCGCTGGTCTTCAACCCGGGCGGGCCCGGCGGCTCCGGGGTCGAGACCCTGAAGTCCGGCGGCCTCGACTCCTTCGGCAAGCAGGCCAGGACGCGCTTCGACATCGTCGGCTTCGACCCGCGCGGCGTCGCGGGCAGCAAGCCCGCCCTGGACTGCACGCCTCCCGACGAACCCGCGAACCCGGGCCCGACCGCCTCCGGGACGCCCGCACCGCTCTACCCTCGGACCCCCGCCGAGCGTGCCGCCGCGCTCGCCGACGCCGACCGCGAGGCCGCCGCGTGCAAGGCCCGCAGCGCCGGAATCCTCCCCCACGTGGGCACCCTCGACGCAGCGCGCGACCTCGACGTCCTGCGCGCGGTCCTCGGCGACGACAAGCTCACGTACCTCGGCTGGTCCTACGGCACCTACCTGGGCACCGTCTACGGCGAGCAGTTCCCCCACCGGGTGCGGGCCATGGTCCTCGACGGCGCCATCGACCCGTCGCTCGACTGGGCCGGGCTGGCCCTGCGCCAGGCGAAGGGCTTCCAGCGGGCCGTCGACGGCTACGCCGACCGCTGCGCGGCGGTCGTCGGCCAGGCCTGCCCCGCCGGCACGCCCGACGGCATCCGTGCCCTGATCACCGACCTGTACGAGACGACCGCCCGCGGCTCCGGGCCGACCACGGGCCCGGGGCGGCGCCTCGACCAGAACACCCTGCACACCGCCATCACCACGTCGATGTACTCGCCGGAGTCCCAGTGGCAGCCGCTGTCCGAGGCCCTCGGCGCCGCCCGGCGCGGCAACGCCGCGAAGCTGACCGCCCTCGCCGAGCCGGACCCCGGCCACCACGACGACGGCCCGGAGACCGGCGGCGGGCAGGCGCCCGACAACTCCGACGCCGCCCTCACCGCCGTCAACTGCCTCGACACCCCCTACCCCGCGGACCCGCAGGCGTACTGGGACCTGCTCGACCGCGCCCACCGGGAGGCGGGCGTGTTCGGCGCCGGCAGCGTCCTCTCCACCCTCACCTGCCGCACCTGGCCCGCAGGCCCGCTCAAGCCCCACCGCGTCACCCCCGCCGGACTGCCGCCCGTCCTCGTGGTCGGCACCACCGGCGACCCGGCCACGACGTACGAGGAGGCCCAGGCCCTCGCCGCCCAGCTGCCCGGCGGCATGCTCCTGACCTACCGGGGCCCCGGTCACACCGCTTACGGCCGCGGCAACGCCTGCGTCACCGACGCGGTCGACGCCTACCTCGTCGGCCTGGTCCCGGTCCGAGCGGGCGGAAGCTGCTGACGGCCAGGGGCTTCGTCGCGCCCGCCCCCGTCAGCAGGTACGCATGCGGAGCCCCGGAAACCCGATGCGGTACCGCGTGTGCCCCGTCGTACCCTCGATGACGACGTGCTCCGCCTCGCCTCCGATGCGGAGTCCGGAGGCGGACGCGACGCCGGCCGCACGGGCGGTACGCACGATCACGTCCGCCACGGCACCGTCGACCCCGCCCGGGCCGCCGGCGTCGATCAGCCACGGCGTGCACCCGAACTGCGGGCGCAGCGGGTGGTCGGACGGGAGCGTCTCCTCGATCGGCGTCCACCCGAGGGCGGCGGCCCGCTCGCCCCGGGCGGCCTCGGCGACGCCGGCTTCGGTGTACCCGATGAGCAGGCGGCCGTCCCTGCAGTCGATGGCGAAGAGCAGGGGGCCGTCGCCGATCGAGCACCCGTACAGGGGCATGCTCTGCGCCAGGCCGGTGGCCCTGACCTCGGCGGGCAGCATCTGCAGGAATCCGCCGAGGGCCAGTTCGTCCCACTCGCCCGCGTACTCCCGGCGGGGGTGGTCCAGTTCGAGTCCGGCGCCCTGGAGGACCCCGACGTATCCGTCGCCGCCCTGCTGGTACCAGGACTCCCACACGGCGCTCGCCTGCAGGACGAGTTCGGGCCCGGCTTCGCCCGCGCGGAGTTCGAGGCTCGTCGCCCCCCTGCGCCACCGGAGGAACGGCCTGCCCCAGGAGGGGGCGAGCCGATGACCGGTCGGGCTGCTCCGGCTGTTGCCGCCGATGTAGGTCGCGTTCCCGAGCTCCTGGCGGAGTGCATCGGCGACCCGTCGGAACTCCTCGACCTGCGTATGCACTTCAGCGGCCGGACGGCTGACCGGGACCACCAGCTCCAGGTACTCCTGGGACCGGGCCCACGGGCGCGCCCGCGCGTCGACCGGCACGAGCGTCGCGTCACCGCCCGGCAGCGCGGTCACGAGGCGAACGCGGCCGTCCGACCCGTCCGCCCACTCCCAGCCGAGCCGGCCGACGAGTTCGCGCGGGCCCTCGCCGCTCCACCGCAGGCCGCTGCCCGCGTCCGCCAGGTTACGGGCGACGACCCCGACCTCCGCGCTGCTGATCATTCCCCCTTCCTACCATCCCCCACTGACACACCTTCGGGACCGCCGTCAGCCCACCAACCGCCGGAACTCGGCGCGGTCCTCCGGCAGCCCGACCCTGCGGAGCCAGATGATCTTGTTGCCGATGGTGCCCCAGCAGCCATCGTTGGCGGCGATGCCCCGCAGGAACGCACGCTGGGCGGCGGTCGGTTCGGCGTCGGCGGGGAATCCGTCCGGCAGGGCCTTCACGAGCAGCGGGCCCCAGTCCCGTTCCACCGTGAAGTCGTCGGCGAGCGGGACCAGCGCCAGCGCCGCCGGGAGCAGCTCGGCGAAATCGTCGACCCGGTCGATCGCCGCGGCCAGCAGCGTGAAGCGGAACCAGCCGTCGAACTGCGGCAGCGGCTCGGGGAACCAGCCGTCGGCGGCCTTCGGGTCCTCGAGTGCGGCCAGGAGCACCCGGGTGGCACGGGGGTCGGCGGCCGCCACGGGGGCGAGCGCAGCGCAGGCGCGGACGGCGGGATCGGCGTCGTCGAGCAGCTCGGCGGTGTCCTGGTGCCAGGCGCCGAGCGTCAGGACGGCTGCCGCGCGCTCGCGGCGGTCGGCGCTGTCCGCGAGGAGCCGGCGGAGGTGCTGCGCTGCCTCCGGTATGCGGTCGGCGAGTTCGGGGGCGTTCAGGAGGTGCCCGGCGGCGCCGAGGGCGGCCTCACGAACGGCCGGGTCCGGGGCGGAGAGGTGGGGAACGACCGCCGCGTACAACGTGGGCCGGATCGCACGACAGGCCGCAGTGGCTGCCCGGTCCTCCGCATCTTCTTCGTCTTCTTCGTCTTCTTCGTCTGCTTCGACTTCTTCGTCTGCTTCGACTTCTTCGTCTTCTTCCGCGTCCGGTTCGTCGTCCTCCGCGAACTCCCCCCAGCCCGCCGACTCCGCGACCTGGCCCAGCCACTCGACGAGCGCGGCGCGCAGCGGGCGGCTGCGCTCGTCCCAGGGGAAGTGGCTCTCGTGCCGGGCCGTCGTGCGGGGATCCGCGAGGATCGCGGCGACGAACAGCGCGGCCGGTGCGGTCGAGCTGTAGAGGGACCCCTGGTGGAGCACCGACATGTCGAGCATCCCCAGGGCCTCGGCCTGGGTCTCGGGCTCCGGGTCGAGGAGCTGCAACAGGCGCGCGGGTGTGTCCCCCGCGGGCCCGTAGGCGTGCTGGAGCGCGGCCCAGTCGGTGTCCCGGATCACCGCGAGCGCATCGGACAGGTCGGGCCGGGCCGGGCGGCCGTGGCGCTGGGCGCCGTCGTTCAGGGTCGTCACGGTGAGAGCATGACGGACGGCACCGACACATCGTGCCTGGTCCACCATCATGTGGGGCTCCTGCTCGGCGGACGGCCTGCGATAGGTTGCCCGCCATGACCGATCCTGCCCCCGTCGCCTGGCCGCCCGCCCCGATCAGGACCGAGCGCCTCGTGCTCCGCGCGTCCGAGGCCCGGGACCGCGCGGCGTTCATCGAACTCTTCGCCTCGCCGGAGGTGGGCACCTACGTCGGTGGTGCCCGGCCGCGTGACGAGCTGGAGCGTGCGGTGCCCGAGGTGCCGGGGCGGCGCTTCGGCTTCTTCGTGGTCGAGCTCGACGGAGCGATGATCGGCATGATCACGCTCGATCCGCGCGGCGCGGACCGCCCGGGACACGTCCGTCCGGAAGGCGGCGAGGCCGAGCTCGGCTACATGTTCCTGCCGCGGGCGTGGGGACGTGGATACGCCGCCGAGGCGTGCGCGGCCGCACTCGACTGGTTCGCCGACGCGCTCCCCGGGGAGCCGGTGGTGCTCTGCACCCGGACCGCCCACGCCGCCTCGCTGCGCGTCGCCACGAAGCTGGGGTTCGGCGAGGCGGCCCGCTTCGAGGAGTACGGCGCCGAGCAGTGGTTCGGCCTGTGGTCCCCGGCACACCGTCCGGTTGAGCCCGTACTCGACAGCGCCGACGGCGTCGGGCCGTGGGACGTGGAGGAGGCCGGATGACCACATGGCGGCGGTTCGAGCGGCAAGAGGCGGGAAGGCTCGACTACTGGGAGATTCGCCGGGAGGGGATCCGCTGCTTCCTCAGGTGGGGATCCGACCGCACCCCGGGCAAGGCGAGCACGATGACGCTCGACGACGAGGAGCAGGCGCGGCGCCACGCCGCACGCAAGGTCAACGACCGTCTCCGCAAGGGCTTCGCCGAGGTGGACCCGCCCCACGACCCGGCGGAGGCCGAGGCCGGGACACCGGTGCTGGACGTCCTCGCCAGGGCTGTCGGGCCGTACGCCCCGGAAGTCCGGTACGTACCGGTCGACGGCTTCGACGACGTCTACCGCTGCGAGCACTCACCCGACCACCCCATGGGCTTCTACGAGTACTACGTCCTGCGCGACCAGGGACGCAGTGCGGTCCGCTTCGCGGTGCGCGCGGCCGGCCACCGGGAGGAGACCGTCGCGGCGTTCCTTGAGTTCCTCTCCCCCCGGCGTGACCTCGCCTTCGACGGCCGGTCCCACCACAAGGTGCCGCTGCCCGGCCCGGTCGGATCATTCGACACCGCACTGTTCTGCTCGCCGGCACTGGGCCGGGCCTGCGCCGCCACCCCGGGGGCGGCCGCGCGGGTGGCGACCGCCGTCCCCGTCTTCGACTGCGAGATCGGGGACGACGACCCGGAGGTGCTGGTCGACGCCCGCATCCACGGTCACGCCTCACTGCCCTACGCCGACTGGGGACGGTCGCCGTACCCGGCCGTTGACCTGCGCTTCGACATCCAGCCGTCGTACTACCGACCGGCGAAGAAGTTCATGGTCTACCGGTCGGCCGACGTGCGGAAGCTCATGGACGTCCTGCCGGGTGCATCGCCGCAGAGCTGGCTGGAGGTGCGCAATTTCCGCGGGGAGACCACGCGCCTCCAGCCCGACACGACCGTGTCGTTCGCCGAGGTGTCGTCCTTCCTGGCCGGTTGAAGGACCCGGGAGACCTGAAGGACCCGTCAGCGAACGTGGATCGTCGTGGTCGCCCTCGCGGTGTTGGCGCCGTTGTCCCGGTCCGTGATGGTCACCGTCACGGTGAAGGTCCGGCGGCTGCGGTAGGTGTGGGTGCCGGTCACGGTGAAGGGGCCGCCGGTGCCGCCGGTGACGGTGCCGGTGCCGGTCGTCCCGTCACCCCAGTCGATGGTCGCCGTGTACTCGGCGGCCGTGGCGCCGGCGTCCGGATCGGTGAAGGTGGCGACGCCGGCGGTGAAGGGCCTGTGGCGCCGCTCGTTCAGCGTGGTGCCGGTCGCGGTGATCCCCTGGTCGGCGGCCCAGACGACCTGGACGACATTGGAGTAGTCGGTGTGGTTCACCGGGTCCACCACCGCGGCCTGGACGGCGTCCGTGCCGACCCCGGTCCCGGTGTAGGAGAACGGCGCGTTGCCCGAGGCGTCCGTCACGACCGACGCGGTGACGCCCGCGTTCGGCCCCGAGGTGACCAGGAACGTGACCGTCGTGTTCGGCACCGCCGCGCCGCTCACGGTGACGGTGGCGGTGAGGCCCGCCGACTGGCCCACCACGTGGGACTGGGAGGCCGGGACCAGCGCCACCACCGGCACCGCGGTCCAGCGCACGGTGACGCGGTTGGAGGTGACCAGGTTGTTCGAGGAGCCCGGGACGGTGGCGGTGACGGCGTCCGGGCCCACCGTGTTGCTGGTGTAGGTGAACGTGGCGTGGCCGTTCGCGTCCGTGGTCGTCGAGGGCCCGAAGGGCGAGCCGTTCACCAGGAAGGTGATCGAGCCGTTGGCGACCGGCGCTCCGTTCAGGGTGACGGTCGCGTCGACGGTCGCGGTGCCGCCCACCTCCACCGACTGGGTGATCGGTGCCAGGAACACCACCGGCTCCGGAGCCGGGGCGGTCCACTCGACGCCGACCGGGTTGGAGGTCTGGGTGCGGTTGGCCGGGTCCTGGACGGAGGCCTGGACCGAGTCGTGGCCGGCCGTCGTGCCGGTGTCGCTGTAGGCGAAGGTGGCGCCGCCGTTGATGTCGGTGACGCCCGAGCCGGTCACCGTGCCGCTGACCCCGGTGGCGGTGAACGAGACGGGGACGTTCGACTGGAAGTTCCCGTTGAGGGTGACGGTGGCCTTGACGCTCGCCGTGCCGCCGAGGGTCACGCTCTGGTCGCCCGGGGCGAGCGTGACCACCAGCGTGCTCCACTGCACCGTGGCCGGGTTCGAGGTCTGGGTGTGCCCCACCGGGTCGGTGATCGAGGCCTGCACGGTGTCGGTGCCGGGGACGGCGCCGGTGTAGGTGAACGTGGCCGAACCGGTGGCGTCGGTCGTCGCCTGCATCGAGGCCGGCCCGTTGGGCCCGGCGAGGGAGAAGGTCACGGTCACGCCGGACACCGGGTTGCCCTGCAGGCCGACGGTCGCCTTCACCGTGGCCGTCGACCCCACCACCAGGGACTGGGTGCCCGGATTGAGGCCCACCTGCGTCGTGTCCCACTCGATCGAGGCCGGGTTCGAGGTGTCGGTGCCGACGGTGGCCTGCACCCTGTCGGTACCGGCCACGGTGCCGGAGTACATGAAGACGGCGTTGCCGTTGGCGTCGGTCGTCGCGGTGCCGGTTCGTCCGCTGTTCGGACCACCGGTCACCTGGAAGCTCACCGAAACCCCGGTCTGGGGGCTGCCGGCCGCGGTGACGACGGCCGTGACGGTGGCGGTCTGGCCGACCACCACCTGCTGGGCGGCCGGATTGAGCTGGATCGTGTCCGCCTGCCGGTGGGCACCGGAGACGGCGGCGACGGGGGCGACGCCCGTGAGTTGCGGCTGGGCGCACAGCGTCAGGAGGCCCGTGAGCAGGGCCAGGAGGACGCCCCAGAGGCGTCTGGAGGGGCGGGTCATGGGGATACGGTCCATTCTGTGGAGGGCGGATCGTATCCGAATTGTCCGACGCCCCGTCAGGCCCCACCTGTACGGAACACCGCGGGGTCACCCGGCCGGCGGTGCCGGCGGCGGTAGCAGGAGACGGTCACCGCGGCGAGCAGCGGGCCCCGGAGCACCGGTGGAGGCTCAGTACTCGCCCTTGATCACGAAGAAGGAGCCGCGGATCTCGCCGGCCAGCTTCGACTTCTGGCGCGCGAACTTGAACTTCGACGCGAGCTCCTCGGGGACGTCCATGCCCTCCGACAGCTTGAACCCCACCGCGCGCTTCCCGCCGTCCTCGATCCCGTACATCACGTTGATCGACAGGCCGGACTCGTAGAACACGTACATCATCCGAATACCGCTCACCTCGAAGGAGGTCACCTCCAGCGGCCGGGAACCGATGACGATGTCGCGCTCCTCGGACAGGATGCGGTTCACCAGGCCGAGCACGTCCGGCGCCTCGTCGGCGGGCAGGACGGTGAACTCGTGGTCGTACTTGTTCTTGAAGTACCGCGCCTCGTTGGCCCGCAGCCCGGCGAGCGCCTCCGCCACCGGCGACGACTCCAGGCCGACGGTGGACACGTTCTTGAAGTCGACGGCGTACGACATGGGTCCTCCTGATGACGTTGCCCGGCTGTCGATCACCGGGTGCCGGATCTCCCGGCGACGTGTTCACGCTACGTCGCGGGCCTCCGCGCGGCTTCTCGGTTCCTGATCGATCGGTTCCTGATCGACCGGGCCCAGATCGACCGGGTCGGGGACCCCGTCGCCCGGCTCACCGGGCCGGGTCCGCTCCGTCCACGCGGCCACCGGCGGTCCCGCCGCGCCCACGGCCGCGAAGAACAGGCCGAGCAGCAGCCATCCCGGGTGTCCGAGCGCGAGGACGGCTCCGGTCAGGACCACGGGGGCGAGCGCCTGGCCCGTGTCGAAGCCGATGCCGAGGAGGCCCTGGTACTGCCCCTAGGCGTGGTCGGGCGCGAGGCCGAAGCCGAGCGCGTAGCCGCCCGACGACTCCCACACCTCTCCGATGCTGTGGATGCACACGGCCAGCCCGGCGAGCACCGGAGCCACCCAGGCGGGGACGTCGGCCGTCAGCGCCATCAGCGGACAGCTCACGAGGAACAGGAGCCCGGCGAGCCGGAACGCGCGGCCGCCCTGCCGCGGGGTCTCCACCTTCGAGCCGAGCCGGCTCTGGAACAGCACGCAGACGCCGCTGTTGATCGCGTAGACCGCGGCCACCGTCCAGCGCGGTGCGTCGGTGTGGGCGCTGAGCCAGATCGGCAGGAGCAGGGAGACGGTCTGGTACTGCAGGCCCATGGCGCTGTAGATCGCCACGAAGGACACGTACGGGCGGTCGGTCAGGACGGACCACCGGCGGTGTTCCTCGGGCCGCGGCAGGGGCCGGTAGTTCGGGACGCCCAGGAACGCGATCAGTCCGGCGCAGGCGAAGCTGGCGGCGTTGGCGAGGATGAGGCCGGTGTAGGCGGAGCGCGTGTCGACCTGGATCGCGAAGGCCGCGCCGAGGGTGCCGACGACGACACCGAGGTTGACGAAGGTCCGGAGTCTGGCCCGGAAGGCGGCCGGACGTTCACCGCCGACCCGCGCGATGAGGGCACCGCCCGCGGCGGCGCCCGCCGTGGCGGCCAGCCGGTCCAGCGTGGCGACGAGCGTGAACGCGAGCCAGCTGTCGATGAGGACGAACGCCGCCATCGTGGCGGCCTGCAGCGCGAGGCTCGTCAGCCAGATCGCGCGCGGCCCGTACCGGTCGGCGAGATTCCCCGCCGGTATGCCGGCCGCCAGGCCGCAGAGGCCGGCGATCGTCAGGCCGGCCCCCACCTGTGCGGCGGGCAGGTGCACCACGAACGTGAAGTAGAGGACAGCAGCGGTGTTGAAGAGACCGTTGCCCACCCTGTTGACGAAACTCGCGGCGATCAGAGCCCGCTCCGGACCGGAGCCCAACCCGCCCTGCGCCCGCTGCCCGGCCCTCCTCATGATCATGCCGATCAGGCTAACAGGGGCTTCACCGGCCGAGGTGGGCCGTACAGGACCGACGAGCGGCATTCTGCCGACGCTTCGTCAGCTTCCGCTGCCAGAAGCCTCTTCGGGAGCTGGTATGTTCCAGCCGTGACCCCCGACACCACTGCTCTCGTCTCCCGCCTCGGCCGCCCCCTCCGGCTGATCGTCACAGGGGGCGGGACTGGCGGGCACACCTACCCGGCCCTCACCGCCGTCCGCACCCTGCGTTCGCGGCTCGCCGCGGCCGGCGGCGCCCTGGACGTGCTGTGGATCGGCACCGCCGCCGGTCTCGAAGCCCGTGTCGCCGGGTCCGAGGGCATCCCGTTCAGGACGGTCGCCACCGGGAAGATCCGGCGCAGCTCCAACCCCCTCAAGCTGATCTCGCCGGCCAACGTCAAGGACATGGGCCGCGTCCCCCTCGGTGTCGCCCAGGCCCGCACCGCGGTCGCCGGGTTCGACCCGGACGTGGTGCTCGGCACCGGCGGCTACGTCGCGGTGCCGGTCGGGCTGGCCGCCCGGATGTGCCACCGGCCGCTGGTCGTCCACGAGCAGACCGTCCGGCTCGGCCTGGGCAACCGGGCGCTGGCCCGCATGGCCACCCGCGTCGCGGTCTCCTCCGGGTCCACACTGCCGTTCCTCCCCGACGCCGCCCGGCCCAACGCCGTGGTCACCGGGAACCCCGTACGCCCCGAGGTGCTGACCGGCCAGGCCGGCAAGGCCGTGCAGGCCCTCGGTCTGTGGGGCTTCGACCGCGAGGCGCCCACCGTGTACGTCACCGGTGGTGCTCAGGGCTCGCAGCAGATCAACCAGTTGGTCAGCGACATCCTGCCGTGGCTGCTCGGCCACGCCAACGTCGTCCACCAGTGCGGGCCCGCCCACGAGGCCGGGCTGCGGGCGCGGGTCGCCGCACTGCCGGAGCACATCCGCGCCCGGTACCTGGTCACCGGCTTCGTCGGCCCGGAGCTCCCGGACGTCCTCGCGCTCGCCGACGTGGTGGTCTCCCGCAGCGGTGCCGGGACGCTCGCCGAGCTGACCGCGCTCGGCAAGGCCGCCGTCTTCATCCCGCTGGCCACCAGCGCCGGGAACGAGCAGGAGCACAACGCGCGGCACCTCGCCGACTCCGGGGCGGCCGTCGCGCTGATCGGCCCCGCCACCTCCGGCGCCCTCCAGGACACGATCGTCCCGCTGCTCACCGACCCGGCCCGCCGCGCCGAGATCGCGCGACGGGCCCGTGAGCACGGCCGCCCGGACGCGGCCGAGCGGCTGGTGGACGTGCTGCTGTCGGTCCTGGACCGCTAGCCGCGGCTCTCAGGTGACGTCGGTCAGCACGCGGGTGAGCCCGTCCAGCAGCGACCGGTTGGTGGCCCGGGCCTGCGGGGTGTCGACGTGGATGGTGTTGACGAACAGGCCCTCGTCGGTGCGGTGCAGCCAGTGCAGGAGCCCGTTGCAGCCGGAGACCCACACGTGCATCCGGGCGCGCCGCGCGGTGTGCAGGTCGGCGCCGGGCAGCCGGCGGAAGTCGATGTAGGAGAAGAAGTTCACCGCGTGCGGCCAGTAGTGCAGTCGCGCGTACTCGGCCGGGGCGAGCAGCCGCCACGCCTTCACGAAGTGCACCCCGGCGTTCGCCTGCGCCTGCCCGTAGGCGTCCTGGGCGGCGGCCAGCACCTCGCCGAACTCCGCCCGCTCCGCGACCGGGAACGCGACCGGCAGGGTGTTGATGAACCACCCCATCGACTCCGCGTAGACGCCCCGACCGCGTTCGTTGACCGGCACCAGCCCGCGGTACTCCGCCGGCCCGCCCAGCCGGCGCAGGGCGACCGCGCCGGCCGCGAGCAGCCCCATGGACAGCCGTCCGCCACGGGCCCGGCAGGCGGCGCCGAACTCCTCGGCCTGGCGGGCGGTCAGCAGCCGTTCGGTGCTCGCCACCGGCGCGTACAGGCGGCCGGGCCGGACCCCGAGGTCGAGCGGGAAGCGCGGGAACAGGCCGCCGTTGCGGTCGCGGAACGCCCGCCAGTAGTCCAGCCGCGCGTCGTCGGCGTTCATCGCCCGGTTGGCCCGGCGCTGGGTGCGGCTGAACTCCAGGTAGCTGCCAGGAGGTCGGACCGCGCCGGGCACGGGTTCGACCGCGCCAAGGTCCCGGTAGGCCGTGATGAGGTCGTTGACCGCGATCGCGCTGGAGAGCCCGTCGGTGACGAGGTGGTCGCACGAGAACCAGACGGTGGTCGACTCCGGCCGGACGACCGCACCCATCGTGATCAGCGGCCAGGCGAGCGTGTCCACCTCCTGGAACGCGCCCTGGAGGTGCCCGGTGACCTCCGCGGGAGTCTCCAACGGGCCGACGTAGACGTGCTTGAGGGCCACCTCGTCGGGCGTGAGGACCTCGCAGCCCAGGTCCCCGCCCAGCGGCTGGTAGACCGCCCGGAGCACCTCGTGACGCCGCACCAGGTGGAGAAACGCTCCTTCCAACGCGTCCGGGTCCACCCGGCCGGGGAGCTCGAAGCTGGCCGCGACGTAGGACCGGATCGGTTCGTCGATGCTCTGGGCGTGCTGCGCCACGGTGAAATGTTTCGCCTGGTTGTAACCGGTCATCCGGCGCGGGGCGGGCCCGCCGTCACCGGTCAGGGACACCAGGTGCCACCGATGGGCCTCACCCGGGTCGATCTCGGAGTCCTCGACTGAGATTTGGAGCATTCCGCCTTCTTCTGCAGCTGTCGTCGCCGGATGGTGTCCAAAGCAGTCGCGCACCGGCCTACCAATCGATGCCATACCAACAGGCCCGCCCGGTCATCGGATACGGCCACCGGCCGATCGAGTGACGGGCGCGGGGGGGCTACGCTCTGACGGACCGTCGCCAGGGCGCGGCCGAGGCCCTCCGGTCGGTCCCCTCCGTGCCGTGATCCGGGCCCGCCCGTCCGCTGAGCAGGTGAATTGCCCCCGATCACCCTCGCGCCGTCGGAGCAATCGATCAGACGATCGGATGAACTGCTCGGTATGCGTATTCCTTTCCGGACCGGGCGGATCGCCTCCGTCCTGGCCCTGGTGGCGGGCTCGCTGTTCAGCAGCAGCGTGCTGGCGCCACCGGCCCAGGCCGCGATCTCCTTCACCAAGAGCGTGGACAAGGCGACCGCCTCCCCCGGGGAGAACGTCACCTACACCCTGCGCTACACGTGTTCGATCACCGAGTGCACGGGCGGTCGGATCCTCGACACCCTGCCGTCGAACATGCAGTTCGTCGGCTGGACGCCCGACCCGTCCTCGGTGGACGAGGCCGCCTCCACCGTCCCCGCCCCGGGCGCGATGGGCGGCACGATGGACATCACGCTGAAGAACCTGAGTCCGGGCACGACCGCCACCATCACGGTGACGATGAAGTACCCCAACTTCACCACCCCGAACGGCGCCGTCTCCACCAACTCGGCCACCATGAGCGCCACCGGCGAGACCTCGCAGACCGCCACGGCCGACACCAAGGCCGCCGTGCAACCGCAGTACACGGTGACCAAGGGGATCCAGACCTCCAGCAGCGACGGACGCACCGTCACCTACCAGTTCAGCACCTGCGCCACCGACAACGTGCCCAACGTCGACCTGGACACCGGCCGCCTGCTCGACAGCCTGCCGCCCGGCGCGGTGGTGGACACCGGCCGCTCGCCCGGCTGGTCCCCGGTGCCACCGGGCCCGAACACGTGGGGCTACGACCTCGGGGCGTTCACCTCCGGCAACGGACGCGGCGGCTGCCGCGTGCCGGGCGTGCTGGTCGTCCACTACCCCGAGGCCGACTTCCCGAACGGGACCACCTCGAACAACACGGTGGACCTGCTCGGCGCCCCGCTGACGGAGAGCGAGCGGAAGCTGGACACCGCTTCCACCACGACGGGCCAGTTCAGGCCGCCGGCCACCGGCGTGGTGGTGACGGCGAGCAAGGTCTGGCGCGACACCACGACCAACGGCGACCTCAACTCCTTCGGCCTCTCGGCCACCAACACCTCGGGCCCGGCGACCAGCCTCACCATCACCGACCCCGGCGCCGGCACCACCGACGGCCTCTACAACTGGATCTTCCCGCAGTCCCTCCAGCTGGAGCCCTGGAACCCGAACAGCATCGAGCTGACCCTGCAGTACCGCCTCAACGGCGACCCCACGTGGCTCACCTTCTCGCCGTCCAGCCCGTTCGACGGCTCCACCAACCGACGGATCACCTTCGTCCGGGGCGCGGGCGACCCCTCCCGCGACGACCTGGGCATCCCGGCCGGACGGTGGCTGGACGGCCTCAGGTTCACCTGGAACGGCCCCATCCCCACCGGCTGGAGCCCCGGCAACTCGGTGCAGCTGGTCACCCAGGTCGCCACCCCCGGCCACGACGGGCGCCCCGCACCCGACCGGCTGACCAACTGCGTGGACACCGCCGCGACAGACGGCACCGACAACGCCTCCGCCAACGCCTGCGCCTCCACCGCCATCACCCAGGCCACCAACCTCGGCGCGGCCAAGACCACCGTCGCCGGTGAGCTCTCCGCCCCCGGCGGCAAGGCCACCTTCCAGGTCATCCCCTACAACCGCAGCGCCCGCGACCTCAGCCGCCCGCTCGTGCTCTACGACGTGCTGCCCGCCGGCGTCGTCTACCTCGACGGCTCGGCCCGCCCCGACCCGAACTACCCGGACGCCAGGGCCCCCGAGTCGATCACGGTGACCCCCGGCCCCGACGGCCGCCAGATCCTCAGGATGCAGTGGCCCGCCGGCGCACCGGACATGACGTACCTCCACGACGCGCTGGCCTACCGGATGCTCTTCGACGTCCAGGTGGCCGGCAGCATCCGCGCCGGCGAGCTCACCAACGACGTCTACGTGACCGTCGACCGGCCCGACGCCCCCGTCTCGTGCATGTTCTCCGGCTCCGACAGCGGCAGCACCCCGGACCTCCTGGACCTCAACGGCAACGGCGACACCACCGAGCTCCTGTGCCACGCCTCCTCCCGGATCCGCGTGGACGCGCCCTCGGTGCTCCGCTCCTACAAGGAGGTCAAGGGCGACCTCGACGCCGACTACGTCAGCATCGGCACCGCCACGCCCGGCGGCCGGATCTCCTACCGCATGACCGTCCGCAACGACTCCCCCGACCCGGTCACCGACTTCATCGCCTACGACCGCCTCCCCACCCCCGGCGACAACTACGTCCTCACCCAGGGCGCCGCCCGCGGCAGCGCCTGGACCCCGTCCCTCAGCCAGCCGATCACCAGCAGCGACCCGACCGTGGTCATCGAGTACACCACCGACCCCAACCCCTGCATCGAGACCGCACTCGTCACCCGGAACGGCTGCAACAGCGCGGCCGTGTGGAGCACCACCTTCCCCGCCCCCGGGACGGCCACGTGGTTCCGCGTCCACCGCGCCGGCACCCTCGCCTCCGGCGCGTCCTTCGTGCTGACCTGGCCGATGGTCGCGTCCTACGACGCCCCCGCGGGCGACTACGCGTGGAACAGCTTCGCCTTCACCGCCACCGACGCGGCCGGCCGGCAGCTGCTGCCCGCCGAACCCGCCAAGGTCGGCGTCGCCGTCACGCGCGTGGCCCCCTCCGACAACGCGCTGGGCGACTTCGTCTGGCAGGACCTGGACGGCTCCGGCATCCAGAAGCCCGGTGAGCCCGGCATCCCCGGCGTCACGGTGCACCTGCTGGACGGCAACGGCCAGCCCGTGCGCGACAAGGACGGCAAGCCGGTCACCACGGTGACCGACGCCACCGGCCACTACCTGTTCGACAAGCTGCCCGACGGCAGCTACGCCGTCCGGTTCGACCTGGCCACCCTGCCGAAGGGCGCGACCGTCACCAGGCGCGGCGCCGGGACGGACCCGGCCAAGGACTCGGACGCCGACCAGACCACCGGCCTCACCCAGACGGTCACCCTCCGGGGCGGCCAGCGCGACCTCGACCTCGACATGGGCGTGATCCTGCCCAGTCCGTCTCCGTCTCCGTCGCCCTCCCCTTCGCCGTCGCCCTCCCCGTCACCATCTCCGTCCCCGTCACCATCTCCGTCCCCGTCGCCTTCCCCGTCGCCGTCGCCCTCCCCATCACCATCTCCGTCCCCGTCGCCCTCCCCGTCCCCTTCACCTTCCCCGTCCCCGTCGCCCTCCCCGTCACCCACCGTTTCGCCGAGCCCGACGCCGACGCCCTCGCCCTCTCCCACCACGTCCACGTCCACGTCCGGCAGCCCGACACCGACGAAGAGCCCGACCCGCACCCCCACCTCGTCGTCGTCGAGCGGCGGCCCGCTCCCTCCCACCGGCGGCTCGTCGTCCAACGCGCTCATCGTGGGCCTCAGCGCCCTCTCCGTCCTCGCCGGCGGCGCCCTGTGCCTGATCGCCTACCGCCGACCGGGCAGGCACAGCTGATCCACCGGTGAACAACCGAACACCACACCAACGCCGGT